>NZ_VYXP01000005.1:0-300000 GCF_008725655.1 Marinihelvus fidelis | reverse complement strand
CGCCGATGGACCTGGTCGACGCCATGGCCCGGCAGATGAAGGCCGAGCGCGAGAAGCGCGCCACGGTGCTGGAGGCCGAGGGCCACCGCCAGTCCGAGATCCTGCGCGCCGAGGGCGAGAAGCAGGCCGCGATCCTGGACGCCGACGGCCGCAAGGAGGCCGCCTACCGCGACGCCGACGCCCGCGAACGCCTGGCCGAGGCCGAGGCCAACGCCACGAAGATGGTCTCCGAGGCCATTGCCAGCGGTGATATCCAGGCGATCAACTACTTCGTCGCACAGAAGTACGTCGAAGCGCTGAAAGACTTCGCAATCAGCCCGAACCAGAAGACGCTGCTGCTGCCGATGGAAACCACCGGCGTGCTGGGCTCACTGGCCGGCATCACCGAGGTCGCCAAGGCGGCGTTCAACGACAAGCCTTCGGGCGGCGCTCGCGGAGGGTCCTGAGATGGGCGACTGGCTTGACCCCGTGGTGTTCTGGCACTGGTGGATCCTGGCCGGTGTGCTGCTAATCATCGAACTGACCATGCCGGCGTTCTTTTTCCTGTGGCTGGGTATCGCCGCGGCGGCCACCGGGCTGATCGTGCTGGTGTTCCCGGGCATTTCACTGGAGACCCAGTTGGTGATGTTCGCGATCCTGTCGCTGGCGGCGGTCGTGGCCTGGCGCAAGTATCGCGAGACCCACCCGCCATCCAGCGACCAGCCCAACCTGAACCGCCGTGGCCACCAGTACGTGGGTCGCACGTTTACGCTGGAAGCCCCCATCGTCAACGGCGTGGGCAAGGTCACCGTGGATGATTCCACCTGGCGCGTGAAGGGCCCAGACCTGCCGGCCGGAGCCACGGTCCGGGTGGATGACGTCGACGGCGTGGTGTTTATCGTCTCGACGCCGGGCTGACGGGTCCATCCCCTGGCGCCTGCGGGTGCGTTGGAACACCGGCATCCACGGTATAATCGCCGGTTTACGGCAGCGCATCCGCAGGTATGACATTCCAGGACTTCATTTCCCGCCTGATCGGCTATTGGGCGGACCAGGGCTGTGTCCACATCCAGCCACTGGATCTCGAGGTGGGGGCAGGGACCTTTCACCCCGCCACCTTCCTTCGCGCCATCGGTCCCGAGCCGTGGCGCTCGGTCTACGTCCAGCCGTCCCGACGGCCCACGGACGGCCGCTACGGTGAGAACCCCAACCGCCTGCAGCACTACTACCAGGTGCAGGTGGTGATGAAACCCTCCCCGGATGACATCCAGGAGCTTTACCTGGGTTCGCTGGACGCCATCGGCATCGACCCGAAGGTTCACGATATCCGCTTCGTCGAAGACAACTGGGAATCTCCTACGCTGGGGGCCTGGGGCCTGGGCTGGGAAGTCTGGCTGAACGGCATGGAGGTCACGCAGTTCACGTACTTCCAGCAGGTCGGCGGGCTGGAGTGCAAACCGGTCATGGGTGAAATCACCTATGGCTCGGAGCGCCTGGCCATGTACCTGCAGGGCGTCGACAACGTCTACGACCTGGTCTGGACCGAAAGTGGCGGCCGCAAGGTCACCTACGGCGAGGTGTTTCACCAGAACGAGGTCGAGCAGTCGCGCTACAACTTCGAAGAGGCCGATGTGCCGGCCCTGTTCAAGTGGTTCGACACCTGCGAATCCGAGGCTCGCCGCCTGGTCGAGCTGGGCCTGCCGCTACCGGCTTACGAGCAGGTGCTGAAGGCATCGCATACCTTCAACCTGCTGGACGCGCGCAAGGCCATCTCGGTGACCGAACGCCAACGCTACATCCTGCGTGTGCGCGATGTGGCCCGTCGGGTGGCCAAGGCCTATTACGAAAGCCGCGAGGCCCTTGGGTTCCCGGGCCTGGAGGGCGCAAAGTGATGACCGAATCCAATACCGCGGACCTGCTGGTCGAACTGGGCTGCGAAGAGCTGCCGCCAAAGGCGCTGGCTACGCTGGCCCGGGCTTTTTTTGATGGTGTCTGCGCCGGCCTGGACGACGCCGGGGTTGGCTTCGATGCCAACGCCAGCACCTATTACTTCACGCCGCGGCGCATGGCCTTGCGGCTCGCTTTGGTCGAGGCGCGCCAGCCGGATCGCCGGGTCGAACGGCGCGGACCGTCGGTGCAGGCGGCCTTCGATACCGAGGGCCAACCGACACGGGCGGCCACGGGTTTCGCCGCCTCGGTAGGCCTGGAGGTCGACCAACTCGACCGTCTCGCCACGGACAAGGGTGAATGGCTGGCCTGCACGCTGGATATCCCGGGTGAGCCGCTGTCGGCGCTGCTGTTCCCGATTCTCCAGCAGTCGCTGGACAAGCTGCCGGTTCCCAAGCCCATGCGCTGGTCGGATCATGAGTTCAGTTTCGTACGGCCGGTTCACTGGCTGGTGGTGCTGCATGGTGAAAACGTGATCGATGGCGAACTGTACGGCTGCGCAGCTGGTCGCCTGACGCGCGGCCATCGCATCCATTCACCGGGGCCGCATTCGGTTGGGTCACCGGCGGACTGGCTGGATATACTCGAAAGCGCCTTCGTGATCGGTGATCACCGGGTGCGTCGTTCACGGATCAGTGAATCCGCGCAGGCCGTTGGCCAGGCGCAGGGTGGCTGGACCCGCGTGACCGACGCGCTGCTGGACGAGGTCTGCAACCTGGTCGAATGGCCGGTCGCCGTGGTCGGTCGCTTCGAGGAAGACTTCCTGGCGGTACCGCCCGAGGCCCTGATTGCCAGCATGGAGTCACACCAGAAATTCTTCCCGGTGCTGGCCAGCGAGGACGGTGAATTGACGCCCGCCTTCGTGGTTATGGCCAACCTGGACAGCGCAGATCCCGCGGAAATGGTCGCCGGCTATGAGCGGGTCGTTCGTCCTCGCCTGGCCGATGCACGCTTTTTCTGGGAGCAGGACCTGAAGACCCCATTGGGCGATCGCCTGGAGGCGCTCGATCGAATCGTGTTCCAGGAAAAACTCGGCTCGATTGGCGACAAAGTCAGACGGATCGCGTCAGTAGCCAGCAAGATCGCGTCATTTTCCGGTTCAGACGCAGCCCTGGCCGAGCGCGCCGCACTGCTGAGCAAATGTGATCTCGTCACCCAGATGGTCGGCGAGTTTCCGGAGCTCCAGGGCATCATGGGCGGCCACTACGCCCGCGCCGAAGGCGAAGACCCGGCGGTTGTCGATGCCGTAGAGGCGCATTACAGGCCCCGCTACGCCGGCGACGACCTCCCAACCGGTGAAACAGCCAGGGCCGTGGCGCTGGCGGACCGGCTCGATACCCTGGTGGGCATTTTCGCGACCGGCATGAAGCCGACTGGCAGCAAGGATCCCTTCGCACTCCGGCGCGCCGCGCTGGGCGTCATCCGGCTGCTGACCGAGGGTGAACTGGCCATCGACCTGGATGAACTGCTGGCATACAGCCGCGACGCCCTGCTGGGGCAGATCGAGATATCCGACCAGCAGCTGGCGGAAGTCCGCGGTTTTATCCTCGAACGCCTGAAGCACCTGTGGATCGAGCAGGGCGCGACGACACGGCAGATGAACGCGGTACTGGCGGCGCCGGTGACGAACTTGCCTGACCTGCGCGCCCGCCTGGACGCGGTCATCGGTTTCATGGCGCAGCCTGCAGCCGAAAGCCTGGTCGCCGCCAATAAACGCATTGGAAACATCCTGAAGCAGGCCGAATTGTCGGATTATGGCGATATCGACCCCGATCGATTCGTTTTGGAAGAAGAAGGGTGCCTTTTCGACGCCGTATCTTCCGCATCCTCTGCCTTGCCTGAACAGCTGGCGAGCGGCGGTTATGCCGCCGTGCTGACCCGGTTGGCCGAGCTGCGTGAGCCCGTCGATGCCTATTTCGACAAGGTCATGGTGATGGATGACGATGCCGGGATCCGTGCCAACCGCCTCGCCCAGCTTCACGCTTTGAAGACGCTGTTTGACGGCGTTGCGGACTTCGCCCAGGCCGACTGATGGGGCGCAAGGGCTACCAGTTGCTTGTGATCAGCCGCGATGTCCTGCTGCTGGCCGAGCACTCGCCGCTGGAATCCGGCATATTTCGCGCCCTGGCCAACCTGACCCGCAAGGGTTGCCACTTACTGCTGACGGCACCCGAGCCCGACAAATGGCTGCCCACCCGGGGGCGAGTGGATCACGTACTGACCGCACAGTCGCGGCTGCAAAAGGGAATCCAGGAATGTGGTGGAGACCTGGACGGGGTTTACTACGTGCCCCGTTCGCTGTTCACGCAGGACCGTAACCGTCGCGGCGCGCTCGAGGACATCATGCGCCGCTTTGGTGTTAGTGCGAAACAGACCCTGCTGGTCAGTAACAGTGCGCCGTTCCTGAAAGCCGCGGATGGGCTGGGTATCGAGACCCGGGAAGTGCCGCGCGGCGATTCCGCCGTGGACGTGCTGGCGAAAACCATCACCACGCTCGAGTGACCGGAGTGGTTCGACGCCCGCGGCGGTACCGCGAGCGTCGGGCCGCCGGCCTCAGACGTCCAGGTTAGACGCCTCCAGCGCATTACTTTCGATGAAATCACGCCGCGGTTCGACTTCGTCACCCATCAGCGTCGAGAAAATCTCGTCGGCGGACACCGCATCCTCGATCGTGACCTGCAACAGGCGGCGGGTTTCCGGGTTCACCGTGGTATCCCACAACTGTTCCGGGTTCATTTCACCCAGGCCCTTGAATCGCTGAACCGACTGGCCTTTACGGCCTTCGGCCATCAACCAGTCAAATGCCTGGCTGAACCGTTCAACCGGTTCGGACTGTTTACCGCGACGCACTTCCGCGCCTTCCTGGACAAAGCCATCCAGGGTTTCGGCGACCCGGCCGATCAGGCGATAGTCCGGTGACAGGAAGAACTCTCTCCTGACCCGTTGCTGCTCGATGACACCATGCGTCGAACGGTCGACGATGACATCACCGCCTTCGTCCAGGCTCACCGTGTAGCTGACGCTGGGCGGCGTGCCGGCATTCAGGCGGGATTCGATCTCTGCACACCATGCGTTCAGATCAGACGCCGGAGAATCTGGAATAAAACGTTTATAATCAATCAGTTGATTCAAAAATGCCTTGTCATAGCGGCGCGACAAACGCTCGATAGCAATCTGCGCGGCCATGTAGTCACGCACCAGGTTTTCCAGGGCCTCACCCTGCAGCACCGGCGCATCCGGATCAAAAGCCAGTGACGCGTTATCCAGCGCGCGGGCCAGCAGGTATTCGTTGAGCTCGTTGTCGTCCTTCAGGTAATGCTCCTGCTTGCCCTTCTTGATCTTGTACAGCGGCGGCTGGCCGATGTAGATATGGCCGCGTTCGATCAATTCCGGCATTTGCCGGTAGAAGAACGTCAGCAGCAGGGTACGGATATGCGAACCGTCGACGTCGGCGTCCGTCATGATGATGACGCGGTGGTAGCGCAACTTGTCCGGATCAAATTCATCCCGGCCGATACCGCAGCCCAGCGCGGTAATCAGTGTACCGACCTCGGCAGACCCCAGCATGCGATCGAAACGCGCCTTTTCCACGTTCAGGATTTTGCCCTTCAGCGGCAAGATGGCCTGGAATTTGCGATTACGGCCCTGCTTGGCCGAACCGCCCGCGGAGTCACCCTCCACGATGAAAAGTTCAGACAACGCCGGGTCTTTTTCCTGGCAATCCGCCAACTTACCCGGCAAGCCCGCGACGTCCAGCACACCCTTGCGCCGTGTCATTTCGCGTGCCTTGCGCGCCGCTTCACGGGCACGGGCGGCATCGACCACCTTCGCGGTGATCGTTTTCGCTTCCTGCGGGTTTTCCAGCAGGAAGTCCCTGAGCTCACGCGCAACCAGTGACTCGACCACCGGCTTGATTTCCGAAGAAACCAGCTTGTCCTTGGTCTGCGAGGAGAATTTCGGGTCCGGCGCCTTTACAGACAACACGGCAATCAGGCCCTCGCGCGCGTCGTCACCGGTCATCGAGACCTTGTTCTTCTTGGCGACGCCGCTCTCTTCAATGTACTGGTTAATCGTGCGAGTCATCGCGGCACGGAAACCCGCCAGGTGAGCACCGCCATCGCGCTGGGGAATGTTGTTGGTGAAGCAGAACACCGACTCCTGGTAGGCATCGGTCCACTGCAGCGCCACTTCCACGCCAATGTCACCGTTCTCAGAGGCAAAATGCATGACTGTCGGGTGCAGGGCCTGTTTCTTGCGCGCCAGGTGCTCGACGAAAGAGCGAATACCGCCCTCGTACTCGAATTTGTCGCTCTGTCCGCTGCGGTTATCGGTCAGGTTAATACATACACCACGATTGAGAAAACTTAGCTCTCTCAACCGTTTAGCGAGAATGTCGTAGTGGAAGACCGTATCGGAAAAGATCTCTCCACTGGGCAGGAACCGGATCTCGGTACCAGACTCATCGCTCTTGCCAACAGACGCGAGCGGGGCATCCGGCACACCCATGGTGTAGTTTTGCTTCCAGATCTCGCCATTTCGGTGAATGGTCAGCTCCAGGGTTTCTGACAGGGCATTAACCACCGACACGCCCACGCCGTGCAGACCGCCCGAGACCTTGTAGGAGTTGTCATCAAACTTACCGCCGGCGTGCAGCACCGTCATGATCACTTCGGCTGCGGAGCGGCCTTCTTCCTTGTGAATATCCACCGGGATACCGCGGCCGTTGTCGCTGACGCTGACCGAGCCATCTTCATGAATGACCACGTTGATGCGATCGCAATGTCCGGCCAGGGCTTCGTCGACGGAGTTATCGACGACCTCGAAGATCATGTGGTGCAGGCCGGTGCCGTCATCGGTATCGCCGATGTACATGCCCGGGCGCTTTCTTACTGCGTCCAGGCCCTTGAGCACCTTGATATTCGAGGAATCGTATTCTTTATTTGACATGTAGAAGCTGGTCCTGGCTGGAGCGGTTTGAGCGCTTTCTGAATCGCGCCATTATACCACTCAATTGGGTCCAAAGGGTTGATTTACAACCGTCTTCGTTGGTTTTCAAAGGCGGTGTTTCACGTGAAACACCGCCGCTATGTCGCCGCGCTGACCACCCCGTGTTTCACGTGAAACACGCTGGCTTTTTCCAGCCGCTGCTCCGAGAAACCCTGGGTCGATGTGCCCGTAACCCAAAGCTGGCCGCCCATCGCAAGGCAATAGTCCAGCACGCGATCGAGATGATCTTCGTCAAACTCTGAAGCCAGGTCGTCGATCAGCATCACCGGTATCTCACCGGTTTCCGCCAATCGTCCGGCCTGGGCGATATTCAGAGCCACATACAGTAGTTTCTGTTCACCCCTGGAGAGGCGATCCCGCGCAAGACGGCCATCCGTGCGGAACACCAACTCTGCGCGATGTGGGCCAACCGAAGTCCAGCCACGCTCGCGGTCAGTCTGCAGCGCATCAACGAGCGCCGACTCGAAATCTGTGGCGGACCATCCTGGATGATAGGCAATCTCGATTTCACCCAACGTACCGCTGAGTTCCGGAAGAATCATCTTCAACCGCTGCGACAGGCGTTCTGTTTCATCCCTTCGTACTTCATCCAGCCTGTTTCCATGCGACACCAGTTCCGGCGTCAGGCTATCGACTACGGCAGCGCTGGCACCCTGGCGAATCGCCGCGTTGCGTTGGGACAACGCCCTGGAATACCGACGCCAGTCGTCGAGAAACCCATGTTTCACGTGAAACACGCCCCAATCGAGATAGCGTCGCCGTCCTTCGGGCGGGCCACTCACCAGGGAGTAATTCTCCGGATGCATCGAAATAACGGGTAGCAAGGCCGACAATTCGGTCAACTGCGTGATGTCGCGCCCATCACAACGGGCTTTCCAGCCAGAACGACTTCGTGACAATCCAAGCCGATGCGTCTGCCCTGAAGCGCGTTCGATATCGACCAAAAGCGTGTAGTGGTCTGTGACTCCGCCGATCTGGGCGCTCACTGAGCCGGAACGGAAGCTACGGCCCCTGGCCAGGATGGCCAGGGCCTCCAACAACGTGGTTTTGCCGGCGCCATTGTGGCCCGTAAATAGATTAAGACCTGTACCCGGCGTTGTGTCTGATTGCTCGATAACCCTGAGGTTATCGATTTTAAGTCGTTGAATCAGCACTTTGGCTGGTACTGGCCCGTCCCGGAAGAGGAACGGGCCGGTGAGCCCTTACATCAGAGCTTGAGCGGCATAACGACGTGACGGTTCAAGTCAGACTCGGGCGCGGCCACCAGGCAGCTGCTGTTGGCGTCCTTCAATTCCATCGAGACGTCCTCGGATGTCAGCGCCGTCAATGCGTCAAGCAGGTAGTTGACATTGAAACCCACCGCCAGCGAATCGAAGTTCATTTCGGCCTCGATGACTTCAACGGCTTCTTCGTGCTGCGGGTTGTGTGCGAGGATCTTGACCGAGTTGTCCGAGGCCTCGATGCGGACGCCACGATATTTCTCGTTGGAGAGAATCGACGCGCGCTGCAGTGCCTGCATGAACACACCCCGATCCACCTTGATCTGCTTGTCTGCACCGGCCGGGATGACCATCTCGTAATCCGGGAAACGGCCATCGATGAGTTTTGATGTAAAGCGGGTGTTGCCATTGACCAGGCGGACATGATTCCGACCCAGGGAAAGCACCACGTTTTCCTTTGAATCCGAGAGCATACGTGCCAATTCGAGCACACCCTTGCGCGGTACGATCACCTGGCGATCGCCTTCGACCGGCACATCGCCATCGTAATCACAGACCGCCAGGCGGTGACCGTCGGTGGCCACGGTACGGATGCGTCCACCCTTGAAATCAAGTAACAGCCCGTTCAGGTAGTAACGGACATCCTGGTTGGCCATTGCGAATGACGTGCGATCGAGCAATGTCTTAAGCTCAAACTCGGGTAGTGACACATCCTGAACAGACGCCACGTCGTCCGTGGCCGGGAAATCGGCCGCGGGCAGTGTCGACAGGATATAGCGGCTACGACCGGCCTGAAGCGTGGCACGGTCATCCGATACCGACAGCGAAATGGTTGCGCCGTCCGGTAAGGCCTTGACGATATCGACCAGCTTGCGGGCCGGTACGGTGATTTCACCCTCGGTTTCCACGTCCGCCGATACGGTGCTGACCAACTCGACTTCCATGTCGGTACCGGTCAAAGACAGGGTTCCGTCTTTTGCGACCAACAGGAAATTCGCCAGCACGGGCAGTGTCTGCCGACGCTCGACGACACCGACGACCTGGATCAGGGGTTGCAGGAAAACTTCGCGCTGGATTTTGAACTTCATGTCCGGTCCCTAAATGATGGTTGTTCTGTTTTATTTAAATCAATGTAATAGTAATAAGTCCTGTGGACATCGAAACAACCCTGTTTAATCGTTTTATATCAACAACATGGGTTGTTTTGTCCTGTGCACATTATGCACTGGACCCTGTGTATAACATGTGGGCTTTTCCTCGCCCCGAATTCATCCCGTACTTATACACAGGCATTCAACAGGTTTGTGAGTCCATTTACCCACATCAGGTGGTCAATGTCCTTAACAGCCGTGCCTTGTCTTCGCGAATCCGGCCATCCGTATCGCAAAGCTCTTCGATTTTACGACAGGCATGCAGCACGGTGGTATGGTCGCGGCCACCAAATGCCTCGCCAATTTCCGGAAGGCTGTGCTCGGTCAGTTCTTTCGACAGTGCCATGGCCATCTGGCGTGGCCTGGCAATGGCCCGGGTCCGCCGCTTCGACAGCATGTCGGTGACCCGTAGCTTGTAGTACTCGCTGACCGTTTTCTGGATATTCTCGATCGTGATCAGCCGCTCATGTACGGTCAGCAGGTCGCGCAGCACCTCGCGGGTAAAGCTCTCGGTGATCTGGCGACCGGTAAAGCGCGAGTTGGCGATCAGCGTATTCAGTGCGCCTTCCAGGTCACGGACATTGGAACGCATGCGCTTGGCGATCAGTGCGGCGATGGTTTCATCCAGCTGGATGCCTCGCTCCTGGGCCTTGTTCAGCAGAATGGCGGCCCGTGTTTCGAAATCGGGCGGCTCGATGGCCACCGTCAGGCCCCAGCCAAACCTGGATCGCAGGCGGTTCTCCAGGCCCTGGACTTCCTTCGGGTAACGGTCACAGGTCAGGATGATCTGTTGCTTGCTTTCGAGTAACGCATTGAATGTATGGAAGAATTCTTCCTGCGTGCGTTCCTTGCCGGCGAAAAACTGGATGTCGTCAATCAACAGCGCGTCGGCGGAGCGGTAATGGTTCTTGAAGTCGTCGATCGAACCCTGGCGCAATGACTGGATCATCTCGCTGACGAAACGCTCAGAATGCAGGTACAGCACCTTGGCGTCCGAATTCTGCTCGCGGATCAGGTTACCGGCGGCGTGCAGCAGGTGCGTTTTGCCCAGGCCGGTGCCCCCGTACAGCAGCAGGGGGTTGTATGCCGCGCTGCCGGGCTTCTTGGCGACCTGCTGGGCCGCCGCGTAGCCGAGTTCGTTGGATTTACCACGTACGAAATTCTCAAACCGGTAGCGTGTGTCCAGGTTGGACTTGACGACCGGCCGCTGGCGGGCACCCCTGGCCGGTTCTTCGGCCTTTCGCCCCGGCAGGCCAATTTCGACCACTGCAGATTCACGTGACTCGCCCAGGTGTTCGAAAATGTCCCGGATCCGTTCCAGGTAGTGCAGTGAAATGTGGTCGCGAACGTAGGCATTCGGGGCCAGTAGCCGGGTCTGGCTTCTGTCGCTGACGGCCTGCAGGGGCCGAATCCAGGTGTTGATGTCTTCCGCGGGCAGTTCGCGTTCCAGGTGTTCGATACAACGTTGCCAGATCGTCTGTGACATACCCTAAAAATTTTCTGTCCGGTTTCTTTGTCGCCACCCGGCTAGAGCGGGTGGGGCTATTGTTTTAGCGGCCGCCGGGCCCGGTTTTCGGGCGCAACAGGGCCCGGAGCGGAGCGCTGGCCTGCCGTGATTCCGACGACCCGGCGAAACCGGGAGGCTGCGCGTCCACGCTGATTGGGTCCCTGGTCTTCCGGCTAACGGGCCGCCCTGGCGATCTCGGCGACCCTGGCACCGGCTGAGGTGGTGACGCGGAACAAGCATACTCCGCTGTGGATAACTTGACTACTCGGAAACCATCATCCTGTCGTGTTTAGGAAAAACCTGCACGAGTGGGTTGATAGCGAGGGAATACGGGGCTACAATTGTCCTCTTGTGTCGGCCGCCTATGCGGCTGTTTGTGTCTAAATTTTAGGTCGAGGATTCAACCATGAAGCGTACTTTCCAGCCCAGCCGCCTCAAGCGCGCCCGCCGGCATGGTTTCCGCGCCCGCATGGCGACCCGTGGTGGTCGCGCCGTCATCAATGCGCGCCGGGCCAAGGGTCGCAAGCGCCTGTCCGCCTGACGGACACGTGATCCAGCGTCCGCGTCTTCGGCGCGGGCGCCGTTCCCGGTAGCGACATCCCGTGACCGGGACATTCCCTAAGTCTTCCAGGCTCGTCAACGGCGCGCAGTACAGCCGTGTTTTCGAGCGCCCCCGTGTATACCAGGACCGTTGTTTCAGGATTCTCGCCCGATCCAGTGACGGCGAAGACGCGCGCCTGGGTCTCGCGGTTTCCAAAAAGGTCAGCCGCGAGGCGGTGGGCCGCAACCGGTTAAAGCGGGTCATCCGCGAGAGCTTTCGCCAGCGCAGGCACGACCTGGCTGATTTCGGCGGAATCGACATCGTGGTCTTGCCTGCGCGGCGAGCCGCCACCATATGCAACCGGGAACTCTTCGAATCGCTTGCCGGATTGTGGCAGCGCCTGATTGACAGCGGCCGGCGGACGGCCCGCGACCAAGGATAACCCGCATTACCATGGCTAACCTGCGCCCCGTTCTGCTGATCACCCTCGTTTTCATCGGCTACCTGCTCTGGGTCGAGTGGCAAAAGGACTACGGTCCCCAGCCCCAGCCGGCACCTGCATCAACGACCACGGCGACCGATACGCCGACGAGCGCGCCGGTTCCGGCCATTCCGTCGGAGGGCGCCTCAGTCCAGGCCGGCGACCTGCCTTCTTCGATGCCGGACACGACAAGCAACGTCGGGTTGCCGGGTGAAACCGCGGAAGCCGCGCCGGAATCACCGGTGATTTCCGTCACCACCGATGTCCTGGAACTGGATATCGACCCGGCGGGTGGTACCGTGGTCGGTGCGCGACTGCTCGATTACCCGGTGCACCTGGAGTCGCCGGAGCAGAAGGTCGCGCTGTTAAGCCGCGACTGGCCGGGCTTTCATATCGCCCAGTCGGGCCTGCTCAGCCGCATGGATGCCCCCAACCACACCACGGTTTACGCCACGGCGCGGGATCAGTACACCCTGGCCGACGGTGAAAGTACGCTGGTGATTCCGCTGACCTGGACCGGGGCCGATGGCATCCGCGTGACCAAGACGTTCACGCTGGAGCGCGGCAGTTACGAGATTGGCGTGACCCACAGGGTTGAAAACCAGGGTGCCATGGCCTGGGCCGGCAACCGCTACGAGCAGTTGCAGCGCGCCGTGCCGGGTGATGATGAAGGCTCGGGGTTCAACAACCCGGAGCGCTACAGCTTCAAGGGCGTGGGTATCTACAGCCCGGACGAGAAGCTGGAGAAGCTTGATTTCGATGACGCCGCCGAGGAGCCGTACCAGCGCTCCATCACCGACGGCTGGCTGGCGATGATGCAGCATTATTTCGTCACCGCCTGGATTCCGCCGGCCGGTGAGGCCGACGCCTATTCCACCCAGGGCTTCAACCCGGGCCATTCCCCGCGCGTGATTGCCCGTGCGGTTTCACCTGGCGTCAGTATCGAACCCGGACAGTCGCACGAGTTCTCCAGCCGCCTGTTTGTCGGCCCGAAGTTGCAGGACCACCTGTCCGAGGTCGCGCCAGGCCTGGACCTGACCGTGAACTACGGCATCTTCACCGTGATTTCCGCGCCGTTGTTCTGGCTGCTGGAAAAGATCCATGACTTTGTCGGCAACTGGGGTTGGGCGATTGTCATCCTGACCATCCTGATCAAGCTGGCGTTCTTCAAGCTCACCGAGGCGCAGTACCGCTCCATGGCGCGCATGCGCAAGCTGCAGCCGCGCATCGAGAAACTCAAGGAGCGCTACGGCGACGACCGCCAGGCCATGAGCCAGGCGATGATGAAGATGTACAAGGAAGAGAAGGTGAATCCGCTGGGCGGCTGTTTGCCGATCCTGGTGCAGATCCCCATCTTCATTGCCCTGTACTGGGTGCTGATCGAGTCGGTCGAGCTGCGCCAGGCGCCGTTCATGCTGTGGATCGACAACCTGTCGGTGCGTGACCCGTACTTCATCCTGCCGGCGCTGAACGCCATCTTCATGATCGCCACGCAGCGGCTGACGCCGATGGCCGGCATGGACCCGGTGCAGCAGAAGATGATGCAGGCCATGCCGATCGTGTTCTCGGTGATGTTTGCCTTCTTCCCGGCCGGCCTGGTGCTGTACTGGGCCACCAACGCGGGCCTTTCACTGGCCCAGCAGTGGTACATCACCCGCAAGATCGCGAACGAATAGTTGGCCGCCACTGACACCATCTTCGCCATCGCCACGCCGCCGGGCGCCGGTGGCGTCGGGGTGGTGAGGCTGTCCGGCCCCGATGCCCTGGGCATTGGCCGCAAGGTGACAGGCAAAACCCTGGCGCCACGCAGGGCCGTTTTCTGTGCATTCAACGACGACGACGGCCAGGCCATCGATTCCGGCATCGCCCTGTATTTCCAGGGCCCGGCGTCGTTCACCGGCGAGGACGTGGTCGAACTCCAGGGCCACGGCAGCCCCGTGGCGCAGCAGATGCTGTCTCGCCGCCTGGCATCGCTGGGCGCCCGCGCCGCCCGGCCGGGTGAATTTTCCGAACGCGCGTTCCTGAATGACAAGCTGGATCTCGCCCAGGCCGAGGCCATCGCCGACCTGGTGTCGTCGGGCACCGAGTCTGCCGCCCGTGCCGCGCAGCGCTCGCTGGAAGGCGTGTTCTCGGACGAAGTCGAAGCACTGGTCGCGCGGCTGACGGAACTGCGGGTCTTTATCGAGGCCGCGCTTGATTTCCCCGACGAAGAGATCGACTTCATCGCCGAGAGCGATGTGCTGCAGCGCCTGGACGCGGTGATCGAAGAACTGGCCGGCCTGCAGCGCCGGGCCCAGCGCGGCCAGGTGCTTCGCGATGGAGTGACGGTCGCGATCGTTGGCCAACCCAATGCCGGCAAGTCCAGCCTGCTGAATGCGCTGGCCGGTCGCGACGCCGCCATCGTCACCGATATCCCCGGTACCACGCGCGATGTGCTGCGTGAAACGCTGTCGCTGGATGGCCTGCCCGTCCATATCGCCGATACCGCCGGTATTCGCGACAGCGATGACCAGGTCGAAGTCGAGGGCGTGCGCCGCGCCCGCGCGGCATTGCGGGTGGCTGATATCGCCCTGCTGGTGCTCGACGGCAGTCTCGAGCTGGAGCCCCAGCGCGCATTGCTGGCCGACTTTCCCGAGTCCGTGGTCACCATCGAGGTGATCAACAAGATCGACCTGGCCGGCCAGGCGCCGGCGGTTGACGGCCCAAAGCGTCGCGTCAGCCTTTGCGCCCGCACGGGCGAAGGCCTGGATGGGCTGGTCGGTGAGATCCGTGTCGCGGCCGGCCTGGGTGGCCAGGTCGACGGCACTTTCTCTGCCCGCGGCCGTCATCTCGATGCCCTGTCACGCGCGGCGGAGCACCTGGTGACGGGCCGCCAGCAGTTGCAGGCGTTCGCCATGGCTGAAACCCTGGCCGAGGAACTGCGTCTGGCGCAGGACGCGCTGGGCGAAATCACCGGCAAGGTGCTGGCCGACGACCTGCTGGGCGCGATCTTCTCCAGTTTCTGTATCGGCAAATAGGCGCGAGACCATGGAATTAACGACATTCACCCCGCTGCTGGCTGCCGCCGGTGGCCTGCTGGTCGCCGCGTCGGCGACCCTGCTCATGCTGGGGCTGGGCCGCATTGCCGGCATCAGCGGCATGCTCGCCAGCGCCACGCGGCGTAAGTCCGCCGACCGGGCGTGGCCGGCCGTGTTCCTGGTCTCCATGGTCGCGGCGGCGGGTATCACGTTTTACCTCGCCGGCTTTTCGTTTACACCCCGGCAGGGTTTTTCTACCGTCGCCCTGGTCCTGGGCGGCCTGCTGGTGGGCTACGGCACGGCGATGGGGTCCGGCTGCACCAGCGGCCATGGGGTCTGTGGCCTGGCCAGGCTGTCACCACGCTCCCTGGTGGCCACGGCCGTGTTCATGACCACAGCCATCGTGGTGGTCTGGGTTGTCCGCCACCTGCTGGGACCGGGCGCGTGAGCCGGTTGCTGTTCGCCGCACTCGCCGGTGCCCTTTTCGGCGCCGGGCTGGTGGTGTCGGGCCTGTCGAACCCGAATAAGGTCCTCGGTTTCCTGGATATCTTCGGTGACTGGGACCCGAGCCTCGCGGTGATGATGGGTACCGCGGTGATCGGCACCGCGCTGGGGTTCCGCTGGGTATGGCGTCGACAGGCACCGGCCTGCGATACCGCATTTCATGTTCCCGCCAGCCGAGTCATCGACCGTCCGCTGGTCGTTGGCGCGGTCTTCTTTGGCCTGGGCTGGGGGCTCACCGGGTACTGCCCGGGGCCAGCACTGACAGCGCTGGTCATTCATCCGGCTGAAGGCGTGCCGTTCGTGCTCGCGTTACTCGCCGGTGCCGCGCTGCGTCGCTGGCAAACGCGGGATTGACAAGCCCCCGGCAAGCGTAGAGGGTAGGCACCCCGGCGGCGGGACCGAACACACGGTTCCAGGAACTTACGGATGACTACGACATGCTGAAACTCGACAACCCAGAACTGTTGCGCACCCAGGCCTATATCGATGGCCAGTGGGTCAATGCCGATGACGGCGCCACCTTCGACGTCGATAACCCCGCCGACGGCGAGGTGATCTGCGCCGTGCCGGAGATGGGCGCGGCCGAAACCCGCCGGGCCATCGAGGCCGCCGACCGCGCCTGGGGCGAATGGCGCGCGCGCACCGCCAAGGACCGCGCGGCCATCCTGCGCCGCTGGCATGGCCTGATGCTGGACAACAAGGAAGACCTGGCGCGGCTGATGACCGCCGAGCAGGGCAAGCCCGTCGCCGAATCGACGGGCGAAGTGCTCTACGGCGCCTCGTTTATCGAATGGTTCGCCGAAGAAGCCAAGCGGGTTTACGGCGACGTGATCCCCACCCACATGAATGACCGCCGGATTATCGTCACCAGGCAACCGGTGGGCGTGGTGGGCTGTATCACGCCGTGGAACTTCCCGAACGCGATGATCACGCGCAAGGCCGGCCCGGCACTGGCCGCGGGTTGCCCGATCATCATCAAGCCGGCCTCGGAAACGCCGCTGTCGGCACTGGCGCTGGCTGTCCTGGCCGAGGAAGCCGGCATTCCGCCGGGCGTGTTCAACATCGTCACCTCGACCCGGGCGAAAGAGGTCGGCCTGGAGTTGACCGAGAGCCCGCTGGTACGCAAATTTTCGTTCACCGGCTCTACCGCGGTGGGCAAGCAGCTGATCAGACAGTGCGCTTCGACGGTGAAGAACGTGTCGATGGAGCTGGGTGGCAACGCCCCGTTCATCGTCTTCGACGACGCCGACATCGACGCCGCGGTCAAGGGCGCGATCATCAGCAAATACCGCAACGCCGGCCAGACCTGCGTCTGCGCCAATCGCATCTACGTGCAGGACGCGGTCTACGACGCGTTCATCGAGAAATTCGCCGCCGCCACCCGTGAGCTGGTGGTGGGCCGGGGTGAAGACGATGGCGTCAGCATCGGCCCGATGATTTCCGACAAGGCCGTGGACAAGGTGGAAACACTGTTGTCGGACGCCGTGGAAAAGGGTGGCCAGGTGGTCGTGGGCGGCGCGCGACATTCCAGGGGCGGGCTGTTCTACGAACCCACCGTGGTGCGCGACGCCAGCGCCGACATGGCGTTTGCCACCGAGGAAATTTTCGGTCCCATCGCGCCGGTCTTCCGCTTCAGCGACGAACAGGAGGTCATTGACCTGGCCAATGCCACGGAGTTCGGCCTGGCGTCCTACTTCTACGCCCGCGACCTGGGCCGTGTGTGGCGCGTGGCCGAGGGCCTGGATTACGGTATGGTCTGTATCAACGACGGCATCCTGTCGACGGAAACCGCGCCGTTCGGTGGCATGAAGGAATCGGGCATGGGCCGCGAAGGCTCGAAGTACGGCATCGACGAATACATCGAGATGAAGTACATCACCCTGGCGGGCCTGGGCAGCTGATCAATCCTGCGCGGCGCCGGTCTCCAGCATGAAGTCGGTGACCAGGCGCAGGTGTTCGTCGTTGCAGAAGCTGCACATGCCGCGTTCGGGCATCGCGCCCAGGCCATCACGGACATTCGCTTCGATCGTTTCAAGCGGCTTCGCCGCGACCTGGCTCCAGCGCGCGCGGTCGTCCATGCGCGGCGCGCCGTAGGCGCCGGTGTCGTGACAGCCCGCGCAGACGGCATCGTAAATGGCCTGGCCGGAGGCTTCGGGCTGCTCGCCCAGTCCCGGCAGGTCTTCGCGTGACAGCCTGAACAGCCCGCCATACTCGATCAGCACCCAGACCGCGCCGTCGTCGGCGACCTTGATATCGCGCATACGTGCATCCAGCGTGCCCAGGAAGCGGAACTCCGACAGGATGGTCCGGCCTTCACGGGCCAGGCGGCTGATGGACTTGCCCCGCAACGCACCGACCAGCAGGTCGCCGTCCCATTCCGGAAACATGTCACCGCGGTAGACGGTGATCGGCGAGGTGGCCACGGACGGCAGGTAGAACCAGGTGGGCTGGCGCATTCCCGGCGCGTGGGTGCCTACACCCAGGCGCTGGAAGTTGTAGCCCATGCCGTAGCCGATTTCCGGCCAGCCGTAATTCACGCCGGCCTCGATGATGTTGACCTCGTCACCGCCCAGCGGGCCGTGCTCGGTTTCAAACAGCAGCCCGGATTCCGCGTCGAAGTGCAGCCCCTGTGGATTGCGCACACCCAACGCGTAGATGCGGTCATCCATCGACGGATCGTCAACGAACGGGTTGTCAGCGGGCACGCTGCCATCGTCATTCAGGCGCAGGACCTTGCCCTGCAGTCGGTCCCCGCGCTGGGCCAGGGCTTCTTCGGAGCGGTCCCCCATGGAGACGAACAGCTTGCCCGTGTCATCGAACTCGATGGCGCCGCCGAAATTCGACGGCGAATACCCGTACGGGTCGGCCGCAACCAGCGTTTTAACGTCGACCAGCCGGGTATCGACCAGGCGCGCGGTGGCGATCATGGTGCGAAAGAAACGCCCGGCCTCGGGGTCCGCTTCGGAGTAACTGAAATAGATCCGCTGGTTGTTCGCGAAGTCCGGGTGCACTTCGATATCCAGCAGCCCGGTCTGCTCCTGGCTGGTGGCGATGTCCGGCAGGCCGGTGATCTCGACCAGCGCGCGCGGCTGCAGCGTCAGGCGGTACAGCCGGCCGCCGATCTCGGTGATCAGCAGGGTATTGGGGTCGATGAACTCGAAGGCCCACGGCTTGCGCAGCCCGGTGACGACCGGGTCGAGCCGGGCGTTGCGGATATTCATCAGGTAGAGATTGCGGAGGTTCTCGCCGCGGTTGTGCATCGGGTTGTAAGCACGCTTCTCATCGACCGGCGACAGGTTTGGCCCGGTTTGAATGGCGTGTTCGGCGTGCTCGGCGACGGGGTGCTCGACGGCCGGCGCTGACTTTGCGGGCGATGCCGCCGGCGCGTGCTTGGCGTCTTCGGGATCGGCCGTCGGTGAGCAGGCGGTGACGGCCAGCAGGCAAAGGCCAGGAAGCAGTTTACGCAACAACGGTTTTCCCCGGAGTTTGGCTGGCCGAAGACTAAACCATTGGTGACCCGGTCACCAATGGCTCGTGTGGCCTACTCGTTGCCGAACAACTTGTCGGCCAGGTTGACCCGGCCACGGCCGGGCTTGGCGCGCTGGGGCTTGCCGGCGCCCGGCTTGCTGCCGGAGTGGTTGCCGCGCTCCGTGGAGGCCTTCTTCATGTTGCCGCCGCTACGATTGCCATTGCTGTTGCCATTGCCGTTGCTGGCGCCGGACCGGCCGCCACGCCGCCGCCCGGACTTGCCGGCGGGCTTGGCACCATTGCCATCGCGGCCACCGTGACCACGGGCCTGGCTGCGCGGCTTGCCGCCGTTCTTGCCACGGCCGGACTTGTTCGACGGCTTGCCAGCGGCCTTGCGTTCGGACTTGGTGGGGCCCGTCGGCAGCGTGTGATCCGGCTCGTAGCCGTCCAGTTCCTGGCGCGGGAGTTCGCGCCCAATCAGCCGCTCGATATCGCGCAGCAGGTGGATTTCATCCGCGCTGACCAGAGAGATGGCCTCGCCTTCACGGCCGGCTCGACCCGTGCGGCCGATACGGTGGACGTAGTCTTCCGGCACATTCGGCAGGTCGAAATTGACCACGTGTGGCAGGCGGTCGATGTCGATACCGCGGGCGGCGATATCGGTGGCGACCAGAACGCGGACCTTGCCGTCCTTGAACTGCTTCAGCGCCTTTGTCCGCGCCGCCTGGCTCTTGTTGCCATGGATGGCGGCGGATTCCAGTCCGTCGGCGGTCAGCTGTTTAACCAGCCGGTTGGCGCCGTGCTTGGTACGGCTGAACACCAGCACCTGCTGCCAGTTGCCGGCGCCGACCAGGTGGCTCAACAGTTCACGTTTGCGTGACTTGTCCACGGGGTGGATGCGCTGCTCGACGGTGTCGGCGGAACGGTTGGTGCCGGCCACTTCCACCAGCTGCGGATTGGTCAGCAGGGTGTTGGCCAGTTTGCGGATATCGGCGGAGAACGTGGCCGAGAACAGCAGGTTCTGGCGCTGGTCCTTGGCCGGCAGCAGCGAAATCACGCGGCGGATATCGTGGATGAAGCCCATATCCAGCATGCGATCGGCCTCGTCCAGCACGAAGATCTCGATCTGCGACAGGTCAACAGTGCCCTGGCCGGCGTGGTCAAGCAGCCGGCCCGGGGTGGCGACCAGCACATCGACGCCGTCGCGCAGCTTGTTCATCTGCGGACGGATGTTCACGCCGCCGAAAATGACGGCAGATTTCAATCGCAGGTGGCGGCCATAATCGCGCACGCTGTCGCCCACCTGGGCGGCCAGCTCGCGCGTGGGCGTCAGCACCAGTGCGCGCACGGCCTTGCCCTTGCCGCGCCGCGGCTGGGTGGCCAGGTGCTGCAGCATCGGCAGCACGAAACCGGCGGTCTTGCCGGTACCCGTCTGCGCGCCGGCCATCAGGTCATGGCCCTGCCGCACCAGCGGAATGGCCTTGGCCTGGATCGGCGTAGGGGAATCGTAGCCCTGCTCGTTAATCGCGCGCAGGATTTCGGCTTCGAGGCCGAAGTGTTCAAAAGACATTGGGATTGTTGCTCCAGTCTCGCCCAACGCCGCTATTCGTGGCGTAACCGGTCAGGGCTGGAATCGTAATGATTTGCCAGACGGCCCGAATGGCCGAAAAGATAAGGACACCACCGGTCGGGCATCCGAGGCGCGCATTGTAACAGGTAACGGGTGACGCGTAACGCGTGACGCGGGGGAGCATGTCGCAGGGGTTTGGGGGTGGCGTAGCGCCTGTGCGGACTCGCTCAAGTCCGTCCATGGATCGCTCATCGGCGGCATCCATGCCGCCGAAGGTCCGCACAGGCACTACACCACCCCCAAACCCTGGAATGTTTTCTGTCACGCGTCACGCGTCACGCGTTACGGGGATGCGCGAGTGTGACAAAACCGTTATTCTCCGGAATCAATAACCCTTCTGGCTCTGAAGGGGTCGCGGAGAGCGGTAGAACTAAAGGGCGATGAAACGTACGGATACGTCGAATCCTGACTACTTTCACAAGGTGGTCGACTGCCAGTGGGCCTGTCCCGCGCATACGGATGTCCCGGAGTACATCCGCCAGATCGCGCAGGGCAATTTCACCGAAGCGTACATGGTCAACCGGGAGAGCAATGTCTTTCCGGGCATCCTGGGGCGTGTCTGCGACCGGCCGTGTGAGCCGGCCTGCCGGCGTGGCCGCACCGGCCAGAAGCCGGTCGCTATCTGCCGACTCAAACGCGTGGCCGCCGATCATCGTGGTGATATCGACGACCGCATGCCGGTCATTCCACCGAAAAATGGCAAGAAGATCGCGCTGGTCGGTGCCGGTTGTGCCTCGCTGACCGTCTGCAATGACCTGGTGCCACTGGGTTACGACTGCACGATTTTCGAAGCGCTGGATGAGCCCGGCGGCCTGATGCGCTCCAACATTCCCAGCTTCCGCCTGCCGCACGAAGTGCTGAACGACGAGATCGACCGCATCGTCGACATGGGCGTGGACCTGCGCCTGGGTACCCGGGTCGAGAGCATGCAGTCGCTGCTGGACGAGGGCTTTGACGCCGTGTTTGTCGGTTCCGGCGCGCCCAAGGGCAAGGAACTGAACCTGCCCGGCCGCGAGGAAGCGGACGCCAACATCCACATCGGTATCGAATGGCTTGAGTCGGTGGCCTTCGGACATATTGAATCCATCGGCGAGCGCGTGCTGATTATCGGCGTGGGTAACACGGCGATGGATTGCTGCCGCACCTCGCTGCGCCTGGGCGCGAACGACGTCAAGGTCATGGCGCGCAAGCCGCGCGACTTCTTCAAGGCGTCCGACTGGGAACTGGAAGACGCCGAGGAAGAGAACGTCGAGATTGTCATCAACCACTCGCCGAAGGCGTTCGTGGTAGAAGACGACAAGCTCACCGGCATGGTTTTCGAGGTCATGGAGTACGACATCGAGAACGGCCGCATCACCGGCCAGCGGGTGTTGCGCGAGGAGACCATCCCCTGCGATGACGTTGTACTGGCGATTGGCCAGGACAACGCCTTCCCGTGGATTGAGCGTGACCTGGGCATCGAGTTCGACCAGTGGGATGTGCCCGTGGTTGACGAAAAAACCCACCAATCGACACGCGATGGCGTGTTTTTTGGTGGTGACGCGGCCTTCGGGCCGAAAAACATCATCTGGGCGGTCGAGCACGGCCACCAGGCCGCCATTTCCATCCACCTGCACTGCACCGGCCAGCCGCTGCAAGAGCGTATCCCAGTTCACCTGAACCTGGGCAGCCGCAAGATGGGCATGCACGAGTGGAGTTACTCGAACAGTTTTGACGCGGCGGCCCGCCGCAAGATGGAGCATGTGCCGCTGGCCGAGCGGTTCCGGGCGTTGGGCACCGAGGTCGAACTGGGCTTCAACCCCGACCAGGTAGCCGTGGAAGTCGAGCGCTGCCTGAACTGCGATATCCAGACGGTCTTCACCGATGATCTTTGCATCGAATGCGATGCCTGCCTGGATATCTGCCCGACCGAATGCCTGACCATTGTCCCCGACGCCGAGGAGCCGGCGCTGGTCGCCAGCCTGCGCGCGCCGCGCCTGGAGCCGGACCAGCCGCTGTACGTGTCCGGCGAGCTGAAGCAAACCGGCCGGGTGATGGTGAAGGACGAAAACCTCTGCGTGCACTGCGGCCTGTGCGCCGAGCGCTGCCCGACGGCCGCCTGGGACATGCAGAAGTCGCTGCTGAAATTCCCCCGCGCGGGCGACCACGAACCGACGGCGGAGCCGCTGAAGAAGACCGGGTGACGGCCCGGGGAAGAACGCCCCATGACCACCGAACGCATTAACGATTTCGTCCTCAAGATCGGCACCGTCAACGGCACCGGCTCGGCCAGCGCCAACGGCATGCTGATGAAGGCGCTGTTCCGCATGGGCATCCCGGTCACCGGCAAGAACATGTTCCCGTCGAACATCCAGGGCCTGCCCACCTGGTACGAGATCCGCGCCAACCGCGACGGCTACATGGCCCGCGAGGCGCGCGTCGATGTCATGGTGGCGATGAACGCGCAGACCTACGCGAAAGACCTGGCCGAGGTCGCCCCGGGTGGCTTCTTTATCTACGACTCCACCTGGCCGCGCGATTCGCAGCTGGAGCGCGACGACATCACCGTGCTGGGCGTGCCGCTGGCGCGAATGTGCAACGAGCATTTCGACAAGGCCCGCGTGCGCATCCTGATGAAGAACATCGCCTACGTGGGCGTGCTCTCGGCGCTGCTGGGTATCGACCGCGCGGTGCTGAAACAACTGCTGGAAGAAACCTTCGCCAGCAAGCCGAAACTGGTGGACAGCAACCTGGAAGCCATCAACCTGGGCTATGAATACGCGACGGCCAATTTCACCTGCCCGCTGCCGGTGCGCGCCGAGGCCATGGGCGACAACGCCGGCCATATCCTCATCGACGGCAACTCGGCGGCAGCACTGGGCTGTGTCTACGCCGGCGCCACGGTGGGTGCCTGGTACCCGATCACGCCGTCGACCTCGCTGATGGACGGCTTCGAGCGTTACTGCAAGATGTTTCGCCGTACCGAGGACGGCCAGAACAACTTCTGCATCATCCAGGCCGAGGATGAACTGGCTGCGGCCGGCATGGTGCTGGGCGCCAACTGGATGGGCGCGCGCGCCTTCACGCCCACCTCCGGGCCGGGCATCTCGCTGATGAGCGAGTTCATCGGCTTCGCCTACTACGCCGAGATCCCGTCGGTGTTCTTCAACATCCAGCGCGTCGGGCCCTCAACCGGCATGCCGACACGCACCCAGCAGTGCGATGTGACGATGTGCGCCTATGCCTCGCATGGCGATACCCGCCACCCCTTGCTGTTCCCGGCCGACCCGCGCGAGTGCTTCGAGATGGCGGTCAACGCTTTTGACCTGGCCGAGCGGCTGCAGACCCCGGTGTTCGTGCTGTCCGACCTGGACATCGGCATGAACGACTGGATGATTCCGGAACTGGAGTGGAACGACACCTGGCGGCCCGACCGCGGCAAGGTGCTGCATTCTGCCGAGCTGGACGAAATCCAGAAATTCCACCGCTACCTGGACACCGACGGCGACGGAATCACTGCCCGTACGCTACCGGGCGAGGACGCGCGCGGCTCATATTTCGTGCGCGGTTCCGGGCACAACCGCTACGGCGGTTACACCGAGGACGCCGACGAGTACCAGGACGTGGTCGACCGCCTGCTGGTGAAGTGGGAGACCGGCAAGTCGCTGGTGCCGCAGCCGGTGCTGCGCGAGGCGCCCGAGCCGACGCGCCTGGGTGTGATTGCCTACGGGTCTTCCGACGGCGCGGTCAACGAGGCATTGGACCGGCTGGCCGAACAAGGTGTCCACCTGGATTACCTGCGCGTGAAGGCGTTCCCGTTCAACGATCACGTGGAGGCCTTCCTGGAAGCGCACGACACCGTGTTCGTGGTCGAACAGAACCGCGACGCCCAGCTCCGTTCGCTGCTGCTGACCGAAACCGAGACCGGCCGGCGCGACCTGCTGGTGCCGCTGCTGCACTACAACGGCATGCCCATCCCCAGTGACTGCATTATCCAGGCCGTCACCGAATTTTGCGCCGGCAAGGAGGTGGCCGCATGACCTTCATCGCCAAACCCCGCATCGACCTGCCGTCCGACCGGCTCAATGACATCGGCCTGCGCCGCCGCGATTACGAGGGCGTGCTCTCCACGCTCTGCGCCGGCTGCGGCCACGATTCCATCACCGCCGCCATTGTCCAGGCGTTCTGGGAAATGTCGATCGCGCCGGAGAAAGTGGCCAAGCTGTCCGGTATCGGCTGCTCATCGAAGACGCCGGCGTACTTCATTTCCGGCGCGCACGGCTTCAACTCCGTGCACGGGCGCATGCCGTCGGTGGCCACCGGCGCCATGGCCGGGAACCGCGACATGGTGGCGATTGCCGTGTCCGGCGACGGCGACTCGCTGTCCATTGGCTTCGGCCAGTTCGGCCACGTGGTGCGCCGCAACCTCAACCTGCTCTACATCATCGAGAACAACGGCGTGTACGGCCTGACCAAGGGCCAGTTCTCGGCCTCGGCCGACGTCGGCAGCCGCGCCAAGAAAGGCGCCGAAAACCGCTGGCAGAATATCGACCCGGTGGCCACGGCCATCACGCTGGGCGGCTCGTTCGTGGCCAGGGGTTTTTCCGGCGACCGCGACCAGCTGGTGCCGCTGATCAAGGCCGGTGTGCGCCATCGCGGCTGCGCCATCATCGACGTGGTCTCGCCCTGCGTGACCTTCAACGACCACGAAGGCTCAACCAAGAGCTACGCCTACACCCGCGAGAACAAGCATGAGGCGGTGAAACTGGACTTCGTCCCGCCCGCCGAAGAGATCAACGCCCAGTTCGACCCGGGCGAGGCGAAAGCCGTGACCCTGCACGACGGCTCACGCGTGATGCTGCGCCGTACCGAGGATGGCTATGACCCCACCGATCGCAGCCGCGCGCTGCAGTACCTGGAAACCGCGCGCTCCCGCGGCGAAGTGGTGACCGGCCTGATGTACATGAACGAAGACCTGCCCGAGATGCACGACCTGTTCGGCACCACGGAGCGTCCGTTGAAGGACATTCCCTACGAGGAGCTATCGCCGGGTTCGGACGCGCTCAGAAAGTTGCAGTCGAAAATGCGCTGACCCTGGATCAGTCGGCTGCTTCCCGCAACCGGCCTTCAACGTACTTGTGTAACACACTCGCGATCAGGGTCTGATAGGGAATACCTTCCGCCAACGCACGCTTTTGAATTCCGCGCAGGTCCCGTGATGAAATTCGAATGTTGATCCGGGCGTCCTTGCGCAACATGGCTTCAGCATAAGCCTGGTGGCGTGTCTGTATTTCCTTCGCGTTGTCACTTGGCTTCAGCGAGCCTGATTCGAATGCTTCCAGAATCTCGCGTTCTTCATTGTCCAGGTCACTCATCTTCATTGCCTCTGAATTTTCGCGTGGCCTTTCTGCTCGGAAAGATCGTTTTCAGGAACACCTCGTTTTCCGACTCTACAAATGGAACCAGGTAGACGTATTCCTCTATCTCAATTACGTGAACCTGTTGGTCCGGATACTTCTCCGCGTTGGGGTGTTCATATGTGTCGAGGACATCGCCCGCGAGAATATGGAAAACCACATCTTCAAACGAAACGCCGCGTTCGGATTTGAGTCGCGCGTTCTTGTCCGGGTTCCATACGATGGACTTCATTCTGAAGAACATTATGACGTTGTGTGCCTTATGGCATCAAGTCGGGTGTGTCCGGACATTCTGCATACGTAAACACTCTATCGATATGGCAATTATGTGTTTCATCCTGTACGAAACCCTCGCTATGATGCGGGGTTCGTGCTCTTAAAACGTTGAGATAAAAACAGTGTGTTCCATTTTCGGCATCCTGGACGTCCAGGAGGCGGATGACGCTTTGCGGCAGACCGCCCTGCGCCAGTCCCGGTTGCTTCGTCATCGCGGTCCCGACTGGTCTGGCAGTTACACCCACCCGCACGCGATCCTGGCGCATGAGCGCCTGGCCATCGTCGATGTGAATACCGGCGCCCAGCCGCTGCTGTCCGCGGACGGCGAGTGCGCGCTGGCGGTGAATGGCGAGATCTACAATCACCAGGAACTGCGCGCCAGTGAACTGGCCGACTATGCCTTCACCACGGCGTCGGACTGTGAAGTGATCCTGCCGCTGTACCAGCGCCGTGGCGCCGGGTTTCTCAACGACCTGCGCGGCATGTTCGCTTTTGTCCTGTTCGACGCCGACAACGACCACTGGCTGATCGCCCGTGACCCGATCGGCATCATCCCGCTCTACTACGGCCACGATGACCAGGGCAGGACCTACGTGGCCTCGGAGATGAAGGCGCTGATGGAGGTCTGTGCAGAGGTGCACGAGTTTCCGCCTGGGCATTACTGGCAGAAAGGTGAAGCCGCACCGCAGCGGTACTTCGAGCCGGCCTGGCGCGAATACGACGCCGTGGACAAAGGCGAAACCGACCGCGGCGAGTTGTTCCGCGCCCTGGACGACAGCGTCCGCAGCCACCTGATGAGCGACGTGCCCTACGGCGTGCTGCTGTCCGGCGGGCTGGATTCCTCGGTGATTGCCGCGTTGGCGGCGCGCCATGCCGAGCGCCGCGTGGAAGACAACGAGCAGAGCCCGGCCTGGTGGCCGCGGCTGCATTCCTTCGCCGTCGGCCTGGAGGGTTCGCCGGATCTCGCCGCCGCGCAGAAGGTGGCGGACCATATCGGCACCGTGCACCACGGCTTCACCTACACCCTGCAGGAAGGCCTGGACGCGCTGGAAGAAGTGATCGCGCACCTGGAAACCTACGACGTGACCACCATCCGCGCGGCCACGCCGATGTACCTGATGGCGCGCAAGATCCGCGCCATGGGCATCAAGATGGTGCTGTCCGGCGAGGGCGCCGACGAGATCTTCGGTGGCTACCTGTATTTCCACAAGGCGCCGGACGCCGAGGAATTCCACGCCGAGACCGTGCGCAAGGTGTCGCGCCTGCACATGTATGACTGCCTGCGTGCCAACAAGGCCATGTCCGCCTGGGGCGTGGAGGCGCGGGTGCCGTTCCTGGACCGCGATTTCATGGACTACGCCATGTCCATCAACCCGGCCGACAAGATGATCGTCGAGGGCGGCATGGAAAAGCAGGTGGTGCGCGAGGCGTTCGAGGAACTGCTGCCCCACGAAGTGGCCTGGCGCCAGAAGGAGCAGTTCTCCGATGGTGTGGGCTACGGCTGGATCGACGCCCTGCGTGACAACGCCAACGAGCGCGTCAGCGACGCGCAGATGGCCAGCGCCGCGCGCCGGTTCCCGCACAACACGCCGGATACCAAGGAAGCGTATTACTACCGCACGGTGTTTGAGCAGCACTTCCCGCTGCCGTCTGCGGCGCAGTGTGTGCCCGGCGGCAAGTCGGTGGCCTGCTCGTCACCCGAAGCCATGGCCTGGGACCCGTCCTTCGCCGAGATGGCCGACCCCAGCGGTCGCGCCATGCGTTCCGTCCACAAGGAGGCCTACTAATGCTGGTGCAGAAATTCGGGGGCTCGTCACTGGCGGACTTCCGCGGATTCGAGGCCAGCGCGGCCCTGATCCGGAAGTTTTCCGAAGACGAACCCGTGGCCGTGGTGCTGTCCGCCGTCTATGGTGTGACCGACCTGTTGATCGCCGCGATCAACCAGGCCCAGGCGGGTGATGATTTCTCTACGACCCTGGCCGACATCGCCTCACGCGAGTCTGCGGTGGTTGATGGCATGGCCGGCGCCGGACACGACGACAGCCGCCTGCGCGACATCCTGGCCGAACGGCAAAAACGCCTGGCTGGACGCCTGGAGGGTATCCGCCTGCTGGGGGACTGCCCGGACAAGAGCCGCGCCGAGATCCTGGCCTCCGGCGAAAACCTGAGCAGCCGCCTGATGGCCGAGTACCTGGCGTTGACCGGCGTGAATGCACGCTGGTCCGATTCCGAGGTGATTCCACCGGCCAACGACAGCTGGCTGGACTCGCTGGTGGATGTCGAGCGCGCCGCGCCGCGACTGAAGGACGCCATGGCCGACGACCTGCGTGTGCTTGTGCTGCCGGGCTTCCATGGCCGTAACGCCCAGGGCGACTACCAGTTGCTGGGGCGAAATGGCTCCGATTACTCGGCCGCCGCCGTGGCCGCCGCACTGGACGCGCGTTGCTGCCAGATATGGAAAGACGTGGATGGCTTCTTCTCCGCCGACCCGTCGATTGTGGGCAACGCGCAGGTCCTGGACGAGGTCAGCTACGGCGAAGCCATGGAACTGTCGTTCTATGGCGCCGGCGTGATCAGTTCCAAGGCCCTGGCGCCGCTGGCCAGCGCCAACATTCCCTGCGAGATTCGCAATACCTACCGTCCGGAACTGCCCGGCACCGTGGTCCATGCCGGCGCGTCGCGCTGCGTGGCCGTGCGGGGCATTTCGCTGCTGGACCACGTGGCCTCGATCACCATCGCCGGTAGCGGCCTGCGTGGCCGCGTCGGCGTGGCCCACCGCGTCATGGGCGCGCTGGCCCGCCAGTCCATCTCGGTGCTGCTGATCGTACAGTCGTCTTCGGAGTACAGCATTACCTTGTGTGTGCGTACCGACGAGGCCGACACGGCCTCCAAGGCACTGGCCGAGGAATTCCATTTCGAGCGCCTGCATGGCCTGGTCAGCGATATCTCGGTGCTGCGTGAGCGCGCCGTGGTGACGCTGGTGGGCGACGGCATGAAGCAGAACCGTGGCGTGGCGGCACGTTTCCTGACCGCCAACTCGGCGGCCGGGGTGAACGTTGAAGTCATCGCCCAGGGTTCCACCGAGCGCGCGATCTCCCTGGTCGTTGACCGGCGCGACGCGGTGTCCGCGACCCGCGCCAGCCATACCGCGTTCTTCGGCCACATGAGCCATATCGACGTGATCCTGCTGGGTTGCGGCAATGTCGGCGGCGCACTGCTGGCGCAGATTCACCGCCAGCGTGACAAGCTGGCCTCGAACCACCAGCAGCTGAAGGTCCGCGCTATCGCCAACAGCAAGCTGCTGCTGACGGCGGCCGACGAGGTCGACACGGGCCGCTGGAAAGACGACCTGCAGAGCAAGGGCAAGGCCTACACGCTGGACGATATCCTGAAGATCCGCGAGGAACTCGGCCTGCTGAACCCGACCATCGTCGACTGCAGTACGGATGCCGGCCTGGCCAGCCAGTACGTGCGCCTGCTGGCGAACGGCTTCAACGTGGTGTGCGCCAACAAGAAGGCCAACACCATGTCGATGGATTTCTACCATGAGCTGCGTGATACCGCGGCGCGCGGTTTCCGGCGCTTTTTGTATGAGACCAATGTCGGCGCCGGCCTGCCGGTGATCGACACCCTGCATGGCCTGATGCGCTCCGGCGATCACCTGCAGGTGTTTGAAGGCATCCTGTCCGGGTCGCTGTCGCAGATTTTCGGTTCGCTCGAGGACGGCGTGCCGTTTTCCGAGGCCGTGCAGTCGGCCATGGAACTGGGCTTCACCGAGCCGGACCCCCGCGATGACCTGTCCGGCATGGACGTCGCCCGCAAGCTGCTGATCATCGCCCGCGAGACCGGGCTGGACATGGAGCTGGGCGATATCGACGTCGAGCCGGTGATTCCGGCGAATTTCGCGTCCGATGCCAGTGGTGCGGAGCTGCCGCCGCGCCTGAAGGAGCTGGACGCCGCTTTCGCGGAAAAAATTGCCGCTGCCCAGGCCGACGACTCGGTGCTGCGCTATGTGGGCAGGATCAGTGACGGCCGCTGCAAGGTGTCGATCGAGGCGGTGCCGGCCTCCGGCCCGCTGGGCGCCATTCGTGACGGCGAAAACGCACTGGTCATCTACACCGATTACTATCAACCCATTCCCCTGGTGCTGCGCGGCTATGGCGCCGGCGCCGAGGTAACCGCGGCCGGCGTGTTTGCCGACGTGCTGCGGACGGCCTGGCGGCCACTGGATCCCTAAGCTCACGGGACAGGAGAGTCATGACATGAAAGTGTTCGCGCCCGCATCCACCGGCAATGTTTCGGTGGGCTTCGATTCACTGGGACTGGCCCTGCAGTCGCTGGACGGCGATGTCTTCGGTGACGTGATTGAACTGCAGGCCGGCTCCAATGACGACTGGCTGCTGGACGTGACCGGCCCGTTCGCCGATGCCCTGCCGCCGGACCCGGAAAGCAACATCGTCATGGCGTCCTGCCGCCGTTTTGAGCGCATGGTCCGGGCCCAGGGCAAGGAAATCGAGACCCTGAAAGTGCGCCTGGACAAGCGCCTGCCCGTGGGCAGCGGCCTGGGTTCCAGCGCCAGCTCCATCGTGGCCGCGCTGGTCGCGCTGAACCGCTTCTTCGGCGGCCCGCTAAACCGGCTGGAACTGCTTGAACTGATGGCGCGGATGGAAGGCGAGATCAGCGGCGACGTGCACCTGGACAACATTGCCCCCAGCCTGCTGGGTGGCCTGCGCCTGTGCATGCCGGATGGCCGCGGCCAGTACGCCCTGCCCTGGCCGGGCAGCTGGCAGGTCGTGGTGGCCTGGCCGGGCACGCGCCTGGAAACCAAGGCCGCGCGTGACCTGCTGCCGGAGCGGCTGCGGCGCGAGACGGCCGTCGCCCACGGCGCCAACTTCGCCCGTTTCGTACACGAACTCTACAGCGGTGACCCGCGTGATGCGGCGGCCTGCCTGGTCGACCTGATCGCTGAACCCTGGCGCAAGGACCTGATCCCGGGCTTCGAAGACGCGCGCGCCGCGCTGATGAAGATGGGCGCGCTGGCGTTCGGCATTTCCGGCTCCGGGCCGACGGTGTTCTGCGTGGTCGACAACAGCCAGGTCGGGAAAAATGCCAGGGCCTGGCTGGAAGACAACTTCCTCGAAAATGAGCGCGGCTTCGTCCGCCATTGCCGGGCCGACCTTGCCGGCGCGCGTGCGTTGCCCTGAGTGGCCGCCTGACCGATCCAAACTCCAGCGAGCCTGACCATGCGATTCCTGAACCTCTCCGACCCCAGCGACAGCGCCAGCTTTGAACAGGCTGTCCGCCGCGGCCTGGGCCGCGGACAGGGCCTGTATTTTCCCGAGACCATCCCGGTCGTGACCGAGCTGGATGCCCTGCTGGATCTTCCGTTTGCCGAGCGCAGCGCCCTGTTGCTGGCCGAACTGACCGGCCTGGACGTGGCCGTCATCCGGCCCATCGTCACGGCCGCCTTTGATTTCCCGCTGGAGCAGGTGGCGGTGGATGACCGGGTCAATGCGCTGGAACTGTTCCACGGCCCGTCGCTGGCCTTCAAGGACTTTGGCGCCCGTTTCATGGCCGGCTGCCTGTCGGCCTTCAGTGACGGCTCGCCGACCACGATCCTGACTGCGACATCGGGTGATACCGGCGCCGCGGTGGCGCACGCGTTCCACAACAAGCCCGGCGTCGAGGCCGTGATCCTGTATCCGAAGGGGCGCATTACGCCGCTGCAGGAAAAACTCTTCTGCACGCTGGGCGGCAACATTCGCACCGTGGCCATCGAGGCCGATTTCGACACCTGCCAGGCCATGGTCAAGCAGGCCTTCGACGACGAGACCCTGCGTGTGCAGCTGGGGCTGAACTCGGCCAATTCGATCAACGTCGCGCGCTTACTCGCGCAAGTCTGCTATTACTTCGAATCGGTGGCGCGACTGCAGGGCCGGGAGCCCGTGTTCTGCGTGCCCAGCGGCAATTTTGGCAACGTCACCGCGGGCCTTGTGGCACGCGCCATGGGTCTGCCGATGAAGCGCATGCTGGCGGCGACCAATGTGAACGACACGGTGCCGCGCTACCTGGCCGACGGACAATGGGCGCCGCGCGACACCGTGGCCACGCTCAGCAACGCCATGGACATTTCCCGGCCCAACAACTTTCCCCGTGTCGAGGCGCTGGCGCAGCGGGCCGGTGTGCCCATCGCCGAATTTCTCGACAGCGTCGCCGTTTCCGATACCGACACTACCGATGCCATCGTCGCGCTCAAGGCAAAGGGTTACCTGGCCGACCCGCACAGCGCGCTGGCCTGGTGGGCGCTCGACGCGTCGCTGGCCGACGGTGAGATCGGCGTGTTCGCCTGCACGGCGCACCCGGCCAAGTTTGCCGAGGTCATCCTGGACGCCACTGGTGAGGACGTGCCCCTGCCGCCGGAGCTGGCGGCGGTAAAAGACAAGACGGTATTGTCGGCCACGATCCCGGGGGATTTCAGTCGCTTGCGGGAATTATTGCTGGACTGATACCTGCCGACCAACTTTTGTGGTCGGCCATGGTACTCCTTTAGGCACGACCAACGAGGACGTGCATCATCTCTCTTTACTCGCCCGGCGCCCAGCCGGGCGCTTTTTTTTGGCGGTACGCCGTACCAGGCGGTCAGGCGAAGAACTGGCGAAGGATGAAGAAGCCGACCATCAGGAAGGCGATCGCGATCTTGGCGGCGGCACCCAGCACGGTGCCGATCCATGCACCGACACCGGCACGCCCCGCGTCCTGCACGGCCCGTCCGCCGGAGATTTCGGCGACGAACGCGCCGACAAAGGGCCCCAGCAGGATGCCGGCCAGGCCAAAGAACATCCCCACGATGGCGCCGAACATCGCGCCCCAGAACGCCCTTGGACTGGCCCCCAGGCGCTTGGCGCCCAGCGCCGCGGCAAGAAAATCGATCAGCCAGGCGATCGCGGTCAACGCGCCGAGGATCACCAGGGTCCACAGCCCTGCCGGCTCGAAGTTCGTGATCCACGCGGCGATAAACAGTCCCGCGAAGACCATGGGTACGCCCGGCAATGCCGGGATGATCGTGCCCGCCAGGCCACCAACAACCAGCAACACGGCCAGGATCCACCACAGTACTGTCAGGTCCATCGCCTAGCCCTCGTCATCGGCGGCCCGGGCCGCGCTGGGTGATTGTCCGGTCCAGTTCTTGAACGCGCGTGAAAATGAACTCATCTCCGAAAACCCCAGCAGGAAGGTGATCTCGGTCAGTGTCAGCGAGGCGTCCTCGATGTACTGCCGGGCCAGGTCCTGCCGCACGTCCTGGAGGATCGATCGAAAGCTCAGGCCTTCTACCTTGAGCTTGCGGTTCAGCGTGCGCGAGGTCATGTTCAGCGCGCTGGCCACGGTCTCGTCGCTGATATGTCCCGAAGGCAACTGCGCCATGATCGCGGCGCGGGCGCGGTTGGGGATGTTGTCGCGGTCCAGGCTGGCGAGCCGGCGGATAACGATGCGGTCATGCATCTGCGCCAACACCGGGTTGGCGCTGGGCAACTGGCGCTCCGCGTCCTTCTTGCTGAAGCCGATCTCGTTGTGTTCGCTGCCGAAATGAACCGGACAACGGAACAGTGCATCGTAGGCCTGGATGTCCGCCGGACGGTCCAGGCTAAAACTGACGTGCGAAGGGTTGGTCTCTGGCCCGGCATTCAGGCGCGACAGTGCGACCGCGTAGGCCATCATGCCGTCATCCCGCACACGCGCATTCGCCGATGGTTTGTTGACCGACAGGCTGACCACGAAGGTGTTGCCGCGGTCCTCAATGTCGAAATGGCTGTCATCGTTCACCACCCGGATAAAGCGGTGCATGCGCTGAAAGCTGTTCAACAGGCTGGAGCTGGCCAGGACGGCGTAGCCGAGCGCACCGATGTGGCTGGGATGAACCAGGGCCGCGGTGCGTAAGCCGAAATCCGGGTCACCGGTATCCCGGGCGGCATGGGCCCGCGCACGGTCGATGGCGTCGTAGGCCACCCGTGTGCCGGGCTCGATCGGCCATACGACATCAAGCCCCTCGGCCCGGAAATAGGGGTCCGGATCGAGGCCATAGGACTCGATGATCCTCCACCAGATGCCGATGGATGGTGCCAGGACTGACATGTTTACCCCCCGGGAGACGCGCATCCCTATTCTGGTTGACGGGCCCGGGCCGGGTCAAACCCCTGTCTGATAATGACAAGCCCGCAATGGGCCCGATCCGTACCATGCGCATCATTGAACGGGTACGGAACCAATTGATGTCATCCCAGGAATGCCACCTTCTCGCCGAAATTGATTTCTGGCGGGACATGATCGAACGCGAAAAATCGACCGTATCGGAGGTGGCACTGGAGCGGATGCACAAGGCCCTGGCCCTGGCCGAGCGGAAGTTGCTGATGCTCGCCCCGGAACGGGCAGACCCGGCCGCGCCGACCCTGGCCGCCCTGGGTACGTCCAGGCTTTCGAGCAGGAGGCACTGATGAAGCACATCGCGCGTTTTGTCGTATTCGTTTCACTGATCGCGATTGCGGTCAACTTGGCCCTGACGTTTTGAGCGTCGTGGTCAAGATTTTCTAGGGGAGGAGACAGGAGAACGCCCCCTGTCGGGTTTGACGTCCCGGTGCCGGTACAGTCCAGTGGCTTTGACTCCCCCCCCAAACCTTGGATTCGGCACCGGGACATTTTTAACAACGTGGTTTATGGCCCCGGGGCAACGACATTCAGTGGTTTCTTCCCCCCCTACCCTGGATATGCACCGGGGCCACCCTTGCAAGGTGTCGGTTCCCGACGTTTCAGTGGCTCCTCCTCCCTGTTCACTGGGTGGGGGCCGGCACCTTCTTTCCTGCCAGCGACAGGCTGGTCCCTGTTTGTCATTCGCCGCTCACAGACCAGGTCATGGCTGATTTTCTGAATCAGGTTCATGGGTCACACTCCTTCCAGGTTGCCTGAAAGCATGGACGCGAACCCTGACAGTATCGTGTCAGGGGTGAGACGAATGACTGTCCAGGAGGGATAAACCGGGGAGACGCGGGAAAACCCGGAAAATCAGGCCATTCACTTCGTTAATGACTTATTTATCCCGCGAATATCCACAAAATTATCCACAGGCGGAATAAATCAATAACTTACGCACTGCTTTTGGTGCCTGGTCGCTAAAAAAGGCCATATCCGGCCCTGATGGCGCGGTTTCGTGACCCAGAAACAGGATTTCGGCTGAACTATTTGTCCGCTGGCAGGGTGCCGTTCAGTCTCAGGGCGGCCTGGCGGATAGCGGGCCAGGCCTGCAACGCACGGCCGAAGTCCCGCCAGAACACCCGCCACCATTCCGTCAGTGACTCCCCGCGAAGGTTTTCCGGGTGCCCGGTGACCGGCCCCGGGACGGGCTCACCGGCCAACTCACGATTCAGCCGCTCCACGCCCTTGCCAATCAACAATTGCCACGCCGCTGGCGCGTCCGTGGCAACGCCCTGAAGGGCTTTCAGGTGACGATAGTCATCCGCCCGCGCGCGCAGGAGGTAGTCGGTGTGCAACTCGACCATCGCCTCATGGTCGAGTTCGGCAAGGTCGGCGTACAACTGCGCCAGGCGACGCAGCCGGGCCAGTGGCTCCTCGCCACGGCGGTCGTCCGCATGGTCACGGACCCAGTCCATGGCGAAGGCAGGAAAAGCGGAAGGCGTTTTGAGCTGCCGGTCGGCGTCCGTCCACTGGCGCTCGGGAATGGGTTTGTGCGGCACGGCCCAGGCATCGTCCAGGGCGACGGACCCGGGGTGGACAAAGGCGGTCATGTCGCCAAACAGGCGGTCTTCCCCGCGGAAAACGGGGATATAGGGCGGTAACAGGTGGCGATTGTCCAGCCCGGTGAACTGCGACATATTGGCCCGCGGCGACAGGGTGGGGCGGGACTGCCCGCTCCAGCCGTTGCGCCGCGACAGGGCGCAATCCACGCTGTCATCCGATGCCAGCAGGCGCTCCATCGATGCGCCGTCCAGGCCGGTGATCCAGTCCAGCCGGGACGTTCCCGGGTCACCCAGTGAACCGCATTCGGTAACCAGGACCCGGGAGTCATCTCCCAGGCTTTCCATGAACGGCACAGTCGCGCCTTCAAAGCTGGACAGCGGCAACTCGCCGGTGCCCATGGCGCCCAGGGCGGCCGGCAGTGACGCGCCCAGGTAGCGCAGGTGCCGCAGCATCGGGTCGGTATCGTCACTGGCGCGGAATTCCTGCCAGTCGTCATCATTGGCGAAGAACGCGGCCTCGCGGCCGCCCTCGGAGAAGGCCGGCGCACCATCGCCACGATAGGGTTCATGGGGAACGGCCAGGATATCGTCGTCGAGCACCAGCAGGCGGCGGCCTGCCGACACCAGCAGCGCCATGGTGCGGGCCAGTCCGCTGGTCCAGTAATCCGTCCAGCGGTCACGGTCCGCCAGGAACCGGATCGCCTCGCCGTGCGCGGGGACGGCAGTGATCAACTGTTGCAGGTACTGGCGCTGTTCGGTTTCGCCCATGTAGCGAACCGGTGTGTCGGTGCGCTCCGCGAACGCGGAAGTCGTCTCACGGTTGCGGGCCTGGTTCGCCGCCTGGCGCGAGTCATCGATGATGTAGAACGCGACGGCGTTCGACAGTTCGCAATGCCCGGCCAGGGAATCCAGGCAGCGGGCCAGGGCGTCAGGGCGCTCCCAGGTAATGATGGCAACCACCGGGCGGTCGGAATTCAGGCGCGGATTCACGGCGCCGCCCAGCGTGGTGGCGTAGATCTGTGCGGAAATCAGCAAACCGTCCCGGCGAACCGAGTCCAGCACCTGGACGATGGCCCCTTCCTGCCCGTTCAGGGCCGGGTTGTCACTGGCCAGGCGGGCGGCGTGATCGGCCAGGGTACGGAACTGTGTGCAGGCCGTCAGCGCGGAGTAGACATCGGGGGTCAGTACAGCCTGCCGGCCGCTGCGCGGGTTGCGGACCAGGATGCGGTTGTCAGGCAGTGGATAGGCCTTGCACTGGTCGAAGGCGTAGAGCCCGGCCTCGGCGTGGGTCTGGTTCGTCTGCTCGGTGCTCATGGTGTTCGGGGCCCGGTGAATGCGTCGCGTGCTGGACAGGTTCAAGCTAAATGGGGTCGCCTGGCCGAATTGCCAGTGTCACGAGGCCAGCCGCACCCCGGCCACCCTGCGATGAGCCGATGATGCGATTTCGGACCGGCTTGCGTTTAAAGGTATGAGGGTGAACTTCCGGCGGACCTTCGCAGGGACCCAACTGAAGCCACCGGGAACACTCTCCAACCCCCAGGGAAGCCCGGCCGTGTCCGTTCGGCCAATACATGGGCTGTCCTCCTCGAAGCGCCGCCTTTCGCCGGGCGGCGTTTCCTTTTCCCCCTACCGGAACTTGTGTCAGCCAGACGCCTTGTTCAGCAGCGCGCGTGCCTGGTCGGGTGATTTGCGCAGCGAATGCGCCAGTTCGTCAACCAGCAGGTTGGTGGACTGGGTCAGGTGGGCCCGGTCCTGCGCGCGCAGGGCATTCTCCGACTCGAGCGTGCACAGGGCCTTGTAGACCTTGGCGTATTCGAACGGGTCGCCACAGTCGATCGCCGCCTGGTTGGCGCGAGCGCGGGTTTTCCATTGCTTGCTGGGTTTGCCTTTCCAGGCTTTGAGTTCGTCAAGGAGCTTGCGCGCGTCCTTGGAGGAGATGGGCTCGCGAACGGTCTCGTCGAGCTCGGTTTCGGGCAACATCAGGGTCAGGTCGTCGCGTTCGAAATAAAGCTTGGCGAAGGAGGATGCTTCCTCGCCGTAGAAGCTTTTTTCGCGGATGGATTGAACCTGGCCGATGCCGTGTTGGGGGTGATGTACTGCGTCGCCTTTTCGGATGTTAATGAGCCTTTCCTTTGAAATATCAGGGGTTAAAGAACTAACCGTAGGAAAAACAACATTTTACACGATTTTGGCATGAAAAGCAACGCGGCGAGCGCCAAGTGTTTGTCTGTAAACGAAAACCCCGCCAGGCGGCGGGGTGATCAACGTGCGGTCTATCGGGGCAGGTTCAGCCTGCCTTGACGACGTTGGTGGCCTGCGGCCCGCGCGGTCCGTCTTCCACTTCGAAAGTCACGGAATCGCCTTCTGCGAGAGACTTGAAGCCGGAACCCTGGACGGAAGAAAAATGCACGAAAAGGTCCTTGCCGCCGTCAGCCGGCTGGATGAAGCCGAAGCCCTTGGCGTCGTTGAACCACTTGACAGTGCCTGTAGCCATTTGAAATCACCTGTAGGTAAAAAATTAAAACGAATCGATCAATCGCCAGTCGCGGAAAAATCTGTGGAAGGTAACACCGGAGGTATACTTCTGGGACATTTCAGGGATGTGCAATCAATCTCTACTACCGAGCGGCGCCCGTTGGCGTTATTGCCTTCAGATCACCGTTCTTGTTTTGAACAATAGGCCCAAGTTGTGAAAAACTCAAGCTTTATCTTAAGTTTATGAATTTCCGGGTGAACTGTTGAGTGACTCGTCCCAAAGGCCCCCACTGGGCAACTGGCGTGAAGAAGAACGCCGGGTTCAGAAGGCCCGCGCCCGCCGTTCGCGCTGGATGACCCTGGCCGCCGTGGTGGTCGTTGGCCTGGCCGTGGCCGGCGTATGGCGCGTGTTGAGCCTGCCGGCGCCGGAAGGATCGGGACCCAACCCGCCGGGCATGCCCTCAAACCCGGTTGATCGCCGCTCACCCGCCGCTGACGCCGGCGCAGATGCCAGCGGTTATTCAGACCGGATTCTGCAGTGCACGGCGGCGGATGGCTCCACGTTCTACACCAACGCCAGCGACTGTGATGCGGCCGACACCAGCAACCGCGTGACCGTGGTGCCTGCGCATGAATCCGGCGCCGATGCCTCGGTAGGACAGAACTGCGTGGATTCCAGTCGCGAAGGCCGGGCCTCGCATCGATTCCTGGGCGCCTGCCAGGAGCCCTTCAGCGAAGCACTCGAACTGGAGCGCTACCTCGCGCTTGCCGAAGACCCGGCTGCGAGTCCACGGGCCGAGAGCTATTGCGCGCTTATCGCCCAGGGCGTGAACGCCGGCTGCCTGGCGACCAACGCCCAGTTCTGCTTCCTGCGCATCTGCCAGCAGCGCCTGGAAAACCCGGCAAAACGCTGAACCGGATTGATGCACGACGAATGGGCATAATGGCCTGATGCCGCGACCGCCCCCACCGCCGCCCACCGAAGCCGTCACCCAGGGCTTCTTTGGCGTATTCCGCTACTCTCGACGCGCGCTGGAACTGGTCTGGACGACCCACCGGGGGCTGACCATTGCCCTGGCCGTGCTGACCCTGGTGGCCGGCCTGTTGCCGGCGGGTATCGCCTGGGTCGGCGCGAAGATCATTGATGCGGTGGTGGCCGCCACCGCCACGTGGACGGCCGATGGCGTCCTGCAGATGGGCGACGTCTTCGGATGGGTCGCTGCCGAGGCGGGCATCGTTGCAGCATTGGCGTTCTGCCAGCGCGGCATTTCGTTGTGCCAGGCGTTGTTGCGTGCCCAGCTGGGCCAGCGCGTCAACATGATGATCCTGGAGAAGGCGGCACAGCTGGAACTGGCCCAGTTCGAGGACAGCGAGTTTTACGACAAGCTGACCCGCGCTCGCCGGGAAGCGTCGAGCCGGCCGCTATCGCTGGTGAACCGGACCTTTGGGCTGGCCCAGAACCTGATCTCGCTGGCCAGCTACGGCGTGCTGCTGGTGCAGTTTTCTCCGTGGGCGGTGCTGGTACTGGTCGTGGCCGGCCTGCCGTCCTTCATTGCCGAGACCCGGTTCGCCGGGGACGCCTTCTCGCTGTTCCGCTGGCGCTCGCCCGATACCCGCATGCAGATCTACCTGGAATCGGTGATTGCGCGCGAGGACAACGTCAAGGAGGTCAAGCTGTTCGGGCTGGGCCCGCTGTTGCTGGGGCGCTACCGGGACATCTTCCTGCGCCTGTACGGGCGCGACCGTGACCTGGCCATCCGCCGTGACGGCTGGGGTTTCTTGCTGGGCCTGATTGGCACGGCTGCACTGTATGGTGCCTATGCGTGGATCGCGCTGGCCGCGGTCACCACACGGATCACGCTGGGGCAGATGACCATGTACCTGATGCTGTTCCGCCAGGGGCAGTCGGCTGTGTCGGCCAGCCTGACCGCTATCGGCGGCATGTACGAGGACAATCTCTACCTGTCGACCCTGTACGAATACCTGGAAACGCCGGTGCCCGAAGCGCGGTCGGGCCTGTCCGAGGGCCCCTTGCCAGGCGACGGCATCCGCTTCGAAAAGGTCGGTTTTACCTATCCCGGGGCCAACCGTCCCGCGCTGGTGGATATCGACCTGCATATCCGCCCGGGTGATTCGCTGGCGCTGGTGGGTGAAAACGGCTCCGGCAAGACCACGCTGATCAAGCTACTGACCCGCCTTTACACGCCGACCACCGGGCGCGTTCTGCTCGACGGGCTGGACCTGGCCGAGTGGGACGAGGCCGCCCTGCGCGCCCGCATCGGTGTCATCTTCCAGGACTTTTCGCGTTACCAGTTCATCCTGGGCGAGAACATCGGCGTGGGCGATGTGCGCCATATCGATGACGAAACCCGCTGGCGTGATGCGGCCCGGAAGGGCATGGCCGACGCCCTGGTCGAGGGCCTGCCCGACGGTTACGAAACCCAGTTGGGGCGCTGGTTCGCCGATGGCCAGGAGCTGTCTGGCGGCCAGTGGCAGAAGATTGCGCTGGCGCGTGCGTTTATGCGCGAGCAGGCCGATATCCTGGTGCTGGATGAGCCGACCGCGGCCATGGACGCCGCCGCCGAAGCCACCATCTTCGAACATTTCCGCCGCCTGACGGAAAACCGCATCGCCATCCTGATTTCGCACCGTTTTTCCACCGTGCGCATGGCCAGCCAGATCGTCGTGATCGAGAACGGCCATATTATCGAGCGCGGCACCCACGACGAACTGATGACGATGGACGGGCATTACGCCAGCCTGTTCTCCCTGCAGGCGGCGGGATACCAATAAACTAAGGAGAGCACGATGAACCACCTTATCAACCGGAGACTCCGGGTCCGCATTCAGTTCCTGGCCGCCTGGGGGGTGTTGGCGATTTTCACCACGCCGGCCATCGCCGACGTCCAGGCGATTACCGCCCAGCGGTTGTTCGAACCCGAGCGGGGGCGGGTGACCGGCCCGGTCACCGTGCTGGTCGAGGACGGCAGCATCACCGCGGTGAACCCGGCGCGCATCCCCGATGGCGCCGAGCGCATCGACCTGGGTGACATGACCCTGCTGCCCGGCCTGCTCGACATGCACACGCACATCACCGGCGACTACTTTACCGGCGATAACTGGGTTACCACGCCGGTGATGGAAACCGCGCCCGACTGGGCGATTCGCGGCGTGGTGTTTGCTGACAAGACCCTGCAGGCCGGTTTCACCACGGTGCGCGACCTGGGCGCGCTGCCGGGTTTCCCGGACGTGGCGCTGATGCGCGCCGTCAACCGCGGCGAGGTGCCCGGCCCGGATATCTGGCCAGCCGGTCACTACATATCCATCACCGGTGGTCACTGCGATGTCACCGGGTTTGCGCCCGGCGTCATGGAACTGGGGCCGAAGCAGGGGGTGTCTGACGGCGTCGACGAGGTCATCAAGGCGGTGCGCTACCAGGCCAAGCACGGCGTGCGCGTCATCAAGGTCTGCGCCACCGCGGGCGTGTACTCGTTCTCGAAGTCGGCACCCATTGGCGCGCAGCAGTATTCAGAAGACGAACTGCGCACCATCGTCACCGAGGCCACCAAGCTGGGGCTGAAGGTGGCCGCGCACGCGCATGGCACCGACGGCATCAACGCGGCGGTGCGCGCGGGCGTGGCATCCATCGAGCACGGTTCGATTTTATCCGACGAGTCCATCCGGCTGATGAAGGAACGCGGCACTTACCTGGTGCCCAACCTGTACATCAACGACATGCCGCTGCCGGACAACACCCCGGCCGAGGTGCGCGAGAAGAGTGACTACCTGGTCCCGCTGGTGGTGGGGAGCCTGGAGAACGCCTACCGGGCCGGCGTGAACATGGCGCTGGGCACGGATTCGGGCGTGTACCCGCACGGGGTCAACGGCCGGGAGTTCGCGGCGCTGGTAAAGAACGGTATCGAGCCTGTCGATGCCCTGCTCATGGCGACCATCCATGCAGCCGACCTGCTGGGCGTGGATGATCGCGGCGTTATTGCCGCCGGCAAACGCGCCGACATCATTGCCGTGGCCGGCAACCCGCTCGACGACATCGCCGTGATGGAAGATGTGCGATTCGTGATGAAGGAAGGCGTGGTCTACAAGCGCTGAGCCGGCCTTACCGGCGTTGGCCCATGGTCGCGAGGTCCAGCTTGCCGGTTTCGTTCACACGGATTGACGGGTGCAGCCCACCCATGTCGAGCTTGGCCTTGAAGGCGTAGTCCAGTTCGTTGCCGCTGGACTGCATCAGGTCGGCGAACAGGCGAATGCCCTCCAGCAGGTTGACGCTGCCGGTCAGGGTCAAGGTCTCCTCTGAATAGCTCTCGATCACCGGAAAACCCTTGCCCACGCTTTTCACCAGTTCATGCCCGTCGAGCGCGATGGTGTACACGACGCCCTCCAGGTCCAGGTCGAAATCGTTCGGATTGACGATATGCAGTTTGACCTCGAAGTTGGGCATGCCGCCCTGCGACGGCAGGGCCCGGATGCCCGCCAGGCTCACCACCGGCTCCTCGTAGTCGGGGTCCAGCGTGGCGCAGGCAGTGAGCAGCAGCACTGAAAGGATGGTGAGTAAGCGATAAAGTGGCGTGGTCATGGCACCTCCCCCGGGAATGGTCAGGCCCAGTATACGGTGCGCTGTACATGGATTCTCACGCACTGATAACGTCCGCCGTTAACATGGTTTCCTGCCGACCCGCCCAGGAGCAATCGACCCGCCGATGTCGCTGAAAATCTACCACGCCAACCGGATTGAGACCCTGTTCGCGCAACTGGCCGTGCGCCTGGACCAGGCGCCGCCCGGCATGGGCCCGCTGGAGGGCGAAACGGTGTTGCTGGAAAACCCGGCCATGGGCGCCTGGGTGAATCTTCAGCTGGCGCGCTTGCATGGCGTCGCGGCCAATATTCAGTATCCGCGGTTCTCGCAGTTTTTCTGGGACCTGGCCCGAGTGGTGGTTGCCGAAGATATTCCCGAGGTCACTCCGCTGAACAAGCTGGAGATGACCTGGCGGATCCTGGCGGCCCTGCAAGACCCGGAACTGATGGCCCGGCCGGAGCTGGCGCCGGTGAACCAATACCTGGACCGTGACGATGCCGGAGAATCGCTGACGGCGCTGAAGCGCTACCAGTTGGCGGCGCGCGTGGCCGACCTGTTCGACCAGTACCAGGTGTTCCGGCCGCGGTGGATCGTGGATGGCTGGGACCGGGACGAGCCGGCGGGTACCCGGCGTGAATGGTCGGAAAGCTGGCGATCGGCGGAGGCCTGGCAGCGCGCCATCTGGCGATTCATCCGCGTGGCCGGTGATGGGGCCCCGGCGCCTTCGCGGAAGGCCCACCGGGCCGGTATTCACCGTGCGCTGTGCAATCGGCTGTCGGGCGATTTCGATCCGGCGATTTTGCCGTTCAGGCGCTTGTCCGTATTTGGTGTCACGGCGCTGCCGGAGTCCGACCTGGACGTACTGATGGGCCTTGCCCGCCACGTTGATGTCAGCCTCTACCTGTTCAACCCCTGCGAGGCGCACTGGTGCGACATCCCCACCGCGCGCCAGGCCATCCGCGAAGAAGCGGCGCGATACCGGGCCGGAGAGCAGGCGACGGGCCTGCCCCCGGAACTGGGCAACCCGCTGCTGGCGGCGCAGGGCCAGCAGGTTCGCGACTTCCTGGAACTGGTTTACCGAAAGTCCGATGAGTACCAGCTGGCTGCGGGCGTCGAGGACCACCAGGCCTTTACCGACCCGGATCCGGAGCGGGACCGTGGGCTGCTCACCGCCGTGCATCAGGACATCCTGGAACTCAGCTTCCGCGGCGAAATCGCAACGCTAACCGGTGATGAAGGCGAGCCCCTGCCATTGCCCGCAGGCGAGACGGATGGCGCCCCCAGCATCCATTTCCACAACGCGCATGGCCCGTTGCGCGAGGTTGAGATGCTGCATGACCAGCTGCTGGACCTGTTCGACCGTGACCCGGACCTGAACCCCCGCGATGTGGTGGTGATGATGCCGCGCGTGGCCCCCTACGTGCCCTGCATCAAGGCGGTGTTCGAGCGCGGCGCGGAACGCGGCGATGGCCGGCGTATTGACTACCACATCGCCGACCGGACCCTGGTGGAAGAATCGCCGGTGCTGAATGGCTTTGAATCGTTGCTCAAGTTGCCGGAGAGCCGGCTGCCGCTTTCAGAGGTGCTGGGCCTGCTGGAGCTACCCTCGGTGCAGCGCCGGTTTGGCCTGCAACGCGGCGATTTCGAATCAATCCGGCGCTGGCTGATCGATGCCGGCGTACGCTGGGGGCGTGACGCGGCGCACCGGCAGGCGGAAACCGGCGCCGCCTTTAGCGAATTCAGCTGGGCGTTCGGGCTCGATCGCATGCTGTCGGGATACGCGATGTCGGCGGATGGTGATACGAACATCCTGGGCGTGCAGCCGCTGGATGACATCGAGGGCGGTCACGCGGCCGCCTTCGACGGGTTCCTGCGCTTCTGGCGGCGCCTCGAACATTACCGTGAGCTGCTGGCGAGGGACCGGTCGCCGGCCGCCTGGGCCAGCACCCTGGGTGGGATGTTGAATGACCTTTTCGAACCGGATGACGAAGACCGGCCCGCGTTCACAGAACTGCGCCGGGGGCTGGAGTCACTGGCCCGGGCCGGTGAGTCAGGGTGGTTTACGGGGACGGTGCCGCTGGACGTGGTACGGGCCGCCATCGCGCCAGTGCTGAGGCAGGGCAGCGGCATGCGTCACCCGTTCAGCGAGGGCGTGAAGTTCTGCAGCCTGCTGCCCATGCGCGGCGTGCCGTTCAAGGTCGTCTACCTGCTCGGCATGAACATGGAGGATTACCCCCGCCGCATCGACCGCCCCGGGTTCGACCTGATGCGCGACGACTACCGTGCAGGCGACCGCTCCGCCCGCATCGATGACCGCTGGCTGTTTCTCGAGGCGCTGCTGTCGGCACGCCAGGCCTTCCATGTCAGCTATATAGGCCAGGACATGCACCGCAACGAGGCCCGCGAGCCGTCCGTGGTGGCGTCCGAACTGATGGACTACCTGCGCGACGGCTATGCCACCGACGGTTTCGATGAGGAAGGCCAGCTTCGCGAAGGCCGGCTCTACACCCGTCATCCCCTGCAACCTTTCAGCCCGTCTTACTTTGGCGGACGGTCCCGTGAGGACAGTCGGCGGTTCTCGCTGGATCCGGCGTCCTGGGCGATCGCCACCGAACAGGCGACTGCGCGGGGCGCTGGCCAGGATGGTGAGGAACCCGGTGTCCTGCGCGCACGGTGGAACGCCGGCGTGGTGTCCACGGAAACCCCGGCCGAGGTCGATCTTGACGATTTCATCGCCTTCTTTACCCGCCCGGCGAAGTGGTTTTTCCGTCGCCATGGTGTCAGCCTGGGCCTTAATCAGGACCAGGTCGAAGACGAGGAAATGCTCGGTTCCGGTGATGGCCTGGCGGCCTGGCAACGGGGCAACGCGTTACTGCGGCGGATTAACCAGTCCCCGCTAAGTCCAGATGCGGACCAGGCGGCGGAGAAACAGCGTCAGATTGACGGCCTGGTCCGGTCGCTGCAGGCCCGGGGGCAGTGGCCGATGGGCAGCGCGGGCCAGCATGCCGCGAAGAAACTGGATGAGCTCGGTGAGCCCTATTTGTTTTTCCGTGCCCAGGCCGGCCCGGCCAGCGATGTAGCCATCCGCCTGGAGGTTCCCGTTGCTGGCACCGCCACCGGCCCGGTGGCCAGCCTGCGCATCACAGGCACCCTGCCACTGCATGAAGCCGCCTATCGCTACCAGTCCGCAAGCGGCCTGAAGTTCAAAACGCTACTGGATTTCTACCTGCGAACGGCCGTGCTGGCCGGTTCGTACGACGGTGGGTTGACGGAGGCGTGGGGCGTGTTCGGTGGCGCGAAGTCGGCGGCTGACAGGCGAAAGCTCAACGGTGAGTACGTCGGCCTGCGTTTTGATGCGGACTTCCTGGCTGATCGCCGCCGGCATATCGAATTGCTTTCTGGGTTGGCCAACCTCTACCTGGCACATGCTCACGGCGGGTTACCCTTTCACCCGGAACTGAGCGCCGAACTGGTGGACCTGGATCCGGATGAACAACGTCAGCTCGTCCGGAAAAAGTGGTACGAATCCGGGTTTGGCCGTGATGACTCCATGCGCGGCAACCTGGTGGAGCGGGCCTATTATGGTACGCCCGAAGCCCTGTTGGAGCCGGTGTTCCTGGACACCTCGGCGGCGATGGTCGAAGCCGTGAACCGCTGGGCGAAGGGGGGTAGCGATGAGTGAGTCAAACGTCGAGCATTTCGATTCCGCCGGTTTCCCGTTGAGCGGACGCCGGCTGGTGGAGGCCAGCGCGGGCACCGGCAAGACCTACAGCATCGCCCACCTGGTGCTGCGGCTTGTGCTGGGTGTCGGCGAAGGGCTGGATTTTTCGACGCCGAGGCGCATTGAAGAGATCCTGGTGGTGACGTTCACGCGCGCCGCCGCCGGCGAACTTCGTGGGCGGATTCGCGCCCTGGTCGAGAAGGCCTGGCGAGACCTGCGTGCAGGGCATAGTGATGACCCCCGCATCAGCGCGCTGATCGATGACGACCCGGAACGCATGAAGGCCATGCTGTTTCGGTTGCAGCGGGCGCTGGTGAACATGGACGAGGCCGGTATTTCGACCATCCACAGTTTCGCGGTGAAGGCGGCGGCCAGCTTCCTGTTCGAAACCGGCGCGATCGATGATGTCCAGCTCAGTCACACCGGTGGTGAGCGTTCCGAGCGCATCGTCACGGACCTGTTCCGGCGCCTGGCGGCGAGCACGGGCGCGCCCGGCCTGGTCTACGCCTTGCTGGGCCGGCCGCAGCTGGAAGATTTTCGCAAGTACTGGAACAGGGTGAAGGGCGACTCGGCCGAGGTTCGTCCCGCGTTGCCGCCCGGTGATGCCTGGGAAGTCATGGATGCGGTGGTGCAGGCACAGACCGCTTTATGCCAGGCGCACCAGGACCTGGCGGATGAGTGGTCGCAGGCGTTTCCATTGCAGGACGGTGCGTCGGACCGGGCGGCGACGAAGGCCGTGCTGGTGGAAGCCCTGGGCGAGCTTGAAGACTCACCGGTGGCCGCTGGGCGGGTCACCAACATCATCAAATACATTGAAAAGAACCTGGCCCTGCCTGTCGATGCGGTGGCCGGGGCGGGTGCGTCCGACTACTTCAAGGACCTGGCCGAACTCCAGGTGCCGCCTGGCACGACTGGTCCGGTGGAGTTGCTGGTACGTGTTCGTGACCACCTGTTTGGTCTTCCGGACGCGCGGCAAGAGGTCGCTCACCTGGCCCGCGCGGCGGTTTACCGGACGCTGGTGCAGGCCCGCGCGGGGCTTGACCTGCGCGACATGTCCCTGGACGAGGTCATCACCCTGATCAACCAGCGCCTTGATCGCGATGACACCCGGCCGGCGCTGCAGGCCGCCATCGCGCAGGCGTACCCGGTGTGCCTGGTGGACGAGTTCCAGGACACCGATCCGGAACAGTTCCGTATGTTCAAGCGCATTTACGATACCCCGGCGGCCAGGGCGCCGGGCGCGGGGCTGTTCATGATCGGCGACCCCAAGCAATCCATTTACGGGTTCCGTGGCGCCGATATTTTTGCCTACCTGGATGTGCGCGGCCAGGTCGCTTCCGCATGTGCCGGGGGTGACAAGAACCAGGGCATCTATGACCTCGACACCAACTGGCGCAGCCGAGCGCTGCTGGTGCAAGCCGTTAACGCCTTGTTCGCGGAGCCACCCGCCGGCGATGACGATGCGCTGTCGTTTGTCTTCAAAGGCATGCCGTTCACGGCGGTGCGGTCCTGCGAGGAGGCGGCACCCGGGCGGATACGCGACTACCGCCTGGGTGGCGAAAGCCCGATGGGCGACGAGGCGCTGGTGTTTATCGGCCACCCGGCTGAACGGCCGGAAAAAGCGGAGCTGAACGGCGACCCGCTGAAGCGGCTTTATGCCCGTGACACCGCGGCCCGAATTTCCGCGCTGCTGGATCCGGTTCACGGCGCGAAAACGGTCGGCGCCGACGGCGAAGAGCAGCCCCTGACACCCGGTGATATCGCGGTGCTGGTGCGCAGCGCTCACGAAGCCCGCGATATTCGCCAGGCGTTGGCGCAGCCGGACATCGGCCTGCGCAGCGTGTTCGCCAGCCAGCGCGACAGCGTCTTCAGTGACTCGGAGGTGAGCGAAGACCTGCTGCTGGTGCTGATGGCCATGGACCAGTGCACCGATCGCCGGCGCCTGAAGTCGGCGCTGGCCACGCCGCTGATGCGCGGGTTTGGTTACGGTTTTGACGAGCTCGCAAACATAGAAATCGATGACGATGCCCTGGAGGCGGTCATCGCCGAGTTCGGCGGCTACCGTGAGACCTGGCTTCGCCACGGGGTGCTGGCCGCGATCAACCAGTTGCTTTCGCAGCCGGCACGCAGGCTCCTGCCCGCGATTGCCCGGCGCGAAGACAGCGACCGCCTGTTCACCGACCTGCGACACCTGGGCGACCTGCTGCAGCAGCGTGACCTGGACTGCGCCACGCCGGAGCAGCTGGTGGACTGGTACGCCGACTGCCTGCGTGATGACAGTCACCTGGACGAGGATGTCCGCCGTGTGCGTCTGGAGAGCGACGAGGACCTGGTCAAGATCGTCACCATTCATGTCGCCAAAGGCCTGGAGTACCCGGTGGTGTTCCTGCCGTTTTTCTTCATGCCCTGGAACACCAGCCTGGACAAGGGTCCGCCGCTTTATCGCGAAGACCGCGGTGACCACTGGCAATCGGTGGTCGAGTTCGGTGGTGACACGACGAAAGTGACCCGGCACCTGGAGCGCGAGCGCCTGGCCGAGGACATGCGCCTGCTGTACGTCGCCATGACCCGCGCCGTGTACCAGTGCCACGTGGGCATCAGCGCGTCGTACCGGAACTCCAGGGCGCCGCAATTTGCGGCGTCAGTGTGGGGCCACCTGCTGGCGCTGCCGGCCGACGAAAACGGTGCCGTTCCCGACGCGCCTTCATTCGCGGAAATCCGAATTGCGCTCGAACAGCGCTTCGGCGGCGCGCCGGGCACCGTCGGTTACGCGGTAGCGGGCGAGGTTGGCCCGGTGCGGTACCAAGCCGGGTCCGCCGCCGCGCAGGCGCTGGTGCCGGCGCTTCCCGCCGTGCAGCTGCCACAGAGCCACTGGCGTATCACCAGCTACACCGGCCTGGTCCGTGGCGAGGCGCCGCGCCTGGGGGTTAAGGACGATGACGATGGCAACGCCCCGGCGGTGGAAGTCGCCGTTGTCGAAGACGATTCGGGCTGGGCGGATAACATCCGCTTCGCGCTGCCGGGCTCGGCCAATACCGGCAGTTGCCTGCACGATATTCTCGAGACTTATGCGCTGACGCGCGCCCCGGCCGGCACCGGCGAGCCGGCCGCGGTCGACCTGGGTGAGATCGCCCGTCAGTGGGTCACGCGCTACGGGCTGGAAACTCCCGGCCTGGATGACACCGCCCTGGCGCAGGCCGTGACGACCTGGATGAACGACTGCCTGCATCACCCGTTCGAGGGCACCTGCCTGGATACGCTGTTCGCCGCCGGTTGCGCGATTCCCGAGATGCGCTTTGATTTTGCCATCGGTGGCGATGGTATTACGGATTTCGACGCCATCAACGCCGCCCTGGCCGCCGCCGGCCAGGCGCCTGTCCATCGCTACGGTCCGATCAGCGGCCTGATGACTGGCGCCATCGACCTGACCTTCGTCCACGACGGCCGGATATACGTGGTCGACTACAAGTCCAACACCCTGGGCCGTGCGCCGCGGTTCTATGACCACGCGGGCATGGGCGCATCCATCGCGGAGCATCGCTACGACCTGCAGTACATGATCTATGCCGTCGCGGCGCACCGGCACTTCCGACGCCGCCTGGGCGAGCGTTATGGGTTCGACGATGGCGAGTTCCGGTTCGGCGGTGTCTATTACCTGTTCCTGCGCGGCATGGGGCTGGCGGATTACCCGGATCACGGCGCCTGGTTCACGCGGCCCTCGCTGGAAAGCGTCGAGCGCCTGGACCGCGCGCTGGCGGGAGACCACCATGAGTGACCGCCGCGATCGGCACCCGTCCCTGCGCCAGCTGGATATCAGCTTTGCCGACTGGGTGGCCACGCGGCTGGTGGCGGACCCTGCCGGCCGGGCCACGGCGGGCCGGCTGGCGGCCGCGGCCAGTTTCGCACTGCACCTGAAACACACCTGCCTGGACCTGGACCTGTACCGGGAGCTGCACGAGCCAACGCTGGATGAACTGCTTGATGGCCTGGGCCCGGAATCGGTCTGCGCCCTGCCGGAGACCGCCTGCGCGGTCGCGGCGCATGCCGGCAGCGGCGGCGACGCCGGCCCGGCAACACCGCTGGTTCGTTCGGCCGACGGGCGCCGGCTATGGTTGCAGAAGTATTTCCGTTTCGAGCAAGGCGTGTGTTCACGAGTCCGCCAACTCGCCCAGGCACGGCTTCCCGCGGTCGAGGTGGTGACCGCCGGCCTGGACGAAGGCCAATGCACCGCCGTGCAGACCGCGTTGACACGCCGCCTGGCCGTTATCACGGGCGGCCCCGGCACCGGCAAGACCTGGACCGTGGCCCGTATCATCACCCTGCTGCTGGAGGCCGACCCGACGCTGCGCATCGAGATGGCCGCGCCCACCGGCAAGGCCGCCAATCGCATGATGGAATCGCTGCGCAGCGTGCTCGAGGGCGGTACCGCCAGGGGCAGCCGGCCCGATGTCGCCACGCTGCCCGGCAAGGCCCATACCTTGCACTCGTTGCTGGGCATCTACCGGCACACACCCAAACCGCGCTTCGATACGCACAACCGGCTGCCGCTGGACGTGCTGGTCGTCGACGAGGCCAGCATGGTGGACCTGCCGATGATGGCGCGCATCCTGGCTGCGCTGCCTGATCACGGCAGGCTGGTGCTGCTGGGTGACCGCGACCAGCTGGCCTCGGTGGAGGCCGGCGGCGTGCTCGCCGAGCTCTGCCGTGGCGGGCCGGATTCGGTGTATGGTGCGGAGGACGCCCCGGTGGCGGTGCTCAGCACCAATCACCGCAGCATCCAGGCCATCAACGACCTGGCTCAGGTGGTCAACGCCGGCCAGGCCCCAGGCGAGGCCCTGCTCGACAACGGGATCGTCCGGCACGTGGTGGAAAACTCACCGGGTGCGGCACCCGCCTGGCTGGAGGATGCCACGAACCACTACCAGGCCCTGGTGGAAAAGGTCGCCGCGCACGACAGTGTCGTTGAGCTGCTCAAGTTCCATGGCCGGTTCCAGTTGCTCTGCGCCCTGCGCGCCGGTCCCGCCGGCGTGGCCGGCATCAATGCCCGGCTGGAGCGCCGCTTCGGCGGCCGGCATGAACACGCCACCGGCCAGCCTTCACGCCGCGAGCTACAGGCCTGGTACCCCGGCATCCCGGTGATGGTCACCGCCAATGATCATGAGCGGAAACTCTACAACGGTGATATCGGCCTGGTGCTGCCGGTACGTGAAATTACCGATGACGAACCTGGTGATGACAGTCCCGGTCCCGCCGGCTGGGTGATCGACACCGAGCACGGCGAGTTGCGCGCCTGCTTCCCCGGGGACAGCCCGCGTGCCATCCGGTTCGCACAGATGCCGGCGTTCGAGACCGCCTATGCGCTGACCGTGCACAAGTCGCAGGGCTCGGAGTACGACAAGGTCGTGCTGGTGCTGCCCGATGACGCCAACCAGATGAACGACCACCCGGTGCTCACGCGGGAGTTGCTCTATACCGGCATCACAAGGGCCGCGAAGGCGCTGGATATCCATGCCGGCCCCGGCGTCATTCAAGCGATGACCAACCGCAGGACCGTCAGGATGTCGGGCCTGGGGCACCGCTCCAGCGGATGACGTCGATGTCCACCTCCCGTTTGCAAGCAGACGTTATTGTCCTGGGCGCCGGCGCCGCCGGCCTGATGTGCGCGATTACCGCCGCGCGCCGCGGCCGCCGCGTGATCGTGCTTGACCGCTCCAACAAGGTGGGCAAGAAAATCCTGATGTCCGGCGGTGGCCGCTGCAACTTCACCAACCTGCATGCGGCGCCGGACCGCTTCCTGTCCGCCAATCCACACTTTTGCAAGAGCGCGCTGAGCCGATATACCCAATGGGATTTCATCGCGATGGTGGAATCACACGGGATCGAGTACTTCGAAAAGGAAACCGTCAACGGCCTGAGTGGACAGCTGTTCTGTCGCGAGTCGTCGAAACAGGTCGTGGCGATGTTGATGGCGGAGTGCGAGAAGGCCGGGGTCACGGTGCTGACGCGTTGCGAAACCTCGGAAGCGCGCCATGCCGGTCATTTCGAATTGGCCACGGACCAGGGCCGGTTCAGTGCCGAGAGCCTGGTGGTGGCCACCGGCGGCCTGTCGATCCCCAGCCTGGGCGGGTCCGGGTTCGGGTACCAGCTCGCCGAGCAGTTTGGCCTGGCGTTATTGCCACGCACGGCCGGGCTGGTGCCGTTCACGTTGACCGATGAAACCCAGGCCCTGTGCAAGGCCCTGTCCGGTGTGTCCTGCGAAGCCATCGTGGCGAACCAGCGCGCCAGCTTCCGGGAAGACCTTTTGTTCACCCACCGCGGCCTGAGCGGCCCGGTCATCCTGCAGGTCTCCAGCTACTGGCGCCCGGGTGAGTCCATCCAGGTTGACTTGTTGCCGGGGCACGACGCCGAACAGGCGTTGTTGGCCTTCAAGGCGTCGAACCCGCGGGCGACGCTGCGCACATCACTCACGACGCTGTTGCCCAAAAACCTGGTCATGACGTTGCAGGCCGAGTGGTGGCCACAGATGGCGGAAAAGCCGCTTGCTGACTGGCCCGACCGGCAACTGCGGGCAGTCGCCGAACGCCTGCAGGGTTGGGAGATCAAGCCCGCCGCCACCGAGGGCTACCGCACCGCCGAGGTCACGCTGGGCGGCGTCGATACCAGGCAGTTGTCTTCTAAAACCATGGAATCGAATACTCCGGGGCTGTTCTTTATCGGCGAAGTCGTCGACGTGACCGGCCACCTGGGCGGTTTCAACTTCCAGTGGGCGTGGTCATCGGGTCACGCCGCCGGGGTGGCGCTCTGAGCGGCGCGTTCCGGTAGACTCAATGGCATAACACCAACAGCACACTCAGAGGAATGTCCATGAAGCACATCGCCCCCGTTCGCGCCGCCCTGGCCGCGCTTGTCGCCGCTGCCTTGATGGCCCCCGCCGCGCAGGCGCAGGTCTCTGGTGGCGACCTGGCCACCAGCGTCAAGGCCGATTACGACAGTCATTTGTGGCCGTTGTACGAGCATTTCCATCGCTACCCGGAACTGTCGACCATCGAAAACGAGACCGCGATGCGCATGGCCAACGAGTTGCGCGCGGCCGGTTTCCGGGTCACCGAGGGTATTGGTGGTACGGGCGTCGTGGCGATCATGGAGAACGGTGACGGACCGCTGGTGATGATGCGCGCCGACATGGACGGCCTGCCGGTGCAGGAAAAGTCCGGCCTGGAGTACGCTTCGGAACACCAGCAGGTGAGCCCCATCACCGGCGAAGAGGTCTACACCATGCACGCCTGCGGCCATGATGTGCACATCACCGCGCTGGTGGGTACGGCTCGGCAGATGGCCGAGCGCCGCGACGACTGGTCCGGCACGCTGATGCTGCTGGTGCAGCCCGCCGAGGAGCGCATCATCGGCGCGCGCATGATGAAGGAGGACGGCCTGTACGCAAAGTTCGGCAAGCCCGATTACGCGCTGGCGTTCCACGTGTCCGCGGGGGATGTCGCCGGCAAGATCAACGTCACCGAGGGCAGCCCTTATGCCGGCGCCGATACCGTTGACATCATCATCCACGGTGTCGGCGCGCATGGCGCGGCGCCGCATCGCGGCAAGGACCCGATCGTGCTGGGCAGTGAAATCGTGCTGGCCCTGCAGACCCTGGTGTCGCGCGAGCTGGCCCCGCGCGAGCCGGGCGTGGTCACGGTCGGTTCATTCCACTCCGGTACCAAGCACAACATCATCTCCGACCGCGCGCACCTTCAGCTGACGGTGCGCAACACCAGCCCCGAGACCCGCGAGCTGCTGCTGAACGGCATCCAGCGTATCGCCGTGAACATGGGCCGCGTTGCCGGCCTGCCGGAGGACAAGCTACCGGAAGTGATCATCTCCGAGGAGAGCGTACCGCCGACGGTCAACGACGCCGCCCTGGCGCGACGCCTGCGCTCGGCATGGCAGGAAGAAATGGGCGACGACGCGGTGGTCGAGAACCCGCCGTCGGGCATGGGCGCCGAAGACTTCCCGATCCTGGCCACCGACCCGGACATCCCGATGGTGTACTGGGCCATCGGCGGCACCCCGCAGGCCGACTTCGACCGCGAGGCCGCCGGCGGCGAACCGGTGCCCAGCCACCATTCGCCGCTGTTCAAGATCACCCCGGAGCCCGCCGTGCGCGCCGGTGTGGAATCCACCGTGGTGGCGCTGATGGACCTGATGCCGGCGAGTGGCGACTGACGCCGGCCGCCTCCTGCAGAACTGGCTATAGCCGATTCGCCAGATTGGCTATAGCCGCCTTGCCCAAATGGCTAAAGCCAGAACAGTGAATGGTCCATGAGCGACAAAAGCCTGCACTTGCGTACCAGTGAAGCGGTTTCGGCTGCATTGAATGAAGGCCGGCCGGTGGTCGCGCTGGAATCGACCATCATCACCCACGGCCTGCCGGCGCCCCATAACCTGGAGACCGCCCGCGCCACCGAGCAGGCCGTGATCGACGCGGGTGTGGTTCCAGCCACCATCGCCATCATCGACGGCCGTATCCACGTTGGCCTGGATGACGCGCAGCTCGAGCGGCTGGCCCGCGCCGGCGAAGACGTCGACAAGTGCAGCCGCCGCGACCTGGCGGCGGTACTGCAGCGCGGCGGCACGGCCGGTACCACGGTGGCGACCACGATGATCGTGGCCGCGATGGCGGGTATCCGCGTGTTCGCGACCGGCGGCATCGGTGGTGTCCACCCCGGCGCGCACCGCAGCTTCGATATCTCCGCCGACCTGAAGGAGCTGGCGCGGACCCCGGTCGCGGTGGTCTGTGCGGGCCCTAAATCCATTCTCGATATCGGCCTGACGCTGGAGTACCTGGAAACCCACGGTGTGCCCGTGGTCACCGTGGGCTCTGACACGCTGCCGGCCTTCTACTCCCGCGACTCCGGCTTCCCGGCCAGCCTGCGCCTGGACGATCCGGCGGCGATCGCCGACATGCTGCGGCTGCAATGGCAGCTGGGCCTGGATGGCGTGGTGATCGCCAACCCGATTGACGCCGAATACGCCCTGGGCGTGAAAACCATGGCCCAGGTCAACGAGACCGCCGTGCGCGAGGCCATAGAGGCGGGCGTGTCCGGGAAGGCGCTGACCCCGTTCCTGCTGGCGCGCGTCGAGGCCCTGACCGGCGGGCAGTCGCTGCAGGCCAACCAGGCGCTGATCGTTTCCAATGCGCGGCTGGCCGCGGAGATCGCGCGCCAGTTGTAAACCGGCACCGTGGCGCACATCCAGCGTGAATATGACGGCTTTGTCATATTCATGTCTCGCCATTGCATGATCTGTCACATCACCGTCACCGGGGCGTCATCTTCGGGTCACGTTGCGCGAATAGCTTGGTGGATTCCCAGCATCCAACCCACATGAGGGAGAGTCCATGCTCAAGCACACCGTGCTCGCCGTTGCCATCATGGCCGCGGTCACCAACGCCGAAGCGGCGAAGGAAAAGAACATTACCCTGGCGCCTCTCGGCACTTACGAAACTGGCATTTTCGATGACGGCGCCGCCGAAATCGTCGCCCACGACCCGGCCACGCAGCGCCTGTTCGTGATCAACGCCGGCGAGAACGCCGTGGATGTCCTCGATATTGCGGACCCGACCAACCCCACCAAGCTGTTCGACATCGACGTGTCGGCTGCCCTGCCGGAGTCCGGCGGCGTGAACAGCGTGGCGGTGCGTGACGGCCTGGTGGCCATCGCGGTCGAGAACGATGACAAGCAGGCCAATGGCTGGGCGGCCTTCTACAACACCGACGGCGAGTTCCTGAGCGCCGTGGGCGCCGGCGCGCTGCCGGATGCCATCACCTTCTCGCCCAACGGCCGTTACGCCGTGATCGCGAATGAAGGCGAGCCGAGCAGCGATTACCAGGTCGACCCGGAAGGCTCCATCACGGTGGTCGACCTGTCCGGTGGTCCGCTGGCGGCAAGCGTCGCGCAGGCCACGTTTACCGCGTTCAATGACCAGCCGTTGCCGGCCGGCCTGCGCGCCGCGCGCCCCTTCGGCGCCACGCTGGCGCAGGACCTGGAGCCCGAGTTCAGCGCCGTGTCGCATGACTCGAAAACGGCCTGGGTGTCGCTGCAGGAAAACAGCGGCATCGCCGTGGTTGACCTGGCCAGCGCCACGGTCACGGCCATTCTCGGCCTGGGCCTGAAGAACCATTCGATCCCGGGTTACGGCCTGGACGCCAGCAATGAAGATGACGCCATCAACATCACTCAATGGCCGGTCCATGGCGCGTTCATGCCGGACTCCATCGCCTCGTTCCGGGTCAAGGGCAAGAGTTACCTGCTGACCGCCAACGAGGGTGACGGCCGTGAGTACATCTTCGACATCGAGGAAGACAACGAAGAAGACGAGGCCTACTGCGAAGACCTGATCGACCAGGCCGGCACTTTCAACGACGGCGAGGCTGATGACGACGAGTGCATCGTCTACCTGGACGAAATCCGCGTGAAGGACGTCGACCTGGACCCGGCCGCGTTCCCGAATGCCGACTGGCTGCAGGAAGACGAGAACCTGGGCCGCATCAAGGTCGTTGGCACCGAGGGTGACACCGACGGCGATGGCGACTACGATCACCTGGTGTCCTACGGCGCCCGTTCGATCTCCATCTGGAGCACAGACGGCGAGCTGGTCTGGGACTCCGGTGACACCATCGAGCAGGTCACGGCCCTGGCCGATGCCGACAACTTCAACAGCACCAACGACGAGAACGACACCTTCGACGACCGCAGCGACGACAAGGGCCCGGAGCCCGAAACCGCGATTGTCGGCAAGGCATTCGGGCGTGATTACGCCTTCGTTGGCCTGGAGCGTGTCGGCGGCATCATGATCTTCGACGTGTCGATGCCCGAAGACGCCCGTTACGTGGACTACATCAACACCCGCGACTTCAACGCCGAGAACGACGAGGAAGAAGAAACCCTCGAAGGCGTCGATGCCGGTGACCTGGGTCCGGAAGGCCTGGCCTTCATCAAGGCCGAGGACTCGCCGACGGGAACGCCGTTGCTGGTGGTGGGTTTCGAGATCAGTGGCACGACGACGATTTTCGAAGTCCTGAAAGACTGACCCTGCGCCCTGGAAACACCCCGTCAGCCGGACCGGTTGGCGGGGTGTTTTGTTGTCCGGCGTCAAATTTTTCTCGGCCTGAACCAACTATTGCCACGCGGCGCGGTACTGCAGGTAACGACAAAAAAGCCGTCAAGAAAAGACAAGGACCTGCAGGATGCGCGCTTTCAGCTGGATGATCGTTTTACTCTCAGCCGCCTGGCTGGCGATCTCCGGGGCACGCAACGAGGCGCCGAGCGCGATACTGGCGCAGCTGGCCGGGCAACTGGCCGAGACCGTCGCCGAAGAGCAGGTCACCGGCACGATGGCGCCACCGCAGCCGGCCTGCGAGGGGGCCGAAGATGGGGCCGAAACGATTGATGGGGGGAGCCGCCACGCTGAAGGGAGCGTGGACCAAAGCGTAGATCCGGGGCGCACCGAGCCACGACTGGCCACGGCCGATGCGTCCCGGATCGACGCGACTTGTGGGCACTGATTCTACGCACGCAACCCAACTTCTGTTACAGGACAATGCACCCCGCGTGGGTGTACCATTGCGCTCCCGTGATCGGTCAGGTTCAGGGAAATCAGTGGAAAAATTCATGCGCGTCGTCAGCTGGATGGTGATCTTCGGAGCCGTTTCAGCGCTTATGTATCGTGGCCTCGCACCCCTGTTGGGTGAGGGCGACCTGCATGATATCGATGCCATCCTGGTAGCCGGGACCATGGCCGATGATCGAATCGCCCAGATCGCCCAGTGTGTCCGTGAACTGGATGACGAACCCGGCAGCCAGGGCGCTTCCACCACCGAACCGTCAGCGACCGAGGCCCCCCGGGACCTGCTTTCCCGTGCCGACGCTGATGATGTCGCGGCGTGTCGCCGCAAGGTCATGGCCCAGAAATGAAGTTTTCAGTTCCCAACACCCTTCTCGTCACCCTGCTCGCGCTGGGTGCCTCCACCGCCGGCGCTGCCGAAACCGTGTTCGAGTTCAAGGGTAGCGCCAGCCGCAATACGCCCGAATTCGAAGTGAAGGCGCCGTGGATTCTCGACTGGCGAATCACCACCGAAGGCGCGTATGAGTCCGCGGTGGACATTTCGCTGGAAGAGGCCGGTACCAGCGCCCACCAGGGGCGTGTGTTGTCGACCAAGTATCCCGGCAACGGGGTCCGCATGTTCGACCAGGACGGCCGCTTCTATTTCCGCGTGGATTCCTCGTTCTCGACCTGGACGCTGAAAGTAATCCAGTTGACCGAGGAAGAGGCGGAAGCCTACACGCCGCGTGAGCGGCCCTCGGCCATCGACTGATCGTCGTCCTGCTTGCGCTCGACCCAGAGCGCGGCGGCACAGAACAGGAACAGCCACCAGGGCCCATCCGGCGCCAGGGGAACGCGTGCCGTGTTCGGGTCACTGACCTGCGCCGGTTCCGAATGGTCCATGCGCCTGAACGTCGCCTGTTGGCGCGCCCAGCGCCCGGCCGTGCGCCATTCATCTTCCGCGTGAACGTACTCATGGCCCTGTGGGATGGGCTCGTCCGTGCCCGGCGCGATCCAGTCGACACGGTGCCAGCCGCTGCTTTGCGGCCAGAACGCAATACAGCCCAGGGGGCCGGTCGCCGGGTTGAATGCCAGCGTGGATTCGATGGCCTGCCCACCCGCGACGGGGGCCACGCGCAGGCGCCCGGCGATGTCCAGGGCCGTGTTGTCGGTGGCCTGGGGGGTCTGCCGGCAGATGTGGTGCACCAGGCTGGGGCGGGCCAGGCTGTCGGGTGACGGCGGCGCCAGGCGGCCCCGGTCATCCGGGCGTGCCAGCGTGCCCAGCACATGCCCCCAGTAGGCCGTGTAGAGGTCATCGCGCCCCGCGGTGCGCCAGCGGTGACGTTCGCGCAGCACGCTGATGGCCACGCGGCCCAGGCCGTGGCCATGCCAGGCTTCCAGCTCCTGCCCCTGCTCATCGGCGGTGAGCGTGTGGCTGTCGTTGGCCACGAGCCGGCGCCCCAGCAGCGGCAGGGCGATATCGCCCTGGAAGCCAGGTACGAGCGGGTGCGCGCTCTCCCTGGGCTCGGCCTCGCGTGCCAGCGAGTAGCGCGCGAACAGCGTCCCCGGTTCAAAGTCGTCATCGGCCAGCAGCAATAACCCCAGGCCGTCGGCGACGGCCGACTCCAGTCCATCGCGCTGACCGGCATCGAGCGAGGCCCAGCGGCGGCCGTCCATGACCAGCAGGTCGAGTTCGGCCAGCCAGCTCGGGGACAGGCGCGCGCCGGCGTCGCGGTTGATGCCCTGGTCCAGGCGGCGGTCGCGGCTGATCGTCGTGTCGATCGACAGCGTGCTGCCATGTCCGCCGGCCCATTGCTGCAGGTGCCGGGTCTCGAAAGAAGGCGCGGATTGCAGCACACCGATGCGGACGGGCTTGCCGCCGGTCACTTCGACATTCACCGGCGCGTGGTCGATGACGCGGTCGCCGCGGTGCAGCTCCAGCCGGTAGCTGTACAGCCCGGTGGCCCGTGGAACCGCCGACAGAGAGAACGCCGCGCCGGCGCGGACGCTGGATTCAGCCACGCGCGTACCGGCGGGATCCAGCAGCGTGACGGTCGCCACGGCGTCTGGCGAGTCGGCGTGGTAGCGCCCCGTGACCCCCAGTGGCTCGCCGATGAACAATCGCCGGGGCCAGGCCGGTTCGACCAGTCCCTCCAGCGCCGGTGGTTCGAAGTCGATGCCCACCGATGCGGGCAGTTGTGCCCATTCATCGGCGTCCAGGCCATGGCCTTCGACGACCAGGTGACCCAGTCCGGGCTGGCGCAGTGGCAGTTGCGCGGCCAGCGCCAGCCGCGTCATGCCGGGCTCGATGCCGACCCCGGGCAGGGCGAACACCGACCCAGAAGGCCGCTCCGCCGTGGTCGGCGCGCCCTCGGTCAGTAGCGTCACGGTGGCATCGGCGCTGGCCAGGCGCTGTGGCGGCGCCAGCCAGGCGGCCAAAGCCAGCGCGGCGCCGATGTTCAGCACGGCGACCAGCAGCCAGCGCGCCGGTGAGCGCCGGCCCAGGCGACGCCAGGCCGCGTAGACTGATACGGCCGTGACCAGCACCAGCAGGCCCAGCCCCCAGGCCGCGGGCCCGGTGGGCAGTGAAATGACCCAGGTACCCTGCGTCATGGTGTCGTGTCCTCCGCGGTCTGCTCGTCACCCGGATTCGCGTAGTCGCGAACCAGCGGATCACCGGCCATGTAATCGCGCTGGCCGGTGCGTGGTACGGCCCGTGCTGCCGGCAGCAGGGTCCACAGCGCGTCGCGTAACGCCGGCAGGCAATCCGGGCAATCGTCGACCGCCAGCTGGCCGGCGACCAGGACCCGCTCGATGGTCGCGGCGTGGGTGATCAGCGCTGGCCGCTGGCGTGACAACTGCTCCAGGCGGTTGCGGGCGTGCGCCAGGCGTTCACGCGAGTCCGTGTCCAGCGGTTCGGCCGGGTTCGCCCTGCTGATCCAGTCCAGCAGCGCGGAGAACAGTACGCGATCACCGTCGGGCGCGGGCGGCTCCAGCCGGTGGGACCGGGAGCGCACCTCGTCGAGCTCGCCCTGCAGGCGACGCTCCTCGCTCACCGGCGGGGGCTCGAAGCCCAGCCGCCGCGTGTACACGCGCTCCGCCTGCCGGGCCAGGTTCAGGTATTTCAGCGCCTCGTACTCGTACGGCAACGCCTGCGATGGCTCGGACAGGAGCAGGTGCAGCTCGGCCTGCCACATGTTGCTGATGGCGCGCTTCATCATGCCGACCGGGTTGCGTGACGTGATCGGACCGATCTCGGCGGCGCCGTGGGCGTGGCCAAAGCGCGAAACCAGCGCATCGGCACCGCCGGACGGGTCCAGGCCGGCGGGCGGCGGCCCGGAAGCCAGCTCACCGTGCCCGGGTTCCGCGTGCAGGTGCTCATGATTGTGTGCCTCGGCGTCCTCGGCATGGTCGTCGTCATCCGCGGTCTCCGTTTCGACTGCCGCCTCGTAGCCATCGCCTTCGCCAAACTCGTCGCCCAGGTACTGGCCGTAGCGCTGCTTAAGGTCACTCTGCGCCTGCCCCAGCGCGCGCGAGGTTGCGTCGAAGTTGTCCCGGTCCAAGGCCTGGCGGTCGGCGATCAGGGCCTCGGTCTCGATGATGATCTGGCGCTGCGACTTGAAGTAGTCCGGCATCAGGTCGATGGCGATGCCCTCGGCCGCCACGCCGGAGGGCGCCTCGTCCAGCCAGCGCACCACCACGGTGTCGGAACGGGCGCTGTTGGGCTCGGGCGCGCGGTTGTCGGTGGCGACGACGAAGAAGTAGACCTCGTCACCGGGCGCCATGCCGATCGCGGCCAGGTCCCAGTCGCGTGAGTAGCGCGTGCCGTCATCCGCGCTCTCGCTGGCATCGAAATGGAACACCTCGTCGCGGAATTTCACACCCTCGCCGGCGCCCTTGGCGACCGAGGCGCGGATTTCGACGTCGCCGATGCCGTAATCGTCGCGGACCAGGGCCGTCGACGCGAAGCGGGCCGGGCCGGCCATGGGAATCTCCATGGTGGCGCTGTCGGGCTCAATGATGCGGACATCCGGTGGTCGGTCCAGCGTGACGGCCAGCGTGTAAATGCCAGGTATCGAGAGCTCTTCGCCCACGGCCATGACGACCAGGCGGTAGAGGCCGGTGTCGTCGACCTGCTGTTCTGCCACCAGGGTGCCGTCGTCTTGGCGTTGCAATGGCAACAGGGCGTCACCCAGGCGCAGGGCGTAATCGCCGGGCTGGTTGAAGCGCAACCGCCACTCGACGCGGCTGCCTTCCGGCAGCTCCACGTCCAGGGCGTCCTGCGTGAAGGCCGGCAGCCCCGTGTAAGCCGGTGGGATCACAGTCACCCGCGAGTCCGTCAGCTGCAGCGCCGCGTCGGCCCGGGGAGCAGCGTCACCCGCGGTGGGCGACGGGGTCGTGCTCGTGACCCAGCCACGTAACGGCATGGCCAGAAGCCAGAGCGCCACGCCAGCCAGGGCCAGGGCCGTGGCGGTACGCGGCCACGTGGCGGGCTTCCAGTCGGCCGGGGTGGCCAGGGCGGCGGACAATCCGCGCGCGACCCGGTCCCGCTGCAGCTGCCGGGTAACCGGCAGCCCGTCGCGAGGTACCAATAGCAGCTGGGCGCTTTCCTCCAGGCCGGGCAGGCGCCTGTTCAGGTGCTCGGCCAGCTCGGCGTCGGTCTTTCGCGCCAGGGGCCCGAAACGGGCCAGCGCGAGCAGGGTTAAGGCTCCGGCCGCGATGGCGGTGCCAACGGCCACTTCCGTGGGCAGCCCCGCCATGCGTGACGCGCCCGCGGCCAGCGCCGCAGTCGCAACGGCCAATACGAGGCGCCGCAGCCACAGCCGCCGGCGTAAGTGTCCGAAGGCCGAGACCAGCCCGGCATCCATCGTGGCCCGGTCACTCATGACGACGACGCTCGCTCAGCACACGCTCGAGCCCCCAGAGGCACACCAGCAACAGGGCCAGCCAGGGCTGCAGTGGTCGGTACGGTCGGCCGGCATCGTCGTCCGTTACCAGCGCGTCGTTGGCCTGCCCCGGAAAACCGGACAGGTCGACGCCGGCATGGGCGAACAGGCCCGCCTGCTCGGCTGGCGTCAGGATCGCGTCCAGCAGTCGATTTGGAAAACCAGGGTCGCTGTCCTGCCGCGGAAAGGTGATGGCGCTGACATCCAGTGGCCGCGCGTCATCCGGGGCGTCATTCGAGTCGAGCTGCCACTGCAGGCCAGGCAGCCGGTGCCGGCGCAGTAACGCCAGCGCCTGCTCGGTCTGCGCCAGCTGGGCGTTGTCCAGTTCGTCGGCCGGAATAATTAGTGTTGGCGCGGGCACACTGGGGGAGGGTTTGTACCCTTCAGCCACGACCCAACCGACAGGGCCCGCAAGCGCGGGCATGCGATCGCCAAACTCGCCGGCGCTGGCCGTGCTGGTGACCGTGACCGCGCCGGTGTGTCGCAGCGTGTCCAGCCGCTCCGCCAGCAACGGCCAGGCGTCCGGTGGGTTTGCGGCCAATGCCGCGTCGACCGGCTCATCCACGGACGGAAAGCCCGGCAGCAGCAGGCGACGGTCGACATCGGCGCCAGCGGACGGCGCTTGCCCATCCAGCGCGGCCCAGGCGGCCGGGGTGATGTACTCGCTGTCGCGCGGCTGGTCCTGCAGCCCGGGCAGGGCCCAGCGCGCGATCACCAGGGCGGCCACGGCCAGGATCGCCAGCCGCAGCAGCAGCAACAGCCACTGGTCCATGCGGATTTCGCGCGCACGGCGGCGGCGCGCGGCCCGGACCAGGGCGATGTTGCCGATCAGCACGCGCTTGCCACGGCTGCGGTTGACCAGGTGGATGATGATGGGAATGGCGGCGGCGGCCAGGGCCCACAGGCCGGCCGGGTAGAGCAGCATCGCGTTGGCCAGCGGGCCCATCAGCGCGGCATCCGGAGCCTGCGCTGCAGGTAGTGATGCAGCGCGGCGTCGAGCGGCTGGTCAATATCGAAGCTGTCCAGGCTGACGCCGATGCCGCCCAGCGCGGCGCGCAGGCGGTCGTTGTAATCGTCCAGCGCGGCCAGGTAGGTGTCGCGTGCGGCGCGCCCCGAAACCAGCACGGTCTCACCGGTTTCCAGGTCCTCGAAACGCACCGGCCCACGCCAGGGGAACCTGGTTTCGTCCGCGCACAGCAACTGCATGCCGTCGACCTCGTTGCGCGCATTGGCAATGCGCCGCACCAGCGCGTAGATCTCGTCGCTGACCTGGTGAAAATCACTGATGATGAACGCCAGTCCGGCGGACTGCAGGCGCGCCAGGTGGCTGCCCAGCAGGTTCGCGTCGGGAAATCGGTCGCCGGTCTCCAGGCCATGCAACTGCGTCAGCAGCCGGTGCCACTGGCGCTCGCCGGTGGCCAGCGGCAGGATCGTCGACTCGCCTGCGTTCAGCGCCAGCAGGCCAATGGGGTCACCCTGTCGATGGGCAATCCAGGACAGCGCGGCAACCAGGTGGCGGGCGTAGTCGAACTTGCTCCAGGCGCCATCCTCGCTGCGCTGCGCCATGGACTGGCTGCAGTCGATGACGAACCAGGTGCCGATCTCGCTTTCCCGTTCCGCCTCGCGGACGAAATAGCGGTCGGAACGGGCATAGAGCTTCCAGTCGATGCGCGCGGGATCGTCGCCAGGCTCATAGGACCGGTACTGGCTGAACTCGATGCCGACGCCGCGTTGGTGACTGGGCTGGATGCCGTGCAGGAAGCCCTCGGCCACCGTGCGCGCCACCAGCGGCAGGTCCCTGACCCGGGCCAGCGTCTTTGGATCGATGAAGCGCTCCAAGCGGATGACCCCGGCGGTCAGCCCAGCGGTGAAGCGGGTTCGGCCACCTTCTCCAGCACCCGTGCCACGACGTCATCGGTGCTGACGCCATCGGCTTCGGCCTGGAAGTTGCGCAGCAGCCGGTGCCGCAACGTGGCCGGCGCCACCGCCCGCAGGTCGTCCAGCGTGACGGCCAGGCGGCCGCGAAGCACCGCGTGCGCCTTGGCGCACAGCACCAGCGCCTGGCCCGCGCGGGGCCCGGCGCCCCAGCGCAGGTAGTGCTGCACCGTGTCGATGCCGCTGTCCTGCGGCCGCGTGGCGCGCACGATATCGGCCACGTAGCGCAGCAGGGCCGGGCTGATCTCGACATCGCGGACCAGTGCCTGCAGCGCCAGCATGTCTTCCCCGTCCAGGGACTTTTCCACGCTGGCGCGCTGGCCGCTGGTCGTGCGCTCAAGGATATCGACCTCTTCATCGATATCCGGATAGCTGACGCGGATAAACATCAGGAACCGGTCCAGTTGCGCCTCGGGCAGCGGATAGGTGCCGGCCTGCTCCACCGGGTTCTGCGTGGCCAGCACGAAAAACGGCGCCGGCAGCGGGCGGCTCTCGCCGCCGTAGCTGACGGAGTGCTCCTGCATGGCCTCAAGCAGCGCCGCCTGTGTCTTCGGTGGTGTGCGGTTAATCTCGTCGGCGAGCAGGATATTGGTGAACACGGGCCCCTGCTGGAACTTGAAGAAGCGCTTGCCGGTGGCGTGGTCTTCTTCCAGGATCTCCGTGCCGATAATGTCGCTGGGCATCAGGTCGGGCGTGAACTGGACGCGCCGGAAGCCCAGGTCCAGCGTCTTCGCCAGCGTGCTGACCATCAGTGTCTTGGCGAGTCCGGGCACACCCTCGAGGATGCAATGCCCGCCTGCCATCAGGCTGATCAGCATCTCCTCGACCACCTGCCGCTGCCCGACGACGACCTTGCCAATCTCATCCGTCGCCCGGCCAACCCGCCCCAGCATCACTTCCAGTTCCTGCTCATTCATTCCAATCTAGTTCCTGTAGTCTTTTGTCACGCGTCACGCGTCACGCGTCACGCGTCACGCGTCACGCGTCACGCGTCACGCGTCACGACGTCATCGCGTAAACGACGATATTCACCGCGAACCGCGTGTTGTCATTCACCATGAACCGCTTGTTGCGGAAGTCGTAGTCCCATTCACAGCCGTAGTCCTTGTTGCTGTAGAGCACGGCGATCCGGCCATCGATCTCGATGGCCTTCAGGTACTCGTGGACCAGGTCATCGCCCCAGCCATTGAGTTCCTGGCTGGTGCGCGGTGGCCCGTCGAATTCGAAGAACGATGAGTACAGCGCGTGGTCGTTGGGGATCTTGGCCAGCGCGTCGGGGCCGAATATCTCCGCCATCTGTTCCTCGAAGCTGCGCGCGAACAGGCCGTCGATATCGTGGTTGCAGTCGTCGATGAACACGAAACCGCCGTTGCGCACATAGGTCTCGAAATTCTGCCGCTCCGCGTGGTTGAAACGCAGTAACCGGCGCCCGGCCAGGTAGCAAAAAGGCGACCCCAGCATGGCCGGGTCGGCCAGCGCGATGACGCGCTCGGTCAGGTCCACCCGGATGGTCGTGTACTCGATCAGCGCGTTGAGGATATTCGACGGCGCCCGCTCATCCACGTCCCAGTCACCCGACTCGTAACTCAGTCGCGTGAAATAGAAATCCGCGTCCGACCCCCGCGCCCGCAGCGGCACACCCAACCCGGCCAGCGCACCGGCTGCGAGGGCCGTCGTGATCAACTGTCGGCGTTTCATGCTGGGGGAAGGGTGACGCGTGACGCGTGACGCGTGACTAAACCCCAGCGCTGATGTGGGGTGGGGTGCGTGCGGGGCCGTTGTGGCGGTTGCTTCTTCCAGGGCCTCCAGCGGCCATGGATGGCCGCTGAAGAGCGTCCCAGGGATGGGTTTAAGCGTGCCCTGGATGAAGTAACCGTCACGACGGCGTTCGGCTCGTAGCGACTCCCGTCAGACGGCGTCTGACAGGCTCGAGAACGTGAAGTCCCGCAATTTCATCGGCGGCACCAGCGAGCCATTGATCCGCACCGGCTTGCCCAGTTCCTCGATGTTATTGAGCATGACGATGGGCGACTCGTTGAAACGGAAGTTCTTGATCGGGAACTTGATTTCACCGTCCTCGATGTAGAACGTGCCGTCGCGGGTCAGGCCGGTGTACAGCAGGGATTGCGGGTCGACCTGTCTGATGTACCAGGTGCGCGTGACCAGTACGCCGCGCCGGGTGCCGGCAATCAGGTCTTCCAGCGACTTGTCACCGCCTTCCATGACCCAGGGCAGGTTGCCGCCGAAGATGCCACCACCGGTGAACGGTTGCGGAACATACGGCATGCCGGTCTTCTTGGCCCAGTAACGCGAGTTGGGCAGCGTCTTGACCACGCCCTTGTCGATCCACACGGTCTTGCCGACGGCTGCGCCGTCACCGCCGAACGGCGCCGAGGGCACCTCGGGGTGGGCCGGGTCGGTGAAAATGGTGACGCGTTCGTCGAACATCTTCTCGCCGGCACGGTTGCGCGGTGCATCTTCCGGCAGGGTCTCGCCTTCTTTCGCCTTTCGGCTGAGGAAGCTGCGGCCTTCGTCGGCCTGGCGCTGGCCCATGTTGCCGATCATGTTGCCGATCAGTGTTGAGCTGGCGGCCGGTTCAAGGATGACCGTGTACTTGCCGGGTTCCATCTCGCGGGCATCCCGAGAGCCGGTGGCCTTTTTGATGGCCACGGCGGACGCGGCGCCGGTGTCGAGCTTGGACACGTCGTTGTAATCACGCGCGGCCCAGCCGGAACCCTTGCCGTCCTCGGTACGAATGGTCACGGTGAAGTTCGCCTCGGTCGCCGTGTTGTACGCGAACAGGCCCTTGCTGTTCATGATGGCGATAAACGACGCGGTCTCTTCCAGGTAGCCGGCGGCGACCAGGTCATTGGCCTTCGACGGCTGGATGCTGGCGTCGGCGAACTCGGCACGCTGCTCCGGTGTCACGCTGGCGGTGGAGTCGAACCACGTGGGCGTGTCGGTGTACTCCTGCGGGCCCAGGATGGACATGAATTCCGGATTGTCCGGGGCCAGGCGGGCCAGTTCTTCGGAGCGGCGCACCACTTTCTCCAGCGACGCGTCGTCGAACTCGTTGATGGTGGCCGTGCCGACCTTCTGGCCGAAGCTCGACTGCACCACCAGGGTGACGTCGCTGACTTCGCCGGCGGTGGACACGGTGTTGCGGGCGTAACGGATGTTGCCCTGGTTATTGCCGGCGAGGTTGCATTCGCACTCGTCGGCCTGGGAGAAGGACAGCGCGCGTGTCAGCAGGTCCTTCGCTTCCTGTTCGGTCATGATTGCCATGTTGTGAAACTCCAGTTGTTCTGCGAGGACTTGATCAGCCGACCTTGCGGGCGGTGTTGATCACGTTGACGTTGTTGAAGCGCGTGGTCGGGCAGCCGTGCGACACGGCGCTGACCTGCGAAGGCTGGCCCTTGCCGTCGAAGAACGAACCGCCGACGCGGTAATCGCTCTTGCCGGCCATCGCCACGCAGGAATTCCAGAACTCCTGGGTGTTGGACTGGTAGGCCACGTCCTCGATCTGCTCGGTGATCTTGCCGTCCTTGATTTCATAGAACAGCTGGCCGCCGAACTGGAAGTTGTAACGCTGCTGGTCAATGGAGAACGAACCGCGTCCGACGATGTAGATGCCGTTCTCGACGTCCTTGATGATGTCGTCGGCGGACAGGTCGGCCTGGGCGTTGGGTTTCAGCGACACGTTGGGCATGCGCTGGAACTGCACATCGGCCCAGCTTTGCGAGTAGCAGCAGCCGTGTGATTCGTCCTGGTCGATCATGTGCACCTGGTCGCGGATGGCCTGGTAGTTGACCAGGATGCCGTCTTTCACCAGGTCCCATTCCTTCGTTTTCACGCCCTCGTCGTCGTACTCGACGTAGCCCAGCGAGTGCTTCTGGGTCTTGTCGGCGACCAGGTTGACGATGTCGGAGCCGTACTGGAAGTCACCGGACCGCCATTTATCCAGCGTGGCAAAGCTGGTGCCGGCGTAGTTGGCCTCGTAGCCCAGCACGCGGTCGAGCTCCAGCGGGTGACCGACGGACTCGTGGATGGTCAGCATCAGGTGGTGCGGGTCCAGTACCAGGTCGTATTTGCCCGGCTCCACGCTGCGTGCCTTCATCTTGGCCTGCAACTGCTGGCCGGCCTCGCGCGCGTCGCGCACCATGTCATAGGCGAAGCGGTAACCGACATTGGCGCCGGCCACCTGGATCTGCTCTGCCGGGTCCGGCTCAAGGTATTCGAAGCCCATACCGACCGGGTTGCCCAGGCCGTTGCGTTGCTTGAACCCACCCTCGCCCACGGCGGTGGCGAAGAACGGCGCCCACAGGCGATGCACGTCCTGGTCGATGTAGCTGCCGTCCGTGGAGGCGAAGAACTTCTGCTCGTTCACCTGGAACAGGATCGAGGTGATGTAGTTGGCACCGTTATCGAGCGCGGCGTTGTTGACCTCCATCAACAGGTCGACCTTGTCCTTGATGGGCACTTCCAGCGCGTTCTGTTTGATCGGGGTGCGCCACTGCACGTCGCCGGCGCCGGTGACCGGGGCCAGCTGCACGGGCTCGGTCTGGAATTTCGAATTGGCCTTGGCCACGGCCACGGCCTGCTGCGCTGCTTTCGCCACGCCATCCGGGCTGGTGTCGGAGGTGGCCGCGAAGCCCCAGGTGCCGTTGGCGATGACGCGGACGCCCACGCCGAAGGATTCGGTGTTGACGATGTTGTCGACACGCTTTTCCTGCGCGGTGATGAACTGGTTCAGGTAGCGGCCGATGCGCGCGTCGGCGTAGCTGGCGCCGGCGCTGGTGGCGGCGTTCAGGGCCACGGTGGCGAGTTGCTTCTTGGCCGCGAAGTCCATCCCGGTCTGGGTCAGTTCGGCGGCGGACACGATCCGGCCGGTGATCGGCAGCATCAGGCCGCCCACACCGATGCCGGTGAGTTTTACGAAATCCCGTCTGTCCATGGAGAGTCTCTCTTGTGTGCTGGTGTGTGGTGTTATGCGTCCGGCCGCTCTGCCCTGGCCGGGTCGATCACTGTAAAGTGATTGCTGCAAGCCCGCAAAGGCTACGGGGCTGCCAGCGCGGCCGGAAAGTGCGATTAGTCATGGTCCGGACAGATTGCATGTCGAATCCGGATGTTTGATATAAGTCGTTCACAAAAGTAGTATTTGATTCACTTCAGGGGCGCCAGGTGCAGTCCTGGCCGGGAAGGGAGACCCGACATGCTCAGCGACGATCAAGCCAGGGGCAGCACCGAAAAGGCAGCCAGGACCATGAATTCCCGTACCGATACGTTGGTCGGCCACCTTGTCGAGGTGGGCGGCGAATCATTTACCGCGGTCATGCACAGCCAGGATGGAGAGTTCCAGGCCGAGCGCATGATCGGCATGCACAAGGTGCTGATCGGACAGGTCGGTTCCTACCTGAAAGTGTCCCACCACGGCCATGACATTGTTGTCATGGTCGAGAACATGTGGGAGGAACACACGCCTGGCGGCCAGCTGCTGCACAAGGCGCGGCTCAGCCCTCTGGGCGAAATGGCCGTGGGCGGCGAGTTCAAACGCGGTGTCACCAACTACCCGACCACCGGGGCGGAAGTGCATGCCATGTCCGACATGCAGCTGGAGCGGATCTTTTCCGATTCGGCCGATGGCGGCTACAAGGTCGGCAAGCTCAGCGCCACCGGCACCACGGACGTGTTCTTCCGCGCCTCCAAGTTCTTCGGCCGCCACGCGGCCATCCTGGGCCAGACCGGTTCGGGTAAATCCTGGACCGTGACCAGCCTGGTGCAGTCAGCCCTTCGCACCATGCCGTCGGCGCACATCATCATCATGGACATGCACGCCGAGTATGGCGACAAGGACATGGGCGGCGCCGGCCGCTCGCCGTTCCCCGAGGGCAAGGTGCGTTGCCTGGACGCCCGTGAACTCGAGGTGCCGTACTGGCTGTTGAGCTTTGGCGAGCTGACCGAGCTGTTTATCGACGAGGACGACGCCAACGCCGCGGTGCAGCAGGCCCTGCTGCGCAACGCCATCATCGACCTTAAGCGCGAGACCAACGCCGACCAGGACCTGGGTGCGATCACCGTGGACGCGCCGGTCTACTTCGCCATGGACGACCTCTACGAGCGCATCAAGGATGCCAACCGGCGGTCTTCCGACTTCGGCAAGACCAAGTCCGCCACCTTCGGCCGTTTTGACCAGCTGCTGGTGCGCATGGAGAGCCTGCTTAACGACAACCGCTACGACTTCCTGCTGCGGCCGCGGATTCGCACCAGCACCGACTCGCTGGTCGGGCTGATGGAAGACTTCATGGGCCTGGGTGACGTCAAGGCGGCGGTGACCGTGCTCGACCTTTCCGCGGTGCCCATCGACGTGGCGCCGATGGTGACTGCGCAGATCGCCCGGCTGGCGTTCGAATTCAACTTCTGGAACCCGCAGTGCCGCGAGTTCCCCATCACGCTGGTCTGCGAGGAAGCGCACGAGTACATCCCGCGCGGCGACCACCCGCGTTACAAGCAGGCCAAGCGGATGATGGAGCGTATCGCCAAGGTCGGCCGTAAATATGGTGTTGGCCTGCTGGTGGTCAGCCAGCGCCCGCACGACGTGTCGGAGACGGTGCTGGCCCAGTGCGGCACCTACGTCTGCCTGCGCATCACCAACCCCAACGACCAGGACTACGTCACGGCGATGGTGCCCGATGCCGCCCAGGGTGTGCTCGGCGCGCTGACCTCGCTGGGCCCTGGCGAAGCGATCGCCATGGGCGAGGGCGTGCCCGTGCCCGTCCGCCTGCAGGTCAACCGCCCGAACCCGCCGCCGAACTCCAGCGATATCGACTTCACCACGCACTGGCGCCATGGCGGTGCCGATGTGGACGTGAAGAAGCTGGTGCGGCGCTGGCACAAACAGGTTCGCTAGTCGCTCCGTTGTAGGGCGTTTCCGCGACTATTGCGCGCGGGGCACGCTCGAGTACATCCATGTATCGCTTGGACGCGGCCATCCATGGCCGCGTACAGCCCCGCGCACAACAGTCACGGAAACACCAACGGACCGATTGTCGCGACTGGTGTTCAGGCCGTAACGTCTTCCCGTCACCCGTCACCCGTCACCCGTCACCCGTCACCCGTCACCCGTCACCCGTCACCCGTCACCCGTCACCCGTCACGCGGCGGTGGGGAGGTCGAAGCGGAAGGTGGTGCCGCGATCGACTTCGCTGGTGACGGTGATGCGGCTGTCGTGGAGGTCGAGGATCTTGTGGACGATGGCCAGGCCCAGGCCGGCGGAATCCGAGGCTTCGTCAGGCGATTTTCCGCGGTAGCAGCGGTCGAATACGTGTTCGAGTTCGTCGGCCGGAATGCCGCAGCCGGTGTCTGCGACCTCGACGGCCACGCGGTCGGGGCGTGGTTCAAGCGTCAGGGTGACTTCGCCGCCGGCGGGTGTGTGGCGTATGGCGTTTCTTACCAGGTTTTCCAGCACGCGTTGCACCAGGCCGATATCGGCAAAGACGCGACTGCCCGCCGGCTGGCCGGCGACTTTCATCGAAATGCCCCGGCGCTCCGCTTCCAGTTCGAATTCCTGGGTCACGTCCTGTAGCAGCTCGGCCAGCGAGAAGGCTTCGGGTGCAGGCTGGATGCTGGCGGACTCCAGTTTTGACAGTTCGAACAGGTCGCCGATCAGCCGCCGCAGCCGCAGGCTGTGCTTGCGGGTGATTTCAAGGTAACGACGGCGCTCATCGGCATCCATGCGGTCGTTGCGGATCAGCAGTGTTTCCACGTAGCCGTGCATCGAGGCCAGCGGCGTGCGCAGGTCGTGTGACACGTTGCTGATCAGTTCACGGCGCAGCCGGTCGGTTTCTTTCAGGTCGTCGAACTGCTCGATGAGCTTGTCGGCCATGCGCGCGAAGGCGGCGCGCAGCTCGCCGATTTCGTCACGCCCGGGGGTGCGGGCGGCGGGAATCCGTGGTGGCGGGGTGTCACCGGTCAACCCGGTGGCGGTAAAGGCGCGGACATCGGCCGTCAGCCGGGCCAGGCGCCGGGTCAGCAGGCCAAACACCAGCAGGCCGGCGGCGAAGGCGGCGCCGGTGATGGCCAGTGCGGCACCGATGCTGACGCGCTGAACATGGCTGCCTCGCACGCTGTCGGCGATGGCGTCGTACTTCTGCCCGCCCAGCACGGCGTACAGGTAGCCCTGCAGTTCATCGTCCTGCAGGACCGGGTGGGCGGAGAACACCTTCTCGCGTTCGCTGCGGGGGTCGGTGCCGCGCAGTGGCATGCTCGCCTCACCGCCGATCAGCGCCTGGACGGGGGCCAGGTCGACACGATCGGTCCGCAGGCTGTCCGGTGGCACCGCGTGATCGATGATGCGCCCGTCCAGGCCCAGCAGGTAGATCTCCACGGTCGGGTTGATCACCATGGCCTGCTGCGACAGCGTTTCCAGGGCCTGGCGGTTCACCTGGCCGTTCTCGATCAGCTGGCGTTCGCCGGTGACGTACATGGCGATCGCCGCGTTCAGTCGCTGGGTGATTTCCTCGTGGTAGTTACGCAGGCTGTACTGCTCGACAATAAAAAAGGCGCCGCCGGCCAGGGCGATGATGGCCAGCAGCGCCAGCGATAAGCGAAAGAACAGGGTGCGGAACGGGTTCATGGGCATCGACCGGTTAACGCGCGTGACCGTGCAGGCGCGTGACGTTACCGCTGGTCGCCGGTGCCGGGTTGGCGCGCGCGTCCAGTTTGTAGCCCACGCCCCAGACCGTCACGATCAGCTCCGGGCTGGACGGGTCGGGTTCGATCTTCGAGCGCAGACGGTTGATGTGCGAGTTGACGGTGTGCTCGTAACCCTCGTGGCCATAGCCCCAGACGCTGTCCAACAGCTGCGCCCTGGAAAATACCTGGCCGGGGTAGCGCGCGAAATGCGCCAGCAGGTCGAACTCGCGCGTGGTCAGCGCAACGGGCTCGCCGTCCAGCGTGACTTCGCGGCAGGGCATGTCGATCACCAGCGGCCCGGCGCTGACCAGCCCCCCGCCCGGCGCGCGCCGTTCCAGTGAGTCCACGCGGCGGAATATGGCCTTCACTCGCGCCATCAGTTCGGACACGCTGAAGGGCTTGGTGACGTAGTCGTCGGCCCCTAGCTCCAGGCCCAGTACACGGTCCAGCTCCGATGACTTGGAGGTGAGCATCAGGATGGGCACATAGCGCTCCTCGCGCCTCAACGCGCGACAGATGCTCAGGCCATCGGGCCCGGGCAGGCGCAGGTCAAGGATCACCAGGTCCCAGTCGCGGGCGAAGGCCTTGCTCAACCCTTCGTGGCCGTCGGCAGCCAGTTCGACGTCGCAGCCGGCATCGCGCAGGTGCAGTTCCAGCAGCCGGGCGATGTCGCCCTCGTCCTCCACCACCAGCACCCGGTGCTCCTTCAGGTCGTGCTCTCGCATATTCGCTCTCCGGCAGGTCTCCCGGAAAACTAGACCCGAAAAGTAACGAAAGTATCACGGCGATTCGGCCGGATATTTTAAAAGTTTCGTTATTTCAGTGTGTTGAGGAATCCCGCGCAGTGCAGATCCGGTTCTCCTGCCGTGACCGGCACGGGAAATCTGCTCACCACAATGGTCCTCGGTTCCGGCGCCTGATGTGCCGGCCGCAAGACACACCAAACTGGAGAACTCACGATGAAAACCCTTCTGAAGACCATGGCCGTGCTGGCCGCGTTCACCGCCGCCTCCGCGCATGCCGGGCCGTACGCGCATTACGAAGTGACGATCACCAACATCACCCCGGGGCAGTACTTCACGCCGGTGCTGGCGACCACGCACGAGGCCGGCCCGACCCTGTTCGAGCTGGGCTCGGCGCCGTCGCAGGCGCTGGCGGACATGGCCGAGGGCGGTGACACGTCCGGGATCGCCGCCGACCTGTACGACGCCGCGTTCGACATGGCGGCCACCGACAACGGGTTGATCGGCCCCGGCCAGTCACGCACGGTCTGGCTGGCGGCGCCGCGCCGCCCAGGCGCACGCCTGAGCCTGGCCGGCATGCTGTTGCCCACCAACGACAGCTTTGTTGCGCTCAACGCCGTCGAACTGCCGCGCACGCATGCCACGATGACCGCCGTCGCCTATGACGCCGGCAGCGAGGACAACGACGAGCTGTGCGCCAGCATTCCCGGCCCGATGTGCGGTGGCGAACCGTTTTCCGATGGCCTGGGCGAGGGTTTCGTGCATGTCAGCCGCGGCATCCAGGGCGCCGGGGACCTGGGCGCTGCCGACCACGACTGGCGCAACCCGGTCGCGCGCATCACCATCCGCAAGGTCGACTGACACCCGTTGAAAGGCGCCGCCCGGCAAGGGCTGGGCGGCGCACCCCGCTTGCGCTTATGATGGAGCCCGTTTCGGGGGAAGCGCCAAGGGTTAATGGAACCATCCAAGCTGGACCAGTTGAAGATTGAACGCGAGCCGGAGAAGCCGCCGGCCCGCGTTGGCTTATGGATCTTCGTGATATTACTGCTGCTGGTCCTGGCGGGCGGGGCGGCCTGGTATTTCCGCCCGCCGCCGCCGCCTGAAGTGCGTGTCGCCAACGTCCAGGCGGTGTCCCGTGCCGCCGCCGGCACAGTGCTGAACGCGTCCGGTTACGTTACCGCACGCCGCGCCGCCACCGTCTCATCCAAACTCACCGCCCAAGTGCTCGAGGTCAATATCGAGGAAGGCATGCGCGTCGAGCAGGGCCAGGTCCTGGCCCGGCTGGACGACGTCAATGTGCGCCGCAGTTTCGAGCTGGCGGAAGCGCAACTGGCCTCGGCCCAGACCCAGCGCGCGGAGACCCAGGCATTGCTCAGCGAAGCCAACGCCCGCTTCGAACGCACCCAAAGCCTGGTCGAGCGCCAGCTGGCCAGTGAGGCCGAGATGGACAGTGCCCGCGCTTCAGCCGAGTCACTGGCGGCAAGGCTCAAGCGTGTCGAAGCCGACATCAAGGTGGCCGAGCGGCAGCTCGATATCTACCGCCAACAACTCGACGACACCATCATCCGTGCGCCGTTCGACGGCGTGATCGTGGCCAAGAACGCGCAACCCGGCGAGATGATCTCGCCGGTCTCGGCCGGCGGCGGGTTCACCCGTACCGGCATCGGCACCCTGGTCGACATGTCCTCGCTGGAAATCGAGATCGACGTCAACGAGGCCTACATCAACCGTGTCCGGCCGGGGCAGGCGGTGGTCGCCACGCTGGATGCCTATCCGGACTGGTCGATTCCCTGCCACGTGATCGCCATCATCCCCACGGCCGACCGCCAGCGCGCGACCGTCGAGGTGCGGGTCGGCTTCGATGAGCTGGATCCGCGCATCCTGCCCGACATGGGCGTGAAGGTGGGCTTCAAGGATGACCAGGCCGGCGCGGCCGAAGATGCCGGCCCGGTGGCCGTGGCACGGGTGCCGGCCAATGCGCTGACCCGCGTGGGCGAACGTGACATTGCCTGGGTGGTGGGCGGTGACGGCGTGATCGAGCGTCGGGCCGTCGCGACTGGCGGGCGCCAGGACGACGAAATTCTAGTGGTATCAGGACTTTCGGGCGGCGAACGGGTTATCCTGAACGCGCCGGCCGGGCTCGAGGACGGTACACAAGTGAAGGTGAGAAACTGATGGCTGAGATGGAGAAAGTCGACGACCGACGGCTGGTCGATGTCCGTGGTGTCGACAAGGTCTTCAAGCGCGGCTCTGAAGAAGTCCACGTGCTGGGTGGCCTGGACCTGCAGATCCCGAAGGGCGAGTTCCTGGCGCTGATGGGGCCGTCCGGCTCCGGCAAATCGACACTGCTGAACCTGGTTGGCGGCCTGGACCGGCCCAGCCAGGGCTCGGTCACCGTGGCCGGGCAGCGCATCGACAACCTCTCCAACCGCCGCCTGGCCGGCTGGCGTGCCCGCCACATCGGCCTGGTGTTCCAGTTCTACAACCTGATGCCGGTGTTGAACGCACGCAAGAACGTCGAGTTGCCGTTGCTGTTGACCAAGCTGTCAGCCGCCGAGCGCAAGAAGCGCGCCCAGATTGCCCTGGAGGTCGTCGGGCTGGGCCACCGCATGGGCCATTTCCCGCGGCAGATGTCCGGTGGCGAACAGCAACGCACCGGCATCGCCCGCGCCATCGTCACCGACCCCACCGTGTTGCTCTGTGACGAACCCACCGGCGACCTGGACCGCAAGTCCGGCGACGAAATCCTGGACCTGCTGACGGCGCTGAACCAGCAGCAGGGCAAGACCATCATCATGGTGACCCATGACCCGCGCGCCGCCGAGCGCGCCAGCCGAACCCTGCACCTGGACAAGGGCCGGCTGGTCACGGACCCCGTGGACTGAGCCGGATATCCGCGCATGAAATTCCTCGGCCTCATCTTCGGCAACCTGAAGCGCAGCAAGACGCGAACGATCCTGACCGTCGGTTCGATTGCCGTGGCGTTCCTGCTGTTCGGTTACCTGGCTGCCATTCGCGTCGCCTTTACGGCGGGCATCGAGGTGGCCGGTGAAGATCGCCTGATCACCCGCGAGAAGGTGTCGTTGATCAACAGCCTGCCGAAGAGCTACGAAGCGGACATGGAGCGCCTCGACGGTGTCGATAACGCCGTGCACCAGTCCTGGTTTGGCGGCATTTACCAGGAACCGCGCAACTTTTTTCCCAGCGTCGCCATGGAGCCGGCGGAGCTCTTCGACATGTTCCCGGAGTTCGTGCTGGGCGACGCCGAAAAACAGGCGTTTATCAACACCCGTACGGGCGCCATCGTCGGCCGCAAGACGGCGGAGCGGTTTGGCTGGAACGTGGGTGACCGGGTGCCGCTGAATTCTCCCATCTGGCCCAACAAGAGTGGCGACAGCTGGGACTTCGAGATCGTCGGCATTTACGACGGCGCGGAAAAGGGCACGGATACCACGCAGCTGTTCTTTCAGTACGATTATCTCGACGAGGCCAGGCAGTACGGCCAGGGCCAGGTGGGCTGGTACACCGTGCGCGTGACCGACCCCGCACGCGCCGGCGAAATTGCCACCGCGGTGGACGCGCTGTTCGCCAACTCTTCTGCAGAGACAAAGACGGAGCCCGAGGGCGCATTTATCCAGGGCTTTGCCAACCAGATTGGCAATATCGGCTTCATCATCATGTGCATTGTCGCTGCGGTGTTCTTCACCATCCTGCTGGTGGCGGCCAACACCATGGCCTACACCGTGCGCGAGCGCACCAACGAACTGGCGGTGCTGAAAGCCATTGGTTTCACCGACGGCGCGGTGCTGGGGCTGGTGCTGGGCGAGGCGCTGGTGCTGACCGCCATCGGCGGCCTGCTGGGGCTGGGCCTGGCCGCGCTGCTGGTGGCTGGCGGTGACCCCACCGGCAATATGCTGCCGATGTTCTACCTGCCAGTGAAAGATGTGATTCTCGGCCTGGTACTGATTGTCGTGCTGGCCGTTGTGGCCGGCATCCTGCCGGCGCGTTCGGCACAGAAGCTGCGCGTCGCCGACGCCTTGAGACGATGAGCGGGGACGCCTGATGTTCAGCTGGTTCACACAGGTCTTCGCCGTCATCCGTTTCAGCCTGGCCTCGTTGCCGCAGCGCCTGGGCTCGTCACTGACGGCGCTGCTGGGCATTGCCGGCGTGGTCGCGGTGATGGTCGGCGTGTTGTCCATCGCCCAGGGCGTGTTGCAGACCATGCGCGCTTCGGCCGACGGGGCCAATGTCATCGTGTTGCGCGCCGGCGCCGACACCGAGATGACCAGCGGCCTGGGTGGCGACGAGGTCCGCGTCATCAAGGAAGGCCCCGGCCTGGCGCGCGACGCCGATGGCGTGGTGGCCTCGGCCGAACTGTTCGTCATCATCAACCTGCCGATGGCCTCCGCCGGCACCGACGCCAACGTGCCGTTGCGCGGCATCGAGATGGCGGCCACCAAGGTTCGCGACGGGTTTGAGATCGTCGACGGCCGCATGTACACGGAAGGCCTGAACGAAGTCGTGGTTGGCCTGGGTGCGGCCGAGGAATTCGCCGGCCTGGCCGTGGGTGACACGATCGAGGTTGGCCAGGAGGACTGGCCCGTGGTCGGCCACTTCAGCACCGGCGGCGGCATCGGCGAATCGGAAATCTGGGTTGACTCGCGGGTGCTGCAAAATGCCTACCGGCGCGGCAACTCCTACCAGGCGGTCTACGCCAGGCTGGCCTCGCCCGAGGCGTTCACGGAACTCAAGGACGAACTGACCACCGACGCGCGCCTGTCAGTACAGGTGCAGCGCGAGACCGAGTATTACGAGGCCCAGTCGACGGCGCTGTACAACATGATTACCGGCCTGGGCACCGTCATCGCCCTGATCATGGGCCTGGGCGCCATCTTCGGCGCGCTGAACACCATGTACACGGCGGTTTCCGCGCGCACACGCGAGATTGCCACGCTGCGCGCGCTGGGTTTTCGTTCCGGCCCGGTCGTGCTTTCGGTGCTTGCAGAATCGCTGCTGCTGGCCCTGGTCGGCGGGGCCATCGGCGGCAGCCTGGCCTGGCTGGCCTTTGACGGCTTCCGCGCAGCCACCCTGAACTGGGCCAGTTTCAGCGCGATTACTTTCTCCTTTGACGTGAACCTGCCACTACTGATCCAGGGCATCGTGTTCGCGGCGATCATCGGGCTCATTGGCGGGTTCTTCCCGGCGATCCGGGCGGCTCGCACGCCCGTGGCACTCGCGCTCCGGGAGCAGTAACGCTCACCAGCTACCGGGTGCGGCGGCGTGGTGGGCTTTGCTGCTAACGCCAGGGGCCGGTTGACGTGCCGGCTTCCCAGGGTGAATGGTTCAGCGGGTTGCACATGCGGCCTTCCCCTGCCCGGCATGGGCAGTGGGGGGCGCAGTCGCCTTTCAGGTCATGGGCCGGGTGTGCCTCGTCGTGGGCGTGGCATTGTTCCAGGCAGCGTTGCACCTGTGGGGCCGCTTTCCGGGTCACTGGCCTTTGGGTTGTCATGAATGTGAGCTCCTTTCTCCGTGTGTTCCAGGGAATACGACAGCTGCGGTAGTGAGAATCATTAACGATAATCATTCTGCGGGTTTCGTATTTGAGCCGACTTGACGAGGGTCAAGTCGAAGACGCCTGTTTTTGTCTACATTCCTCGCACAATCACTCACAAAACCGGACATTCAAGGAGAAAGCCATGTCGACGACCCGACGACTCTGGCTGGGGCTCAGCGCCCTTCTGATCGCATCTTTTGGCGTGTTGCTGTGGATGGGTGGTGAGATCCACCGCCAGGCGCCGCCAATTCCTGAGCGCGTGGTCACCCCGAGTGGCGAGACGGTACTGACCCGCGAGGACATCGAGTTCGGCCGCCGGGTCTGGCAGTCGATCGGCGGCATGCAGCTGGGAACAATCTGGGGACACGGCGCGCTGGTCGCGCCCGACTGGTCCGCGGACTGGTTGCACCGTGAGCTGGTCGAACGACTGCAGATCGAAGCCCGGTATGCGGGCCTGGGTGATTACGAGGATCTCGACGACGCGCAGAAAGCCGCGCTGCAACTGGAGATCCGGACTGATTACCGCGACAACACCTGGGACGCGGAAACGAAAACCATAACGGTCAGCGATAAGCGCGCGCACGCGATGGAGCGGGTCGCCGAACACTATGTCAGCCTGTTTGGCGATGACGCGGAAACGGCCGACCTGCGCGAATCCTACGCGATGCGGGAAGGCACCATCGAAGATCCGGAGCGGCGCAAGGCCGTCACGGCGTTCTTCTGGTGGACCGCCTGGGCCACGACGGCCGAGCGCCCGGAAAGCGATATCAGCTATACCCAAAACTGGCCGTATGAGCCCCTGGTCGGAAACGCACCGACTTCCGCCAGCTTCATGTGGACCATGTTCAGCATCGTGTTCATGCTCGGCGGTATCGGGCTGCTGGGCTGGCATTACGCGGTCTACCACGGCAAGGCGCCAAAGCTCGAGCCGCCGGCCACCGATCCGCTGGAGCAACTTGTCGTTACGCCGTCGATGAAGGCCACCGCCAAGTATTTCTGGGTAGTGGTGGCGCTGTTTTTGGTCCAGATCGTGCTCGGCGCCATCACTGCGCACTATCAGGTTGAAGGTCAGGAGGCGTACGGTTTTGCCCTGGCCGATATCCTGCCGTATTCGCTCACCCGAAGCTGGCATACGCAGCTCGCGGTGCTCTGGATCGCCACGGCGTGGCTCGGCACGGGCCTGTTCATCGCGCCGGCCGTGTCCGGGCATGAGCCCAGGTTCCAGCGCCTGGGTGTCAACATCCTTTTCGTCTGCCTGCTGATCATCGTCGTTGGCGCGTTCGCCGGACAATGGCTGGCTGTGATGAACAAGATGGGGCTTGAGTACAACTTCATGTTCGGTCACCAGGGCTGGGAATACACCGATATCGGACGTTTCTGGCAGGCCTTCCTGTTTATCGGGCTGATGCTCTGGCTGACGCTGGTGGGTCGCGGACTGTGGCCGGCGTTGAAACGTCGCGACGAGACCTCTTCCATCGTCGCCCTGCTGTTCCTGTCCACCATCGCGATTGGCCTGTTCTACGGCGCCGGTTTGCTGTGGCGCGAGAATTCGCATATCGCCATGGTCGAATACTGGCGCTGGTGGGTGGTCCACCTGTGGGTGGAAGGCTTCTTCGAGGTCTTCGCCACGGCGGTGATCAGCTTCCTGTTCGTCAAGCTGGGCCTGGTGCGGGCCAGGTTCGCCACCATCAACGTGCTGTTCGCCACGATGGTGTTCATGGCCGGAGGCGTACTGGGTGTATTCCACCACCTGTATTTCGCCGGTACGACGACGGCGGTGCTCGCCCTGGGCGCCAGCTTCTCGGCCCTGGAAGTGGTGCCGCTGGCACTGATCGGCCTGGAGGCCTATGACACCTGGAGCAAGCAGCGTGCGACCCCGTGGATGCCGCGCTACCGCTGGCCGATCATGTTTTTCGTGGCGGTCAGCTTCTGGAACCTGGTCGGTGCGGGCCTGTTCGGGTTCCTGATCAACACACCCATCGCGCTGTACTACATGCAAGGCCTGAACCTGACGCCGCTGCATGGCCACACGGCGCTGTTTGGCGTCTACGGCATGCTCGGCATCGGCCTGATGCTGTTCAGCCTGCGCGGACTGAGGCCCCAGGCGACGTGGAGCGAGAGCTGGCTGCGCGGTTCCTTCTGGAGCCTCAATGTCGGCCTCGCGCTGATGGCGCTCCTGACCCTGCTGCCGATGGGGGTGCTGCAGCTGCAGGCGGCTCTCGAGGAGGGCTACTGGTACGCGCGCTCCGCGGACTTCATGGGCCAGCCGCTGATCGAGTTGCTGGTGTGGATGCGGGTGCCGGGCGATACCATCTTCTCCGTCGGCGCACTGATGCTGTCGGTGTTCGTGGCCGGGTTGTGGTTCTCACGGCGACGTGAAGCCGGCGGTAGCCGGCGCCATGGGTAATTCGAAATCATGGCCGAGTTTTACCTCCAGATCCGCTGGGTTCACATCATCGCGGTGCTCGCCAGCGGATCACTTTTCTTCCTGCGCGGCATACTGGTGCTGGGTGGCAAGCCACGCCTGGCCATGACAGCGCCGGTACGCTACCTGAGTTACACCATTGATACGGCGCTGCTGACAGCGGCGCTGATGCTCATGACGATCCTCCGGCAATACCCTTTCGTGCAGGGCTGGCTGACGGTGAAGGTCCTGCTGCTGGTGGTCTACATCGTGCTGGGGAGCATCGCGTTGAAACGCGGCCAGAGCCGCAAGACCCGCGCCGTGGCGTTTGCCGTGGCGCTGGTTGTCTATGGTTTCATCATCAGCGTGGCCCGTGCCCACAACCCGGCGGGCTGGTTCATTTCATAACCGGCGAGATCAGAGTACGCGGCTGTACTTCGCGGGTTCGGTGGCCTGGATATGGGCGTCAAAGACCTGGACCAGCGCCCGGCTCACCAGTCGGCCCTGGTCCGTGATCTTCAGGCGTCGTCCTTCCCGATCGGCCAGGCCTTCCCGGTCGAAGTTGCGCCAGGCGGGCAGGGCATCGGCGAAATAGTCATCGAAATCCAGCTTCCACCGCGATTCGAAGGCACCGATATCCAGTTCCAGGTCGCACAGCAGGCGCATGATCAAATCGCGCCGGATCATGTCGTCGCGCTCCAGCCGGTAGCCCTTCCAGATGGGCAGCTGGTCATCGTGCAGGCGCGCTTTCCACTGGTCCAGGCCCTTTTCGTTCTGCAGGTAAAGGTCGCCGATGTCGCTGATTGCGCTGACGCCCAGGCCGACGAGGTCAGTGTCTCCGTGCAGGGTGTAGCCCTGGAAATTCCGGTGCAGTTTGCCGTCACGCTGGGCCCGCGCCATTTCATCATCCTCGAGGGCGAAATGGTCCATGCCGATAAAGCGATATCCATGGTCCTGTAGCAAGCTGCCGCCGCGCGAAACCATTCTTATTTTTTCCGCCGCGGGTGGCAGGGCCGATTCATCAATCTGCCGCTGCACCTTGAACCGCGCCGGCAGGTGCGCGTAGTTGTACATCGAAATACGGTCCGGCTTCAGAGGCAGCAAACGATCCAGGCTGTGCAGCAACGAGGTTTCGGTCTGCAGCGGCAAGCCGCAGATCAGGTCAACATTGATGGAATGAAAGCCGATTTCCCGGGCCCAGGCGATGGTGTCGCGAATCATTTCATAGGGCTGAACCCGGTTCACGGCTTTCTGCACCAGCGGATTGAGATCCTGGACGCCCAGGCTGATCCGGTTAAAGCCCAGCGACCTTAGTGTCACCAGCCGCTTGCGGTCGACCGTTCGCGGGTCAATTTCGATGGCGTAGTCCCCCCCGTCGTCATCGCGAAAACTGAAATGGCTGGACAGGGTGTCCATCAGCCTCGCGAGCTGCCCGTCATCAAGGAAAGTGGGGGTGCCCCCGCCAAAATGGATCTGGTTGACCGGCCGCTCGGCGTCGAATGCGCCGGAACGCATCTAGATTTCCCGTTCCAGGTCGTCCAGGTAGGCCGCGCCGCGCGCCTTGTTCGCGGTAATGATCCGGTTGCAGGCGCAGTAGTAGCACACGGTGTCGCAGAATGGCACATGCACATACAGCGACAGAGGACGACGCTCGGTGTTTCCGGCCTCGATTGACCTGGCGATTTCGTCTTCGCTGATCGCGTCGTGAAAGTTCGGCGCCGTGGGGTAGGAGGTGTACCGCGGGCCGGGGCCACCATATTGCTGGATGATCGCTTCGTTCCATTCAACCACGTTCAAGATCCTGTTGGTGGAGTGACGCACGCATTGTCCTATGCCAGCCACCCCGGCGAAATTGACATGGGTCAAGGCAGGTGCGAGTCAACGCGGGTTGAATCGTCGTCACCGATGGTCAACCAGGGCGTTTGCCGTGAACCCAACAGCCAGGCTACTGATTACGCTGTCAATCGCGTCGCTTCCGATGATCGGCGTACCCGGGGAAACTGGCGAGGATGTGCTGGAATTTGACCCGATTGTCGTCATCGGCCACCGCTATCCATTGCACCTGTCCGAGATCGCCGGGCAGATCAGCGTGATGGATCACGACGATATCGAAGAAGCCCTGGTGGAAAACCTGGCGCAGATGTTTCGCTACGAGCCCGGCGCGGGGACGGTTTCGGGCGACACCCGCTTTGGGACAGACAGCATCAACATCCGTGGCATAGGGGGCAACCGGATCGCCATCGAGCTGGACGGCGTACCGATACGCAACGGGTTTGCCATCGGCAGCTACTCAAGCGCGGGCCGGGCGCTCGTGGACACGGACCGGATAATGCGGGCCGAACTCCTGTACGGGCCGGCGTCGGTGCTGTACGGGTCCGACGCGCTTGGCGGCGTGCTTTCCATGACGACCTGGGATCCTCAGGACAGGGTGTCATCATCCGGAAAATCGTTCTGGGCCGGCGCCCGGGCGGGCTGGCAATCGGCCGACCGGGGCCGGGTGGGCAGTGGTTCGTTGGCCTGGGTGGATGGTGCGCATGGCGTGCTTGTCTCGGCCACGGCCAGACGGGGTCACGAAACGGAAAGCGCGGCGGTGAGCCGGGACTTGCTCGACCCGCAATCCTGGAGCGGCGAGGACTTCAGCGCTCGCTACACTTGGCATAGCTCAAACGGGAACCAGCTGCGCCTTGGTGTCGAGCAGTTCGAGCGCGACGTGGAGACCGAGGTGAAATCCCGGCTGGGATACGGGCGCCTGTCCCAGGTCACGCGGCTCACCGGCGACGACGAAGATCGAAGCACGCGTGCGCTGCTCGACTTCGACTTCAGCGGGGGCGGCTTCGATTCCGCCGTGGCCCGCGTTTTCATGGTCAGCGACCTGACCCGCCAGCACACGGACGAAGAGCGGGGAAACGCGGAACCGCCACTGCAACTGGAGCGCGATTTCGAGTTGCAGACGGACATGTGGGGCGCGGAGCTGACGGGTTTCAGGACGCTGCAGGTCGGCGCCAGCACGCACCGGTTCGGGCTGGGCGTGGAATTTCTGTCCACCCGGGTTGAAGAGCTTCGCGACGGGCTCCAGCAGGACCTGGAGACGGGCGCGATTTCGAAGACGATTCTGGGCGAATCACTGCCTGTCCGCGATTTTCCGAATTCGACGACCCGTGAGCTGGGCGTTTTCCTGGAGGACGTCATTACGCTGCCCGGTGGTCACTGGTCTCTGATGCCGGCACTCCGCCTGGAGCGCTACGACCTTGAGCCCCACCCCGACGAGCTGTACGAGCAGTCGTTCCCCGACCAGCAGCCCGTGGAACTGGACGAGACCGCCGTCACCCCCCGCCTGGGTATCCGCCGCGGGTTCGAGGGGGGATGGAGCCTCTACGGCCAGGTCTCGACCGGTTTTCGCGCGCCGCCCGTGGAAGACGCGAACATCGGCTTCGACCTGCCACTGTTTCGTTACCGGGCTATTCCAAACCCGGACCTGGTGTCCGAGACCTCGATCAGCTACGAGCTCGGCCTTCGGCAGCACGACGAAAACCGTCGTTTCGCCTTGACCCTGTTCGACAGCCATTTCGATGACCTGATCGAGTCGCGAGCCTTCAAGGGGTTTGACCCGGCGTCGGGTTACATCGAATTCCAGTCGCGGAACATCGGCAAGGCCCGCATTTATGGCGTCGACCTCCGCTGGGATCAGGGCCTGGGCGCATGGCATCCGTCGCTTGAAGACTGGACATGGCGGACCGCGGCATCGTGGACGCGGGGTGACAACAGGACGGACGCCCAGCCATTGAATGCCGTTTCGCCGCCACAGCTGGTTTCGGGGTTGAAATGGCAACCCGGTGGCGGCCGGGTCGACGCGGAGCTGATGGTCACCTGGACCGATACGGTGAGCCGCGTGGACGAGTCGGCCGGCCCCCGGTTCCTGCCACCTTCGGCCACGGTCATCGACCTGCTGGCCGGCTGGAGGGTGACACCGCTGGTGTCGTTGCGGCTCGGCCTGTTCAACCTGCTTGACGAAACCTGGTGGCGTTGGGGTGACGTCCAGAACCTGGAAGCGGGCGACCCGATGATTCCGTTACTGGCCCAGCCGGGCCGAAACGTGGGCCTGACCCTTCGCGTTGAAGGGTAACCGCGCGAACTTGACGCCCGTCAAGGCAGCGTGCCGGGAGTGTGGTTAGTTTTGGAAAGCGCATCCGGCGCGTGCCGGGTGTTCGGCATCAAAATGAACGAGGGACATCATGAACAGTCGTCGGTTTAAACTGAACACCCTGGCCATCCTGGGCGCCGGTATCCTTGGCGTCACTTTCGTCCAGGCCGACCAGGCCGCGGTCGCTACCCACCAGGCCGAAGTCGCCGGTGCGGCAAAGCTCAGCCAGGAGGAGCGCGTGGCCCGGGGCAAGACGCTCTACGAGACGCATTGCCTGGCCTGCCACCAGGCGGACGGCACGGGCCTGAAAGGCGCGTTCCCTCCACTGGCCGGATCTGACTATTTCGCCGAGGATCCCATGGCGATCGTGCACGCGGTAGTCAACGGGCTGTCCGGGCCGGTCACGGTCAACGGGGAGACATACAACGCGGTCATGCCGGCGCTGGGATACCTGGCGGACGAGGATGTCGCGGACATCGCGACTTTCATCCTCAATTCCTGGGATAACCAGGGCGGCGTGATTGAACCGGCCCAGGTGGCGGCGGCGCGCGGTGGTGAGGTCGTGAGCGAGGCCGCGACGCACCCGGGTGAAGGCGACAACCTGGTGGCTTACAAGGGCTCACCCAGCGCCATTAGTAGCGAAGAAGCCGTCGGTTACATCGATTCGGAAGGCCCGAAAATCACGCAGGAAGAGTTCGACCATTCCAAGAAGCTGTTTTTCGAGCGCTGTGCCGGCTGCCACGGCGTGCTCCGTAAAGGTGCCACGGGCAAGCCACTGACCACCGACATCACGCGCGAGAAAGGAACGCCATATCTGAAGGCCCTGATTACGTACGGATCACCCGCGGGCATGCCCAACTGGGGGACGTCCGGCGACTTCACCGAGGAAGAAATCGATGCCATGGCGCGGTTCCTGCAGCACGAGCCGCCGGCGCCGCCGGAATGGGGGCTGCAGGAGATGCAGTCGAGCTGGAAGGTGCTGGTGCCGCCGGAAGAGCGTCCCAGCGCGCCAGAGCATGACCGGAATATCGAAAACATCTTCTCGGTGACCCTGCGAGACGCCGGCGAAGTCGCCCTGATCGATGGCGACACCTACGAAGTCATCAACATCATCAAGACCGGTTATGCCGTGCATATTTCACGCATCTCCGCTTCCGGGCGCTATGTCTTTACCATCGGCCGTGACGCCAAGGTCGACATGATCGACCTGTGGATGAACCCGCCCGAGCGCGTCGCCGAGATCAAGGTGGGCCTGGAGGCGCGTTCGGTGGAAACGTCCAAGTACCACGGCTATGAAGACCGCCTGGCCATCGCCGGCGCTTACTGGCCACCGCAGTACGTGATCATGGATGGCGACACGCTGGAGCCGAAGAAGATCGTCTCCACGCGTGGCATGACGGTCGATACCCAGGAATACCACCCCGAGCCGCGCGTGGCGGCCATTGTGGCGTCCCACGAGCACCCGGAGTTCATCGTCAACGTCAAGGAGACGGGCAAGGTGCTGCTGGTCAACTACGAAGACATCGATAACCTCAGCGTGACGACCATTGGCACATCGCGCTACCTGCACGACGGTGGCTGGGACGCCAGCAAGCGCTATTTCCTGACCGCGGCCAACCAGTCCGACAAGATCGTGATTATCGATTCGAAAGAACGCAGGCTGGTGGGCATGCCGGACGTTCACAAGATCCCGCACCCCGGCCGTGGCGCCAACCTGGATGACCCGGAATTCGGCCCGGTATGGGTGACGAGCGCGCTCGGTGACGACAGCATTACTTTCCTTGGCACCGACCCGGAAGGTCACCCGGACAACGCCTGGAAAACGGTGCGCGTGCTCAAGGGCCAGGGCGGCGGATCGCTGTTCGTGAAGTCGCACCCGAACTCCACCAACCTGTGGGTGGATTCACCGCTGAACCCGGATGAAGGTATCTCCCAGTCGGTCGCGGTGTTCGATGTCGAAAACCTGGGCGCAGGCTACGAGGTGCTACCCATCGCCGAGTGGGCGGAGCTGGGAGAAGGGCCGAAACGCGTTGTTCAGCCGGAGTTCAACAGGGCGGGGACCGAGGTCTGGTTCTCGGTCTGGAGTGGGCAGGACCAGGAATCCGCGATCGTCGTGGTGGATGACAGGACGCGTACACTCAAGCACGTGATCAAGGGTGAGAACATCATCACGCCGACGGGCAAGTTCAACGTGTATAACACGGTCAACGACGTTTACTGAGCCATGATTACCGGGTTGCGAAGCACGTCAATCCTGCTGGCCGGCCTTTGGCTGGCCAGCATGGCCGGGCCTGCCCTGTCCTCTGATCGAATCGCCGAATTGACGGGCGTTGACGGTCTCTATGGTGAACTTCGCTGGCGTGCGGAGCACGTATCCCAGGACGGCTTCGATAACGACGCGTATGCCCTGCCATTGCGGCTTCGCGCCGGTTTCGCCAGCGGCGCTCTTCATGGCCTGTCTTTCAGGGTTGAATACGACTACGTGTTCGACCTTGGCGTCGAGGACTACAACGCCGGTGGTGGCAACACCCCCGACCGCGCAGGCTACCCCGTTATCGCCGACCCGCCGGGGGGCGACCTCAACCAGGCCTATGTCCAGTGGGTGTCGGCGCAGGGCAAAACGCTCCGCGCCGGCCGTCAGCGCATCATCTACGACAACGCGCGATTCATCGGCAACGTGGGCTGGCGCCAGAACGAGCAGACCTACGACGCGGCGACCCTGGCGTTCCCGGGCAATGGCAATTTCGGCGTTCGTGCCGGCTGGCTCGGCGCAGTGCATCGTATTTTCGGTGACGATGTTCCCGCCGGTGAAAATGACATGAACACCTGGATTGCCAACCTGGACTACACGTTCAAGGGCTTCGGCAAGCTGGTCGGGTATGTCTACGACATCGACAACGACGATGTCGCCGCGTTTTCGACCTCGACCTATGGCGCCAGTTGGCAGAGCGACAAGATCGCGTGGGCGAATGATGTCCATTTCGACTATCGCGTGGAATACGCCCACCAGGCCGATGCGGCGAACGCGCCGGTCGCGTTCAGCGCGGATTATTTCCGGGTCGACCTGGCACTGTCCCTGGCCGTGCCGACCATCAACGTCGGTTACGAATCACTGGGCGGTGACCAGGAACGTGCAGGCGCCGCGTTCCGTACGCCGCTCGCGACGTTGCACGCGTTCAATGGTTGGGCGGACATGTTCCTGACCACGCCCGATGCCGGGCTGACCGACCTGTATGGTGGTGTCAAATGGCCGGTCGGCCCGTGGACACTCAACGTGATCGGCCACGTATTCCAGGCCCAGTCGGGGGGTAAAGACCTGGGGCTCGAACTCGACACGTCCTTGTCCAGGTCGCTCGCGGATGATGTCGACCTGCTGATCAAGGCCGCGCGTTTTGACGGCGACCACCCGGCATACGCCGATACCACGAAGTGGTGGGTTCAGCTCCGCGCCGGTTTCTGACGCGACCGGTCAGCTGGTCCAGGTGAGCGCGCGAAGATCGTCCAGGCGAGGCAGGTAGAGCGTGTCGCCGTCCACGACCAGCAGGCCCTGCGACGTGAGCTTGGCGAAAACGCGGGACAGGGTTTCCGGCTGCAACGAAAGCCGGGCGGCAATCATTTTTTTGCTGAAAGGGAGCGCGATTTCACTGATATCCTGGCTGGCGGGCACCAGGCCCAGCAGAAAACCGACCACGCGCAGCGTCGCGTTCTGGAACGCCAGCGATTCGATATCGGCAATTCGCGCCCTCAATTTCATGCTCATGCCCGCCAAAAGCCGGATGGCGGTGTCCGGCGATTCCGAAAGGATGTCCATGAAGATCCCGGCATTGAGCGCCACAACCTGCGAATGCGTCAGCGCGGCGCAGTTGGCCGGGTACCTCGGGTTCTCCATGAACATGGCGGCTTCCGCGAACGTTCGTCCCGACTGCATCAGCTCGAGAACCTTCTCCTGGCCATTGGGCGACACGCGGAAAATCTTGACCTGCCCGGATTCGACCATGTAGAACCGGCTTGCCGTCTCACCCATGTTAAACAGGGTCTCGTTGGCGTCAATTTCGACACGCTCCGAACCCTTTAACAGGCGATCGAGCTGCTCGGCAGAGAGTGCCGATAACAGCGGATGGTCAGGCAGCTTATCGAGAGGTTGACGGCGCATCGGTGCCGAGCATAGCTGGCAACGTGTACGGCGGCAATCGCAAGAGGCCGGTGTGGTAGGGTTTTGGGATGGAGATGGGGTTTTCTGAGTATTTCGTGATCGCGCTGAATGTTTTCGGGGTGATTGCCCTGTTGCATGCGTGGCGCAAACCCGGTGGGGAGAATCGCTGGGTGGATCCCGTGCTGATGGAGGATCAGGTCGCCTCCCAAAGGCGGCAGCTAAAGCGCTTTCGATTGCTTCTGCTTTGCGGTGGTTTCTTCATGGCGGGGCTATTTGTCGGAGGTCAGGCGTTACCTGACCTGTTCATCATTGGCATGTGGGTCTTCCTCCTGGTTCAGTATGGGTATATGCGGATCACCCTGAACCGCCTGGAAGGCTTGCGGGTGAGGGCCACTACGAGGCCGCTGACATGATGGCCATGGGATACATCGAGTATTTCAGTATTGGCATCACCGTGCTGCTCCTGCTGTTGTTGGTGGGCCAGTGGCGTTCGCGGCCGCAGTTCCATCCGCACATGGAATTTGAGTATTACGAGCAGATCGCGCGGAGTCGGCGACGGGCGCTTTGGTTTTTCGTTCCCGCCTGCATATTCCTGGCCGGCTTCACAGCCGGCGGCATGGTGATCGGCGGTTTCACGCCGCCACTGGCCAACCTGGGTGGCTACGCAATGCCGTACTGCCTGACCGCCGGCTGGGCCATCGAACTGCACCGCATCAATCAACTCTTGGCCAACGAGCGCCAGAAGCTGGCCCAAAACCCGCCCCAACCACCCAAGGTGACCTACGCTACCCCCGGCCTTGCACCTTCACCCGGTTCCAAACCAACCTGACCCGTCACCCGTCACCCGTCACCCGTCACCCGTCACCCGTCACCCGTCACCCGTCACCCGTCACCCGTCACCCGTCACCAACGAAACCGTATTCATTGCCCAAAACCTTCCCAAGGAAAGGTTTTTCCTTAGTATGGNCCACCCAAGGTGACCTACGCTACCCCCGGCCTTGCACCTTCACCCGGTTCCAAACCAACCTGACCCGTCACCCGTCACCCGTCACCCGTCACCCGTCACCCGTCACCCGTCACCCGTCACCCGTCACCCGTCACCCGTCACCCGTCACCCGTCACCAACGAAACCGTATTCATTGCCCAAAACCTTCCCAAGGAAAGGTTTTTCCTTAGTATGGATCGTTCCCCCAGACCGAACGGGTACGGTGATACGCAATGCAATGGCCGGGTGAACACAAGGGCCTGTACCAGCCGCTGAATGCCAAGGACAGCTGTGGTTTTGGACTGATCGCGCATATTCATGGCGAGGCGAGTCATCGTCTGGTCGAAACGGCCTGCAAGGCGCTGGATCGCATGACCCATCGTGGTGCGGTGGCCGTTGACGGCAAGACCGGTGATGGTTGCGGCGTGCTGATGGCGCTGCCGCGGGCGTTTTTCCGCGAGGTCGCCAAAGAGGACGGTATCTGGCTGGGTGAGAATTTTGCCGTGGGCATGGTGTTCCTGGACCGAGATCCGGAGGTGGCGGCCCGTTCGCGCGCCATCGTCGAGAAACACATCACCGACGAGACCCTGGAAGTGGCCGGCTGGCGCGAAGTGCCGCTGGACACGTCCGTGCTGGGCCAGATGGCGGCGAACACGCTGCCGCGTATCGAGCAGGTTCTGGTCAACGCGCCGCCGGGCTGGGGGCCGCACGATATCGAGCGGCGGCTGTTTATCGCCCGCCGCCTGGCCTCGGCCGAAAATGCCGCTCTGGAGTCGCCGGACCCGCGTTTCCATGTCGCCACGCTGTCCAACCTGGTAACGGTGTACAAGGGCCTGGTCATGCCGGCCAACCTGCCGGAGTTTTTCCCGGACCTGAAAGATGAGCGGCTGAAGAGCAGCATCTGCGTCTTCCACCAGCGTTTTTCCACCAACACGTTGCCGAACTGGAAGTACGCGCAGCCGTTCCGCTTCCTGGCGCATAACGGCGAGATCAACACCATCGAGGGCAATCGCAGCTGGGCCGAGGCGCGCACGCCCAAGTTCCAGACGCCGCTGCTGCCGGACCTGCAGCGCATCCGCCCTCTGGTGAACCAGGAGGGTAGCGACAGTTCGTCGCTGGACAACATGCTGGAGCTGTTCCTGGCCGGCGGCATGGACGTGTTCCGTGCCATGCGTATCCTGGTGCCGCCCGCCTGGCAGGCCGAGCCGGACATGCCGGCGGACCTGAAGGCGTTTTACGAATTCAATTCCATGCACGTCGAGCCCTGGGACGGGCCGGCGGGCATCGTCATGACCAACGGCACCGTCGCGTCCTGCAACCTGGACCGTAACGGTTTGCGCCCGGCGCGCTACGTGATCACCCGCGACGACCTGGTCACGCTGGCCTCCGAGGTCGGTGTGTGGGATTACGCCGAGGCGGACGTGATCGAAAAGGGCCGCGTCGGCCCCGGCGAGATGTTCGCTATCGATACTTCGACCGGCAAGCTGTGGCGGTCGGACGAGATCGACAACCAGCTGAAGGCGCGGCGGCCGTATGCCGACTGGCTGGCCGAGAACATCATCCGCCTGGCCAACAACGACGACCAGGAAGCGGCCGCGGCCGAGCAGTTCATGGCCGATGGCCTGAAGCGCCTGCCGGTGTTCCAGAAGCTCTACGGCGTCAGCAACGAGGAACGCGAGCACGTCATTCGCGTGATGGCCGAGGACCAGGTGGAGGCCACCGGGTCCATGGGCGATGACACGCCGGTGGCGGTGATGTCGCGCCTGCCGCGCTCCATTTACGACTATTTCCGCCAGCAGTTCGCGCAGGTGACCAACCCGCCGATCGACCCGCTGCGGGAGAAGTCGGCGATGAGCCTGGAGACCATCTTTGGCCGCGAGCACAACATATTCCAGGAGACCAACACCCACGCGCACCGCGTGGTGATCCCCTGGCCGGTGCTGAACATCGTCAAGTTCCGCAAGCTGATGGAACTGGACCCGCGCTGGTACGCCAACGAGACCTTCAGCATCAATTACCCGGCCGACGAGGGCCTGGAAGCGGCCCTGCACCGGCTGTGTGACGAGGTCAGCGAGTCGGTTCGCGCCGGCACCGTCATCGTGGTGCTGACTGACCGCGACATCGACCCCGACACGCTGCCCATGCACGCGGCGCTGGCCACCGGGGCGGTGCACCAGCGGCTGATCCGTGATGGCCTGCGCTGTGACTGCAACATCATCGTCGAGACCGGCACGGCGCGCGATTCGCACCAGTTCGCGGTGCTGTTTGGCGTTGGTGCCACGGCCGTCTACCCGTACCTGGCGTTCCAGGTGATCAACGACCTGCACGCACAGGGCGCGATCAAAGGTGACCTGCTGCAGGCGCGCAAGTACTACCGGCGCGGCGTGCGCAAGGGCCTGCTGAAGGTGCTGTCCAAAATGGGCATTTCCTGCATTTCCAGCTACCGTGGCGCGCAGCTGTTCGAGACGGTGGGGCTTTCGAAGGACATCACCGACCTGTGCTTCCCGGGCGCGGCCGGCCAGGTGGGCGGCGTTGGTTTCGCCGAGCTGGAAGCGGAGGCGCGCCAGGTGGCCGCCGAGGCCTGGCAGGCGGGCAAGCCGCTGTCGCAGGGAGGCCTGCTGAAGTTCGCCTGGGGCGGCGAGTTCCACGCTTACAACCCGGATGTCGTCACCACGCTGCAGACGGCGGTGAAGTCGGGCGAGAAGGCCGATTACCAGGTCTACGCGGACCTGGTGAACCATCGCGCGCCGGCGGCGCTGCGCGACCTGCTGGGCCTGGACCCGGCGCGGCAGCCCATCGACATCGACCGTGTCGAAACCGCCCAGGACATCTTCCCGCGCTTCGATTCGGCCGGCATGTCCATCGGCGCGCTGTCGCCGGAAGCGCACGAGTCACTGGCGATTGCCATGAACACGCTGGGCGGCGCGTCCAACTCTGGTGAGGGCGGCGAGGACCCGGCGCGCTTCGGCACGCTGAAGAATTCCCGCATCAAGCAGGTGGCCTCGGGCCGCTTTGGCGTCACCGCGCATTACCTGGTCAACGCCGACGTGCTGCAAATCAAGATCGCCCAGGGCGCCAAGCCAGGCGAGGGCGGCCAGCTGCCGGGCCACAAGGTCTCGGTGGAGATTGCCGCGCTCCGCCATGCGGTGCCCGGCGTGACGCTGATTTCGCCGCCGCCGCATCATGATATCTACTCCATCGAGGACCTGGCGCAGCTAATCTTCGACCTGAAGCAGGTGAACCCGAAGGCGACCGTATCCGTAAAACTGGTGGCCGAGCGCGGTGTGGGCACCATCGCCGCGGGCGTGGCCAAGGCCTATGCCGACTTCATCACCATCGCCGGCCATGACGGCGGTACCGGCGCCAGCCCGCTGACCAGCGTCAAGTACGCCGGCTCGCCGTGGGAAACCGGCCTGCCCGAGGCGCACCAGGCACTGGTGGAGAACGGCCTGCGCGACCGCGTTCGCCTGCAGGTGGACGGCGGCTTCAAGACCGGGCTGGACGTCATCAAGGGCGCCATCCTGGGCGCGGACAGCTTCGGTTTCGGTACCGGGCCGATGGTGGCGCTGGGCTGCAAGTACCTGCGCATCTGTCACCTGAACAACTGCGCGACGGGTGTCGCCACGCAGGACAAAAAACTGCGTGACGAGCATTTCCTGGGCCTGCCGGAAATGGTCATGAACTACTTCCGTTTCGTGGCCGAAGAGGTACGCGAGCACCTGGCGAAGCTGGGCTTCGAGAAGCTCGAGGACATCATCGGCCGCAGCGACCTGCTGGTGAAACTGGAGCCGCAGACCGAGAAGCAACGCGCGCTGAACCTGGACCGGATCCTGGAAGCCGCGGCATCCGCCGGGCCGCAGGGCGCGGGTTACCAGGGCATCCGCAATGTGCCGCACGACAAGGGCCTGCTCAACGCGGCGATCCTGGACAGCCTGGCTGATGTCATTGAACAGGGTCTGCCGGCCCGGCGCAGCTTCGAGATCAAGAACTACGACCGTTCCGTCGGCGGCGCACTGGCCGGCGCGATCGCCATGAAACATGGCCGTGACGGCTACCCGGGCGATGGCATCAAGCTGACGTTCACCGGCACCGCGGGCCAGAGCTTCGGCGTGTGGAACACCCACGGGGTGCACCTGAAGTTGCATGGTGACGCCAATGATTACGTCGGCAAGGGCATGTCTGGCGGCAGCATTTCCATCGGCCCGCATTCCGATGCGGTGATCGTCGGCCAGCGCAGCGCCATTGTCGGCAACACCTGCCTGTACGGTGCCACCGGCGGCGCGCTGTTCGCGGCCGGCCAGGCGGGCGAGCGCTTCGCCGTGCGAAATTCGGGTGCGACCGCGGTGGTCGAGGGCGTGGGTCACCACGGCTGCGAGTACATGACCAGCGGTACGGTGCTCGTGCTCGGCCGCACCGGCTCCAACTTCGCTGCCGGCATGACCGGTGGGCGGGCCTATGTGCTGGATCTGCACGACCGCTTCCGTAAGCGCGTGAACCCGGAGTCCGTGAATGTCGAGGACCTGGACACGTCCGAGGGCAGCGCGGAGATGGAAGAGGTCCGCAACCTGCTGCAGTTGCACGTGGACATGACCGGCAGCCGCTGGGGTCGTCGCATCCTCGACGATTTCGAGCACTTCATATTCAATTTCCGCGTGGTTCGGCCCCGTGGTGACAAGGAAGCGCGCAAGCAGGGTGGAGAAACGCCGCGCGTGCCGCTGAAGGTGGTGGGCTGACATGAGCGAACACAACGTGAGACCCAAGTTCGAGTTCATCGATCGCGCCCGGACCGAGCCGGACAAGTACCCTATCGAGGTGCGCCGGCACGAGTTCCGCGAGATCTATGAGCCTTTTGACATCAATGCCGGTGCCAACCAGTCGGAACGCTGCATCGCCTGTGGCAACCCGTACTGCCAGTGGAAGTGCCCGGTTCACAACTACATCCCGGACTGGCTGAAGCTGGCCGCCGAGGGGCGCATCATCGAGGCGGCGGAACTGGCCCACCGGACCAACTCCCTGCCCGAAATCTGCGGCCGAATCTGCCCGCAGGACCGCCTGTGCGAGGGCGCCTGCACGCTGAACTTCGGTTACGGCGCGGTCACCATTGGCGCGGTCGAGCGGCATATCGTCGACACCGCGTTCGCCGAGGGCTGGCGCCCGGACCTGTCTGGCGTCACACCCACCGGCCGCAAGGTCGCCGTTATCGGCGCCGGCCCGGCGGGCCTGGCCTGCGCCGATATCCTGGCGCGTAATGGCATCGAGGCCGTTGTCTACGATCGTCATCCGGAGATTGGCGGCCTGCTGTCATTCGGCATCCCCGAGTTCAAGCTGGAGCAGCGCATTATCCAGACCCGCCGCGGGATCCTGGAAGGCATGGGCATCCGCTTCGTGCTGGATACCGAAGTCGGAAAGGATGTGTCATTTGAGTCGATCATCGACGAACATGACGCGATCTTCCTGGGCCTGGGTACCTATTCGGCGCTGGACGGGCGCCTGCCGGGCCTGGATACACCGGGCACCCACAAGGCGCTGGATTACCTGATCGGCAATACCCGTTCATTGCTGGAGATGCCGGCTGGCGACTACCCGTTTATCGACCTGTCCGGCAAGCGCGTGGTGGTGCTGGGCGGCGGCGACACCGCGATGGACTGCGTGCGCACGGCCATCCGCCAGGGCGCCAGCGAGGTCCACTGCCTGTACCGCCGCGATCGTGAAAACATGCCCGGCTCACCGTCGGAAGTGAAAAACGCGATTGAGGAAGGGGTGAGCTTCCACTTCAATATCCAGCCGCTGGCAATCGAGGCCAACAAGGACGGTTCACTGGCCGGTGTGCGACTGGTGGAAACCGAGCTGGGTGAGCCGGATGAGTCCGGTCGCCGGCGTCCGGAACCGGTGGAAGGTAGCGAGCGCGTGTTCGAGGCCGATGCCGTGGTTATTGCTTTCGGGTTCAATGCCTCGCCGGCGCCGTGGTTCGACGACTTCGACATCGAGGTCAACGACTGGGGGCTGGTGAAGGCGTCCGAGCAAGGGCCCTACCCGTTCCAGACTACGAACCCGAAGGTGTTTGCGGCCGGTGACATGGTGCGCGGCGCCGATCTCGTGGTCACGGCCATCGCCGATGCCCGCAAAGCGGCCCAGGGTATCGCCGACCTGCTGACGGCGGAGGCCGTTGCCGAGCCTATTGCGAAAATCGCAGGTTGACCTGCAGCATGTGGTTGATGATGTCGGCGCCGTCGCGCACCCGGCCGTACTGGTTGAGATAACCAACTTCCACGCTGGCGTGCTCGCCGGTGTCGATGTTCAGCCCGACAAAGCTGCGGACCTGGTTCATGCCGGCGTTGCTGCCATTGGGATTGTGTACCTGGAAGAAAGGCTCGACGCTGAGCACCCAGGCGAGGTTGTCGCGCGTGCTGAAGGGGATATCCAGCCCCAGCTTGGTCCTGAACCGCCAGTACGTTCCGTCGCGCTTGTCGAAATCCCGCTGCTCGATCCGCGCGCGTGCGGAGAAGCTCCAGTCGTTGTCGAACCGGTGCTTCCATTGCACGGCCTGCCACAGGCGAACCTCGGTCAGCGAGCCACCCGCGACCAGCCGTGAGTGATGGCGGTCCAGTCCGCCCAGCAGGCTGAACCCGTGGTCGAGCCGGTATCCGGCGCCCACCCGCATGACGCTGTAGCGCAAGCCGTCGAACGCGTCATAGGCACGGTACTCGCCGTGCAGCACGTAGTTCCAGCGCGTATCTTCTGAGCGGCCGATGGGCCCCTTGAGCCCGGCCGTCAGCCAGGCGCCATGGTTGTGCTCGCGCGCGAGCGCGGACGGCGTCGCGAACAGCGAGCCGAGTAGAGCCAGTCGGGCAATCCAGGGGGCCAAGGGTCTCATGACACGTAATGTTACAGTTTTATGACAGCGCGTTGGGCGGCGCATCTTGGGCGATTCCCCGGGTAGAATCAAGGAACCGTGTCGCCGTGGCGCGGTCAGAGCACACTGGGTTTCAACATACAGGGGCAGGCGTCATGGGCAAGGTCATCACTGGGGTCATTCTGGTCGCGATCGCGGTGGTGCTGGCGTGGTTCCTGTCCGCGCGCGAAGACCAGCGCGCGCTGGAGCAGGCACAGGTGCTGCCCTCGGCACCGCTACCCGAGCAGGCTACGCCACCGGAAGTTCGCCATCCCATTGAGCCCCCGGTGACCGACGAACAACCCACCGTACTGGATGAACCTGAGACCGTCGAAGCTGAACCGGAAGTACCGCTGCCGCCACTGGGCGCAAGTGATGACACGATGGTTGCCGAGGCCACCGCGCTCGGGGGCGAAGCGCTCACCGACTGGCTGGTGACCGACCAGCTCGTCAGCCGTATCGTCGCCACCGTCGATGCGCTCGACAGCGCGCGCGTGGCGCAGCCCATGCGGCCGGTGGAGCCGGTGCCCGGCCGCTTCAAGGTGCTGGGCGAAGGCGACCAGGCGGCGCTCAGCCCGCAGAACGCGGAGCGCTACCAGCCCTATGTCGACCTGTTGCTGGGGCTGGGCCCGGAGCAGGTGGCCGGCCTGTACCGGCGCTATTACCCCCTGTTCCAGCAGGCTTACCGCGACCAGGGCTATCCCGATGCCTACTTCAACGACCGCCTGGTGCAGGTTATCGATCACTTGGCCGGCGCGCCGGCGCTCTCGGGCGTCCCCGAGCTGCGCCAGAACGAGGCCGTCTACGAATTCGTGAGCGAAGACCTGGAGCGCCTGTCCGCCGGCCAGAAGATGATGATGCGGCTGGGCCCGGAGAACGAAGCGCAGGTCAAAGCCTGGCTCGCTGAGTTCAGGGCGCAGGTCGCGGTCGCGGAGAATGACGCCGGGCGCTGATGCGCTGAAATCCTGCCGCGGCGATTGACTCGGGCCGGTGTCGGCCCCATCTGCTTTCAATGCCCCCACCGACTGAAAACCACGATCGGCCGAAGGCCGATTCGCTGAGACCGCTGCGCGCCCTGGTGCCGTTTATCCGCCCCTACCGGGGCGTCCTGCTGGCCGCGTTGGCAGCGCTGCTGTTGGCATCGGTCGCAATGCTGGCGCTGCCCGTAGCCCTTCGATTCCTGATCGATAATGGCTTTGTCGCCAACAACGCCGCGCTCGTCAATCGCTATTTCGGCTGGTTTTTTGCCGCGGCCGTGGCCTTTGGCGGTTTCGCCGCGCTACGTTTCTACCTGGTGTCGTGGCTGGGTGAACGCGTGGTCGCCGATCTCCGCGACGCGGTGTACCGTCGCGTCGTGCGCATGGACCCGACGTTTTTCGAAGTCACGCGAACCGGTGAAGTGCTTTCCCGTCTGACCGCCGATACCACGCTGGTGCAGAGTATTTCCGGTGTCAGCCTGTCGATCGCGCTGCGCTCAATGCTGAACCTGGCCGGTGGCTTGATCATGTTGATGCTGACCAGCCTGCAGCTGACCTTGTACATCCTGGTGGGCATCCCCGCCGTGGTGCTGCCGCTGATCCTGGTCGGGCGGCGAATCCGCGGGTTGTCCAGGGACGCGCAGGACCGCGTTGCAGATACCAGCGGCATCGCCGGTGAGACGCTGAATGCGATCCAGACGGTCCAGGCCTTCACGCTGGAGGACAACCAGGAGCAACGGTTCGGCGCCGCGGTGGCGGACAGTTTTCGGGCCTCGGTGCGACGGATCCGGATGCGTGCGGGTTTAACGGCGCTGGGCTTTGTCCTGGTGTTCGGCGCCATCACTTTGATCCTGTGGATGGGTTCGCGCGCCGTGCTGGCCGATGAAATGACCGGGGGACAGCTGGCGCAATTCCTGATGTATTCCGTGTTCGTTGGCGCCTCCGCCGCCGCGCTCAGTGAGTTGTGGGGCGATATTCAGCGAGGGGCGGGCGCCATGGAGCGGCTGGCCGAACTCCTGGGTGCGCGGCCGGCGATCGCCGCGCCGGAGCAGCCGTTGGCCCTGCCTGGGCGTGTCGATGGCCGCATCCGCTTTGAACAGGTGTCTTTCAACTACCCATCCAGGCCCGATGACCCGGCGCTGTCCGACATTGACCTGGATATCCGCGCTGGCGAGAACGTTGCTTTCGTCGGCCCATCGGGCGCGGGCAAGAGCACGTGCTTCCAGTTGCTACTGCGTTTTTACGACCCGGCGGCCGGCCGCATCACCGTCGACGACGTCGACATCAGCCAACTCGACCCGGTGGCGCTACGCCAGCAAATGGGGCTGGTGCCCCAGGACACCGTGCTTTTCGGCGAATCAGCGCGGGAGAACATTCGCATGGGGCGTCCGGATGCCACCGATGCCGAAGTCGAGCAGGCAGCAATCGCGGCGGCGGCCCACGACTTCATTGTCGGCCTGCCGGATCAATATGACACGTTCCTGGGTGAGCGCGGCATGCGCCTTTCGGGCGGCCAGAGGCAGCGCATTGCGCTGGCCCGTGCGATCCTCCGCGACCCGCCGATCCTGCTGCTTGACGAGGCCACCAGTGCGCTGGACTCCGAGAGTGAACGCCTGGTGCAGGCGGCGCTGGGAGAACTGATGCGTACGCGCACCACGATCGTGATCGCGCACCGCCTGTCGACCGTACTGAGCGCAGACCGGATCGTGGTATTCGACGGCGGCAGGATCGTGGCCACGGGCCGGCATGACGAACTGATCCGGGACAACCCGCTTTATGCCCGCCTGGCGGCGCACCAGTTTGGAGACAAAGAAAAAGCCCGGTAAACCGGGCTTTTTCCCATCTTCACGCGGGTGGCGACGTATGGATAACACGGCCTGCAGAGCGGACCTGCAGGCATTCCACGTGAATCATTCAAATTCGGTTGTCTGTGAGCCATGTAGGCCCATCGGGTCTAACAACGAGGTTCGCCTTCAACCGGAGCGCAGGGAGCTCCCGTTGGCCTCGCCTGGGGAAGTCAGGACGCCAGTCGTATGAAATTCCCCCCATTCATCCTGCGGCGTTAACCGAGAACGAAATCAGTATAGCGCAAAATTGGCTATTTTCCACTTTTTTCGCCAATAAGATGGTGTAAATGGCTGAAAACTAAAATAAGTATAAGCTGCAGACAAAATGCCGCTTTATCTCAACATTCTTCCCGCGACAATCCGGCGAATGAAAATCATTATCAAATAGTTGATTTATAAATGAAAAGGGCCGACACCCAGGCGGTGCCGGCCCAATGTCCCCGTTCAGGCGGGGCTCTTGTTGTCATTGTCTTTCACCGTCCGGGATCTGTACTCGCTTCGTCGCAGATGACCGAGGGTGATGGGTTGCCGCAGGGCGCGCGGCTGTCGATTTTCGGATAAATCACAAAAGAAATCGGCTGTGACTTATTGAATATACGATGTAATACCCAATATAGGTATAATCATACCCTATATGGGAATTAATGATCAAGCCGAGTCAGCCTGGCAGGCGATGTTTTCGCGCACGCGCGGTCGTGTGCTGGCACTGTTGTTTCGTCAGCCGGAGCGTAGCTTCTATGCCACCGAGATCGTCAGGCTGGCGGGTGTCGGTACGGGCTCGGTTCAGCGTGAGCTGTCCCGCCTGGTCGATGCCGGGTTGCTGAACTCGCACCGGGTGGGCAACCAGGTTCACTACCGTGCCGCGAACGGTCACCCGTTTCACGAGGCCATCATGATGATGGTCGAGGCACGCGCCGGAGACGGCGTCAGTCCCCCGCCTTCGGTCAGGGTACTCGCCGCCGCGCTGGGTCGCCGTGCCCAGTGGGTTTACTGGATTTCAAGGGACTCATCAGAAGGGCCGAGCCTGGTAATCGTGGCACCGGAACTTGACCGCTCGGAGCTCGAAGAGCACTTCAGTCCCGCTGTCGCAGCGCTGGGTTCACCGCCGCGGCTGATCCTGTTAAGGCCTGACCGCTTTAAGCGTTTGCTTGAAGTCGGTGACGAACGCCTGCTGTCGTTGCTGCGGTCGTCGGGCCAGGTGCTGGTCGGCGATGATGTTCTGCGGCTATCCTTGGGGCAGCACTCCCCATCGCCACTACTCCCGGAGAAAACATGAACGAAGACCACCTGGGTACGGGTTCTGACAGCCTGGACCTGGCGCCTTATGCCAGGGCGCTGGCCGATGTCATCGAGTCATGCGAGACACCCATGACCATCGGCATCCAGGGCGAGTGGGGTGTCGGCAAGACGACATTGATGAACATGCTCAGCGGTACGCATGTGGGGTCTTCGCCCCTGCTCGACAGCGCCAAATCCAGGGTCGTCACCCTGGATACCTGGCCTTACGCCCGGTTCGCCGGCGGCAGCGATCAACTGGTGGACAGCATCCGGGCCCTGGTGCGCAAATCAGCCGCGGTGCTTCTCGAGGCCGGTGCTGACGAGGGTGAAATGAGCAAGGCGCTGGCAGCGGCGTTAGGTCACCTGGAAGTGATGCGTCATCGCGCCGACCGGAAAGCGCCAGAACCGGCTGGGCCGGTGCCTGATACCGTCCTCGCCGAGGATATCTGTGTATTGCTCGACGCCTTTCGTACGTCATTCCAGGCCATCGTCAGCGCCTGGACCGGGAGTGACGTGCAACGTCGACTGGTTGTTTTCATCGATGATCTCGACAGGATCGAGCCTGTTGAGGCCGTCAGGATGCTGGAGTCAATCCGCCACTTCACCGACGTGCCCGGCTGTGTGTTCGTGATTGCCCTGGACTACGAAGTCATCCGCCAGGGCCTGGCGGCGCAGACCAGCGGGGCCGACGGGCAGGTCAACGGCAAGGCGTTCTACGATCGCTATGTCCAGCTGCCGTTTGTCATGCCCACCGAGGCCTACCCGATCGGTCGGTATGTCACGGGGTTGCTGCAGGGCATCGATTATCCCTACGCCGATGAGCTGACGTCTGACGCCGAGGCCCGGGCGTTCTACCATGACATCACGGTATGTACGGTTCGCCGCAACCCCAGGAATATCAAGCGTGCCGTCAACGCGGCCCGGTTGATGGAGCGCATCCGCTTCCTCAAGACCGGTCAGCCGTTATCGCGAAGGGATGCCCGCGTGTTGTACGCGCTGACCTGCATGCAGGTTGCCTGGCCGGAGCTGTTTTCGCATTTCGTGGCCGATCCGACAGTCGATACCGTGACCAGCCTGCAGAACTGGGCCTACCTGGAGCAACTGCCACGTGCGCGGCGGCTGTTCGGCCAGGGGGTCGACCCTGAGCGTGTGCACATTGGCATTTCAACGTTCTTCGACACGCTGTTCAGGCTTCTGGATGACAACGACGATGGCCAGATTGATACCGCTGAACTCAGGCCGGTGCTGGAATTGATGCACATGGCGCCTCGCGACGTGGAGCCGGAGCGCGAACGGCCGCGCGACTGGTTCGTTCGCCGTGTGCGCGAGAACAATGTTGATGGCGATACCCTGGTGGAGACCTTCCTGGAGCGCGTGTTTACCCGTTCGGTGTGGTACCTGGGCAGTGAGTGCCGCTACCTGCGCTCGGGCGCACGTTTCGTCACGCTGACGCATGACGGCCGGCAGATCGCATCGCTGGTCAGCCTGCGCGGCCAACCGTTTATCTTCCGCCTTGCGATGGCGCCGGAGAAAGTGAAGGCCGGGCTGAAGTCTTACTGGCAGAGCAAGAAGGCGATGAAGGAAGACGCCATCACGCTGACGCGGTCGGCCTTTGGCAAGGAAGCGTCAATGACCGGCTTTGGCGATACCTTCGTCGACTACTCGAAGATGACCCACATGCGCTCGGCGGAAGCCATCGGCCTGCTGAACGCGTTATTCAGGGTGGCCATCGGTGACTCGCCCGCGCAATGGGAGCTGGAGTCGAACGGCAAAAAGTAGTCTTTACGGCTGCACGCGCCGGCTCAGCACGCTGACTTTTTCTGCGCGGCTGGGAATGGGCACCTGGCAGACGTCGAGCACCTTTGGCGGGCGGTGGTCGAAGAACTCGTGGCGCCGGTCACGCCGGCTCTCCACGTAATCCCTGAACGCCGCGTCCGCGGTGTTCATGACGTAGTATTCCAGCCGCTCGTCTTCTTCCAGCTGATACCCCATGCGCATGCGCCCGATCCGGCTGCGTGCGAGTTCATTGGTGATGATGCCGTTCTCGTCGCGGTCACCGCGCTGGATCTTCTGGACCACGTCCATGCCGTCGATGACCCGGGCAAAGATGGTCAGGTTGCGGTCGAGGTAGCGCGGTGCCTGGCCGATGACGATATAGAAATCGGTCTGGCCGGAGTTGGGCTCGTTACCGCGCGCCATGGCGACCGCGCCCGGACAATGCGACAGCCAGACCGTTTTGCCGTCCCGGCCCACGGCGAAACCATCGCTGAAGCCGGTTTCCGGCGCGAACAGGTCAGGCTTCTGGACCGGGGTCCAGGGCAGGTCCGGGTCGAACTCGCGTTCAAACTCGGGGGGCAGGCCCTTGTCAGGCGTCTCGCCGGAAATATCGCTCTCATCACCGGCCTGGGCGACGAAGCCATCGATCACGCGGTAGAAGCTGAGGCCACGGTAGAAATCACTTTCCACCAGGGTGCGGAACCGCGCCGTAGTCTCCGGCGCGAATGCCGGGTTGAGTTCCAGCACGACCTGGCCCTCGTTCATGCCGATGAACACCAGGTTGGCGGGGTCGACCCGGCGCCAGGTCGGCTCGTCCTGGGCCGCGGCCGGCATGACAGCCAGCGCGGCCAGGAACAGGGCCAGGGCGAGGCGGTGCCTCACGGCATCTGGATACCGCCGCCCGGGCCGCCGAAGCCGCCCGGCACTTCGCCGCCCTTGGGCACGACGATCTGAGAAGCTGCTTCGCGCTGCATTTCCTTCAGCTCCTCCATGGTGCGCTCAACCGCTTCGCGGGCGGCATCACCAAAACCCTCGATCGCGGACTGCAGCGAATCGCCGGGCAGCTCGAAGTTCAGCGGCAGCGCGCCCGCGGGGGTCATGATCTGGGTGCTGCCGAAATACTGCACCGGGCGCGAGGCGTCGTCATCGCCGTCGGCCGTTACCGGCGTCAGCCGGCGCACGCTGCCAACGCGGCTGTCGGTGAAAATGTCCTCGCGGCAAAGCTGCGCCAGGTCCATCTGGATGTCCTGCATCTGTTCCATGTCTCTAACCTTTACTGAATGGGCGAATGTTCACGATGTGGGGGCAAACGGCCGGCAAGGCAACATCTTCCCGGGGTGGTGCGTAGCCTGCGTGGCGGGCTGAGGGCTGCGGCGGGGCTTTGGGAGACACGCTGTGAATACGTCCTTGTACGCTTATCGCCGGCATCCCTGCCGGCGATAGTCTCCCAAAGCCCCGCCACAGCCCTCACCCCTCGCATGCCACGCGCCACCTCGCATGCCGCACGCCACGCGTCGCGATGACGCCGCTTGCCGGGCTGTATGTGGCCTGGACCAGGGCTATCGGCGACAAGGATGTCGCTGATAAGCGTACAGGGATGTATTCACAGCGTGCCCTGGTCCAGGCCACACACAGCCCGGCCCGAAGCGGCGTCACGTTCAGCGGAGCTCGTGGAGCAGGTAGGTGTAGATGAGCGCCTGTACCCGCGCCGACTGCCGGTTATTGGCCGCGCCGCCATGCCCGCCCTCGATGTTCTCGTAGTACAGGTTCGGCAGCCCCATGTCGTTCATCTTCGCGACCATCTTGCGCGCGTGCGCTGGGTGGACGCGGTCGTCGCGCGTCGAAGTCGTGAAGAAGACGCGCGGGTAGTCCTTGTCCGCGTCCAGGTTGTGGTACGGCGAATAGTTCTGCAGCCAGGCCCAGTCGTCCGGGTTGTCCGGGTCGCCGTATTCTTCCACCCAGCTGGCGCCGGCCAGCAGCTTGTCGAAGCGCCACATGTCGAGCAGCGGTACCTGGCAGACCACGGCGTTGAACAACTCGGGGCGCTGCGTGAACAGCATGCCCACCAGCAGGCCGCCGCCGCTGCCGCCGCGGATGCCCAGGTGGGCGGGGGATGTGACCTTCCTGGCGATCAGGTCTTCGGCCACGGCATAGAAGTCATCGTAGGACTTCTGCCGGTTCTCGCGCTGCGCGGCCTGGTGCCAGGCCGGGCCGTACTCGCCGCCGCCACGGATGTTGGCGACCACGTAGACACCACCCTGTTCGAGCCAGTCCATGCCGATGGTGGCCGAGTAGTTGGGCGTCTGTGACACTTCGAAGCCGCCGTAGGCCCAGATCAGGGTCGGGTTGCTGGCATTCAGGTCCAGGTCTTTGCGGGCCACCATGAAATACGGCACGCGCGTGCCGTCCGCGGACCGGGTGAAGTGCTGGCTGACCTCGAACGGGTCGGCATTGAAGAAGGCTGGCAGCTCTTTCAGCCTGACCGGCGCCTCCGCGGTGCCGGCCTCGAACAGCGACGTGGGGGTGAGGAAGTCCGTGTAACTGAAGAACCAGTGATTGCTGTCGTCGCTGGTGGACACGATGTTGATCTGGCCCATGGTGGGCGCGTCCACATCGCGTTCTTTCCACTGGCCGTCGACCAGGCGGTGCTCGGTGAGACGGCTGCGGACATCGGTCATGCGGTTCACCAGCACACGGTCGCGAATTCGTGCCACACCATCGATGGCAGAGCGTGCGTCTGGCAACACCACCGGCTGCACCGTGCCCTCGCCGGCCAGCAGGTCATCCAGGTCGATGGAGACCAGTGCGCCCTGGGACCAGGTCTTGCCGTCGCGGGTCCAGTCGGACTTCAGCGACACCAGCAGCTGGTTGCGGAAGATGGTCTCGATGTTCGCATCCGCCGGGATGGGGATTGCCTTGAGCCCGTCGTCGCCAAACAGGTAGGTCTTCTGGCTGAAGAAGGTGGGCGCCACCTGCACCATTGGGTAGACCCGTTCCGGGGTATGGACCTGGTAGGCCCAGACGCCAATGTCGCTCGCCTGGCCTTCGTGGATGACCTCGGCCTGCTCCAACGGCGTGCCGCGCCGCCACAGCTTGGCGATGCGCGGGTAGCCGGACTCGGTCATCGAGCCGGGCCCGAAGTCGGTGCTGACCATCACCGTGTCGCGATCCATGAAGCTGGCGAAGCCCTTGGCTTCTGGCAGCTGGAAGCCGTCGTCGACAAAGGTCTTGCTGGGGAGGTCGAACTCGCGGGTGACGGAGGCATCGGCGCCGCCGCGTGACAGCGAAACCAGGCAGCGCTCGTAGCCGGGCTGCAGGCAGCTGGAACCGGCCCAGACCCAGTTCTCCCCTTCAGCCTCGGCCAGCGCGTCCAGGTCGATCAGGATCTCCCACGCCGGCTCGGCCTTGCGGTATTCATCGAAGGTGGTGCGTCGCCACAGCCCGCGCTCGTGCTCGGCGTCGCGCCAGAAATTGTAGATGTGCTCGCCGCGGATGGACGGGCTCGGGTACCGGTCCTGGGAGTCGTAGACCGCCAGGTTCTTCTCAAACAGCGGCTGGAATTCCGGCCGGGCTTCGAGCTCGGCCAGACTTTTCTCATTCTGCGCGCGGGCCCAGTCCAGGGCCTTTTCGCCCTCGATGTCCTCGAGCCACAGGTACGGGTCGTCGGTGTTCACGGTGGAGGTGTCCATGGCGTGGTTGATGACGGGCAAGCTGCCCAGGGTCAGCGCCAGCAGGCTGGCCAGCGTGCGGGAAATGGAAGTCATGGTTCGGGCCTAGAGTTCGTTTTCAATGGGAATCCAGCCGGTGATGCGGGCCAGGAACCGGCGCCAGGCGGTCGAACCCGGATCCTTGTCCCAGGTCTGCTGGCCGTCCGGGGTGTCGATGGTCCACAGCAGGTCGCCGTCCTCGACGGTCAGGCGGTACGCGTTACCGGGCTCGAAGGTTCTGTTCATGATGTCCAGCACGGTGTCGGCGAAGGCCTCGCCTTCCACCACCAGGGCGATCTCCGAGTTCCAGACCCTTGAGCGCGGATCCATGTTGTAGGAGCCGATAACACTGGTTTGCCGGTCGACGACGAAGGCCTTGGTGTGCAGCCCGGCATGCGAACTGGCGATATCGTCCTCCGATTCCTTCAGGAATTCGAGCAGTTCACTGTCGGCGCGCAGTTCGTACAGTTCGACACCGGACTCGATAATCTCCTTGCGATATTTCATGTAGAACGCGTGCACGCTCAGGTGGTTATTGGATTGCATGGAGTTGGTCATCATGCGGATGCGGACACCGCGCGCGTGCATATCCCTGGCCATGGCGATGCCTTCGTCCGAAGGAATCAGGTAGGCCGTCTGTACCGTGACCTGCTCACTGGCCTGCTTGGAGAGTTCGGTGACCAGGTCGGCCAGCGCCGATGCGCCGCTGCCCTCGAACTTCGACACCGGGTCGACCACCACGCGCGCCGGCGCCCAGGTCAGCCTGGCAGACAGTTCGTCCAGGTGCAGGTACAGCTCATCGCCTTCGAGCGGTACCTGGTAGGGCATGGTGTCCAGGTGCCCGGCCTGGGCGGTTTCCAGCCGTTCCCGCAGTGCGTCCAGCGCGCCGGGTGCGATCGCGTCTTCTTCGTAGAGCACCCCGACGGGCACGGCGTGGTGGTTATTCCAGTACAGGTCAAAGGCATCGCCGGCCTGCCGGGCAACGGGGCCCACGGCCAGTGCATCCAGGTCGTTAAAGTTCAGCTTGGGGTCGACGCCGAAATAGTCATCGCCGATGTTTCGCCCGCCCAGGATCGCCGCGGCGTTGTCGACCAGGAAGATCTTGTTGTGCATGCGATGGTTCAGCTTCGACTTGTGCGCCGCGAAACCCAGGTTGCGGGCCAGGCCGCGGTTGGGAATCGGGTTGAACACGCGCACCTGCACATTGGGGTGCCGGTCGATCGTGGCATAAACCTGGTCACGGCCATGGTGGTAGATGTCATCGATCAGCAGGCGCACCTGGACACCGCGGTCCGCGGCGGCCAGGGCCTGCAGCAACAGCAGTTCACCGGCGGTATCGCCCTTCCACAGGTAGTACTGCATGTCCAGCGTGTGCTCGGCCTGCGCCGCCAGCGCGTAACGGGCCATGAAAGCATGCCGCGGGTGAGGCAGCGCCACCACGCCGGACTTGCCCTGGTCGGTGGGCCCGGCCTGGTCAAAATACCGGCCAAGGGCGGTATTTGCGGGCTGTGGCCAGGCCTGCGAAGGCACCTGCTTCAGGTCCTCCGGCAGGCTGGCGCAGGCGCCAAGCAGCAGGGCGAGAAGCGCAATGGGAAAACTTCGAAATGCATGCATGGGGATCAGGTTGCGAAACGGTCTCGGCCGGAGCGTAGCACACCGGCCCGCCTGGCCGGCTGCGGTATCATGTGCGCTTCGAATTCACGACAGGCGACAGGCATGGCGGACAACAACAAGGAAGGCCGGGCGATTGGCGTGGGCGGCGTGTTTTTCCGCTCGCCGGACCCGGCCAAACTGGGCGACTGGTACAAGACCGCGCTGGGCATCTCGGTGGAATCCTGGGGCGACACCCGCGGCACCAGCTTCGCGCCGGACGACATGCCCCCCAACTCGTTCACCGTCTGGAGCGTTTTCGCGGCCGACACCGAATATTTCGGCAATGCCTCGCAGGGCTTCATGTTCAACCTGGTCGTCGACGACCTGGACAAGGCCCTGCGCCGCGTGGCCCTGGCCGGCGGCGAAGTCCTGCCCGAGCGCGAAGAAGCCGACTTCGGCCGCTTCGGCTGGTTCGTCGACCCCGACGGCAACCGCGTCGAGCTCTGGGAGCCGCCGGCGGAACTGCCCGACGTGACCGACGGCGACTGAGCCGAGCCATCACGATGAGCCTGCCCGACCTCACCGCACTCACCGCCCGCGTCGAAGAACTGGAAAGCCAGCTCGCATTTGCCGAGGCCACCCACCAGCAACTCGACGACACGGTGGCCCGCCAGGACCGCGAAATTAGCGCCCTGAAACGCGCTGTTGAAGCGATGGCACGCCGACTGGACGACCTGCGTGATTCCGGCGCCGGTGGCGGCAGTGATCCGGCGGACGAGGTGCCACCGCATTATTGATGGTGACACGTGACGCGTGACGCGTGACAGGTGACGTTTAGGATCACCTCAATCCTTACTCCTCCCTCCTTACACCTCCCTCTTCACCACTCCCGAATCTCGAGGGGCGGTTCCGCCAGGCGGCCGAGTTGCTCGCGCAGGCCCAGCACCAGGTTTTCCCAGTAACGCGGGTCGTCGAACCAGGGGAAGGCGATGGGGAAGGCCGGGTCTTCCCAGCGCCGTGCGAGCCAGGCGGCGTGATGGAGCATGCGCAGGGTGCGCAGGGCCTCGACCAGGTTCAGTTCGCGCAGGTCGAAGTCGTGGAACTCGCGGTAGCCCTGAACCAGGTCTTTGAGCTGGGTTTCCATCTCGTCGCGTTCGCCGGACAGGAACATCCACAGGTCCTGCACGGCGGGGCCAGACTGGCAGTCGTCCAGGTCGACAAAAAACGGGCCGTCGCGCCACAGGATATTGCCAACGTGGCAGTCGCCGTGCAGGCGGATGCTGCGAAAGCTGCCGGCGCGTTCCCAGGCGGCCTCGATGCCGGTCATCAGGTCTTCGCCCAGGCTGGAGAAAGCGGTTTCCAGGTGCATTGGCAGCCACTGGCCGGACATCAGCGCGTCGAGAGAGTCGCGGCCAAAGCGCGCCGGGGTCAGCGCGGGGCGCTCGGCGAAGGGTTTCGACGCGCCGACGGCGTGGATACGCGCCATGAATCGGCCGAGCCAGATACGGGTTTCGCGATCATCGAGCTCGGGCGCGTGGCCGCCGCGACGCTCGAACAGGGCGAAGCGGAAGCCGTCGTGTCGGAACAGCGTTCCGCCGTCGATGACCATCGGCGGAACCATGGGGATATCGGCGTCGGCCAGTTCCAGCGCGAAGGCGTGTTCCTCCAGGATCTGCGCGTCGGTCCAGCGGCCGGGGCGGTAGAACTTGGCCACCAGCGGCGGGCCTTCTTCCATGCCCACCTGGTAAACGCGGTTCTCGTAGCTGTTCAGCGCCAGCAGGCGGCCGTCGCTGAAACGGCCGGTCGATTCCACGGCGTGGATAACCGTGTCCGGGCCCAGTTCGTAGTACGGCGCGTTGTCGCTGGCATTGTCCATGCCCGCATCCTATACCCATTTATCCCGTAGAATGAGGCCGAATCCCACCTGGCCCTACTTAATGAGCGACAGCACCAACAGCCTTGCCCTTTACTGCGACTTCGAAAACATTGCCTTGGGCGTCCGCGATGCCCGTTACGCCCGCTTCAACATTGACGAGGTGCTTGAGCGCTTGCTGGTGAAGGGCAACATCGTGGTCAAGAAGGCCTACTGCGACTGGGAGCGCTACAAGGACTTCAAGAACGACATGCACGAGGCGTCGTTCGAGTTGATCGACATCCCGCACCGGCGCATGTCGGGCAAGAATTCGGCCGATATCCGCATGGTCGTCGACGCGCTGGACCTGTGTTACACAAAGGAGCACGTCGATACCTTCGTGATCATTTCCGGCGACTCGGATTTCTCGCCGCTGGTCTCCAAGCTGCGCGAGAACAACAAGCTGGTCATCGGCATTGGCGTGAAGGGTTCGACGTCTGACCTGCTGATTTCCAATTGCGACGAGTTCATTTTCTACGAGGACATCGTCCGCAAGGCCGAGCGCCGCAAGCCGAAGAAGAAATCGGCATCGAAGAAGGACGCCGGCGAGGCCAGGGCCGCGGGCAACGGTGGCGGCAAGTCCGGTGGCGGCAAGCCCGCGGAGGAGCGCGCACAGGAAGCCTTCGACCAGGTGCTGGAGACCATCGATGACCTGGTCAGCGAGCGTGGCGAGGAGTCCAATGTCTGGGGCTCGATGGTCAAGCAGGCGCTGAAACGCCGTAAGCCTTCGTTCAGCGAGAGCTACCACGGCTTTCGTTCATTCAGCGACCTGCTGCAGGAAATGGAGAAGCGCAAGCTGCTGAAGATGGAGCACGACCCCAAATCCGGCGGTTACATCATCACCGACTACCAGGGTGACTGAGGACGGGTAATGAGCCTGTTCGAGTTCATCGTCGGGTTCTACGTGGTCATCGCCGGCCTGGGCGTGACCCTGCTGGTGCGCAGCGTGGGCCAGATGATCGAGTCACGTGACCACATCAAGCCGTACTGGATCCATTCATGCTGGCTGGCGTTCATTTTCGTCATGCACGTCAACAGCTGGTTCATGCTCTGGGCCTACCGCGACCAGCCCAGCTGGAGCGTGGCGCAGTTGCTGCTGTTGTTGTCGGTGCCGATCCTGCTGTACCTGGCCAGCCACGTCAGCGTGCCGGAGATCCCCGAGCGCTCGGACGAGCGATTCGATATGCGTTTCTACTATTACCGACGCCACAGCATCCTGTTCGGGCTCCTGGCGTTGTCGACGACACTGTCCCTGGTCAGTGAGTACCTGCTGCTGGAACACGCGCGCTACTCCTGGCTGAACCTGCTGCGCGGCCTGGGCCTGGTGCTGCTGGTGGCCGGCCTGGTCAGCCGCCGCCCCGCCGTGCACGTCACCATCACGGTCATCGCGCTTGGCATCCTCATCTGCGGCCTGACCTTCATCGGCCGCCCGATCTCCTGACCCCCAGGGCTCCGCAGCCAAGAAAATTTCGCGAAGTTCGCGCAATTGATCGACCACACCAGATAAGAGCGGCACGCTCCCAGCCAAAGAACGCCCCTGAACCCGCACTGAAGCCTTTCCTGCCCCCAAAAAAAGAAAAGACCCGGCATCCGCGGGTCTTTTCCAAATCGTGGAGTTACGACTGGCATCTCACTCCACGTTTCCCCTAGGCCGTGATCTACAGACGATCCCCTTACCGTCCGACCTCGACTTCCCCCAAGCTAAAACCAAAATTCGGGGCGACTGTCGGGTGGCTACCCCTTCTCTGCTTCCGCGTTACTGACTTGCGGATTCCTTTCCACAGACAAGATGTTTGTTTTATCCCGTGTGCCTGCAGACCAGCGGATAGCCTGCGTGGCGGGCTCAGCAACCAAGGAGCCGTGTTTACGGGAAACAGCCTCTTCCCTTCAGCTTTTAAGTACCGTTGCCTGTCGTTGGTCAGGCTTCGGTGCCTAGCGGATAGGTTTAAAGCAATAAGTGTGCCACAATGCGTGGTTAGGGCTAAAAACGTGCTAAAACAGGGCGATGCGCCATTTTGGGGCAGGGGCGGTTGGTGCGCGGAAAACCGGAAAGTTGCCGTTTTGTGTTGCCCCGGTGACAAAAATTGTCAGCCGGGGCGGGAATTGTCGCCGAATTCAGTCGGCGTTGCTGCCGACCGGCTCCAGCCAGCCCCACTCATCCTCGGTACGGCCGTCGAACAGGCCGAAGAAGGCGTCCTGTACCGCGGTCGTGACCGGGCCGCGGGTGCCGTCACCGATCAGCAGGTGGTCGACCTTGCGTACGGGGGTGATCTCCACGGCGGTGCCGGTAAAGAAAATCTCGTCGGCGGCGTACAGCTGCTCGCGGGAGATGGACTGCTCGACCAGCTCATAGCCCAGCTTGCGCGCCAGCTTGATGGCCGTGTCGCGGGTGATGCCGCCCAGGATCGAGGCGGATACCGGCGGCGTCAGGATTCGGCCGTCGTTGATGACAAACACGTTCTCGCCGGAACCCTCACTGACCAGGCCGTCGGCGCCCAGGGCGATGCCCTCGGTGAACCCGCGGTCCTTCGCCTCGGTGACGATCAGGAAGCTGGACAGGTAGTTGCCGCCCGCCTTGGCGCCGGCAGGGATGGTGTTGGGCGCCACGCGTTGCCACGAGCTGACGCAGACCTCGACGCCGCGCTCGAGCACACCTTCACCCAGGTATGTGCCCCATTCGGCGGGAATGATGGCGGTCTCGACCACGTTCATGTCACCCGGCATCACGCCCAGGCCGCAGTCGCCGCGAAACGCGACCGGCCGCAGGTATGCGGACTCGTAACCATTGGCGCGTACAGTGGCCATGCAGGCTTCGTGAATCGCCTCGAACGAATACTTCATGGGGATGCGATAGATGCTGGCCGACCAGAAGAAGCGTTTCAGGTGGTCGTTCAGGCGGAATGCGCAGGGGCCGCGATGGGTGCGATACACGCGGACGCCCTCGAACACGGAGGAGCCGTAATGCAGGGCGTGGGATCGAATGCTGACATTGCATTCTTCGAGGTCGCGCAGGGCGCCGTTAAACCAGACTTTCAGCGTATCGCTCATGGAACATTCCGCAGCGGGGAAGAAAGGTGAAGTATCGGCGCGCATGGCGGACGAATCAATCGGCGCGGGGCACGATTGCGTACAATGACGGCATCAATCGAGGGAGCTGCAACGAGATGGAATGGAAACTGCTCGCCACTGTTTTCGCCAGTGTCTTTATCGCCGAAATGGCGGACAAGACACAGCTGGTGACCATGCTGTTCGCGGCCGACCGTGATGTCAGCCGCTGGACGGTTTTCCTTGGCGCTGCGGCGGCACTGGTGCTGACCTCGGCGATCGGCGTGGCGGCGGGCGCGGTGCTGTCCGAGGTGATTAATCCGCGGATCATGTCCCTGCTGGCCGGCTCCGGATTTATCGTCATCGGCGCCTGGGTGCTGTGGCAGGCCATCCACGGCGGCGCCTGAGCCACGTCCGGCATGAATCGCGCCACCGCGCATCATCACCATCATCACGCGCCCGACTACAACCGGGCGTTTGCCATCGGCGTATCGCTGAACCTGGTATTTGTCGCCGTCGAGGCCTGGTTCGGCTGGAAGGCCGATTCGCTGGCGCTGCTCACCGACGCTGGGCACAACCTGGGTGACGTGCTCGGCCTGCTGCTGGCCTGGGGCGCGAATGCGCTGGCAGAGCGGACGCCCTCACTGCGGCGCACTTATGGGTACTCCCGCGCGACCATCCTGGCCAGCCTGGGCAGCGCCATGCTGCTGCTGGGCGCGGTGGGCGCGATCGCCTGGGAGGCGGTGCAGCGGATAATGGCCCCGGCGGCCCCCGCGGGCCTGACCATCGTGGTCGTGGCTGCAATTGGCGTCATCATCAACACGCTGACGGCGCTGATGTTCATTTCCGGCAATGATCACGACCTGAACATCCGGGGCGCGTTCCTGCACATGGCCGCGGACGCCGTGGTGTCGGTGGGCGTGGTGATTTCGGGTGGCCTGATCCTGGCCTTCAGCTGGCACTGGGTGGATCCGGTCATCAGCCTGGCCATCGCCGTGGTGATCTTCCTGTCGACCTGGGGCCTGCTGCGCGACTCGCTGAACCTGGCCGTGGACGGCGTGCCACGGGATATCGACCCCGGCGCCGTGCGTGACTGGTTGCGCGACCGGCCGGGCGTGGTCGACCTGCACGACCTGCATATCTGGGGCATGAGCACGACCGATACGGCCCTGACCGCGCACCTGGTCATGGACCCGGTGCCGCGGGATGACGGCTTTATCCACGAAGTGACCTCGGGCCTGGCCGAGCGCTTCGGAATTCATCACGCCACGCTGCAGGTGGAGCACGTCGCGCGGGTTGACGATTGTCACCAGGCGACACACTGCGCGGAATGAACCGGGTTCGGGGGGGCCTCTTGAACGATTCGGACGTATTGAATGACAGCGCATTCGCGCGTGACGTGCTGGCCGGGCTCTCGGCCACGCCAAAACGCCTGATGTCGCGCTATTTCTATGATGAACGTGGGGACGAACTGTTCCAGGCCATCATGGCGTCGCCGGAGTATTACCTGACCGACTGCGAGCTTGAGATCCTGCGCGAGCAGGGCGAGCCCATGGCCACCGCGATGGCGACCGATGAGCCGTTTGAGCTGGTTGAGTTGGGTTCCGGCGATGGCAGCAAGATCCGCTACTTGCTGGACGCCCTGCAGGCCAACGGCGCGGATTTTTCCTATCGCCCGGTCGATATTTCCGCGGCGGTGCTGGACCAGCTGGCCGGGCGCCTGCGGCCGGGCCGGCCGTGGCTGGAACTGCGCCCAATGGCGGTTAATTACATGGCCTGGCTTGAAGACCTGGTGCCGGGTGAGCAACGACGGGTGTTCGCGTTCATGGGCTCAAACCTGGGCAATTTTGGTGACGAGGGCGCGGTCGGCTTCCTGTCGCTTCTCCGCCGCGCCATGGGGCCGCGGGACGCCCTGTTGATCGGGCTGGACCTGAAGAAGGACCCGGCGATTATCCGCGCGGCCTACAATGACGCGGCCGGCGTGACGGCGGCGTTCAACCTGAACCTGCTTGCGCGCATCAACCACGAGCTTGGCGGCGAGTTTGACCCGGCGGGTTTTGAGCACGCGCCGGAATATGACCCGGCGACCGGGGCGGCGCGCAGCTGGCTGCGCAGCCTGCGTGACCAGCGCGTCCCGATCGCGGCATTGGAACGCGACTTCACATTCGCCCAGGGTGAACGCGTGTTCATGGAGATTTCCCAGAAGTATGACGACGCGATGATCGCCGACCTGTCAACGCGGTCCGGTTTTCGCGTGGCTGCGGATTTCCGCGACCGCCGCGGCTGGTTCACCGACCAGCTCTGGGTGCCCTTGACCGGTGACCGGGGGTCGACATTGAAGAACGGGCCGCCGGCAGGCTAAACCGTGGCTGCGCCTAGGGCTGGCTGGCCAGCGAGTCCGCCAGGCGGTCCAGTTGCTGGCCCAGCACGCCGTCGACTGCGGGCGCCAGGTCGGCAAAGCCTTCCGGCCGGTGGCCGCTGACGATGTAGCGCCATTCGACCAGGGTGCCGGCCGCGGTGTCACCCGAGGTTTCCCTGGCGCTGACGCGCCAGGTCATGGTGCCGCTCAACCCCAGCTCCATCAGCGGCCCAAGGCCACCGCGCAGGCGCAGGCTCTGGCCGGGTACCAGATAAACGACCCGCATGTGCTCGGCCCAGCCACCGTTGGGCAGCCACTCGCAGAAGCAGCCGTCGGGCTTGGCCTCGAGGTTCAGCTTCGACGCGTCACCGCTCCAGGTGTGGGATGGATCCCACCAGCTGCCCACGCGCCGGGTCATCGCGGCCCAGGCCTGCTGCGGCGTCACACCGGGCAGGTTGCGTTGCTGCACGATGCCAAAGCCGTTGGCATCCGTTGACGTGACCTCGGCGGCGGCCATGGCCGGGGCCAGCAGCATGGCGGCGAGCAGGCCGGCCAGCCGTGCCGGGCCAAGATGCGGTCGGATCGTTTTGCGACGGCTGGCCATCATTGGCCGCGGTTGGCGTGGTCCACCAGGACCCGCGCCACGCAGGTGGTCAGCTTCTTGACGAACGGCAGGTGCAGGAACTCGTTCGGGCCGTGGGCGTTGGACTTGGGCCCCAGCACGCCGGTGATCATGAACTGCGCCTCCGGGTAGGCATCGCCGAGCATAGCCATGAACGGAATCGTGCCACCCTCGCCCATGTACATCACGCCCTTGCCGTAAGCGGCCTGCGAGGCGCGTTCCAGCGACTCGTGCAGCCACGGGGCAACGTCCGGCGCGGTCCAGCCGGTGGCGGCCTGGTCGGCTTCGAACTCAACCTTCGCGTTGTGGGGCGGGTTTGCCTCCAGCGTCGTCTTCATCTGCCGCGTGGCCTCTTCGCCGTCCACGGTGGGCGGCAGGCGCATCGACAGTTTCAGGCTGGTGTGCGGGCGCAGCACGTTGCCGGCATTGGCCAGCGACGGCATGCCGTCGACACCCGTGTAGGACAGCGCCGGGCGCCAGGTGCGATTCAGAATCCGGTCAACGTTGTTGTCGGCCTGCGGCTCGACGCCCTTGACAAAGGGGTAGGCTTCCCAGACCGCATCGCCCAGGGCCTCGGCCATTTTCTCCGTCTGCTGAAGGCGCTCGGCGGGGATCTCGGTGTGCAGGTAGTCCGGCAACACCTGGCCGGTGTCCTCGTCTTCCAGGCGGGCGACCAGCTGGCGCAGCACACGGAAGCTGGACGGCACCACGCCCGAGGCATAGCCGGAGTGCACGCCTTCTTCCAGCACGTCGGCGCGCAGGGTGCCTGCGGCCATGCCGCGCAGCGACACGGTCAGCCAGAGTTGCTCGTAGTTGCCGGCGCCGGAATCCAGGCAGACCACCAGCGACGGCTGGCCGATGCGGTCTTCCAGGTGCTCGATGTAGTGCGGCAGGTCGTAGCTGCCCGACTCCTCGCAGGCCTCGATGATGACCACGCAGCGCGTATGCGGCAGCTGCTGGCGCTGCACCGCCAGGATCGCGGTCAGCGAGGCATAGGCGGAGTAACCGTCATCGGCGCCGCCGCGGCCGTAGAGCTTGTCGTCCTTGATGACCGGCTTCCATGGGCCCAGGTCATCGGCCCAGCCGGTCATTTCCGGCTGCTTGTCCAGGTGGCCGTAGAGCAGCACCGTGTCGTCGTTGCTGCCGCCGCCGGTTGCCGGGATATCCATGAAGATCAGCGGTGTGCGGCCCTCCAGGCGGACGATCTCGATGTGCATGCCGGGCAGGTCCTGCTTCGCGCACCAGTCATGGATCTGCTGCACAGCCTGCTCCATGTAGCCGTGCTCGGCCCAGTCGGGGTCAAAATGGGGCGACTTGTTGGGAATACGGATGTACTCGATCAGCTCGGGGGTGATCTCGTCGTTCCATTTTTCGTCGATAAACTGCTGGGCGACTTGCTGGTCCATGGGCGTACCGCTTCGATTGGATGGGATGCGCCATTATCGCATGCCGGCCGTGGCGCCGTCGGCATATGCCTTTCTGTTATGCTTGCCGCGATTTCGCTGTGGATAACTCCATAGCCAACACTGATAACGATTCCAAAAGACTTTCCAGGGAGAGCATTCGTGAGCCAACCCGAATCCACGACACCGCACCAGCCCGGCCTGCCCGCCGGCGAATTCCTGGGGCACCCGAAGGCCCTGTGGCAACTGTTTACCATCGAGATGTGGGAGCGCTTCGCCTTTTACGGCATGCGCGCCATCCTGGCCGTTTACGTGGCCACCACGTTCTTCGGCCACCTGGGCGACCAGGCCAACGCCGAGGCCAGCCTGGTCTACGGCGGCTACACCGCGCTGGTCTACGCTACCGGTATCGCCGGCGGCTACGTCGCCGACCGCGTGCTGGGTTACCAGCGTTCGATTTTGTTGGGTGCCATCATCATGGCCGCCGGCCTGTTCGTGCTGACCATCGAGGACCTGAACTGGTTCCTGATCGGCCTGGCGCTGGTGGTGGCCGGCAATGGCCTGTTCAAGCCGAATATCTCGGCCATGATCGGCAAGTTGTATGCACCGGGCGATGTGCGCCGTGATTCCGGTTTCACGATCTTCTACATGGGCATCAACCTGGGCGCCTTCATCGCGCCGTTCATCACCTCGGCGTGGATCGGCACCCAGTACGGCCTGAAGTGGGGCTTCTTCGCCGCCGGCATCGGCATGATCCTGTCGACGCTGTGGCTGGAATGGGCCAAGGGTTCGCTGGGTTCGGTCGGGCGGCCGGAGCCGGGCAAGGACAGCTGGACACGGTTTTTCGTGGTCGGCCTGGCGGCCCTGGGCCTGGCGGCGGTGTGCTACTTCCTGCTGTCAGCCAGCACCGTGCTGGGCTTCATCCTGGTCGGCATCATGGCCGGGCTGTGCGTGTACTTCGTCGTTTCCGGCGTTCGCCTGGGCAAGGTGCAGCTGCAGCGCTACATCGCCATGCTGCTGCTGTTCCTGGCCAACGCCTGTTTCTGGGCGCTGTTTGAGCAGGCCGGCAGCTCGCTGAACTTCTTCGCGCGCGAATTCTCCACGCCCATGTACGGGGACAGCGCGTCCTGGCAGGCCGGCGGTTTCGGCGTATTCCAGTCCGCCAACCCGCTGTATATCCTGCTGTTCGCGCCGGTGTTCGCAGCGATCTGGCCGCGGCTGGAGAAACTGGGCATGAACCCGTCGATCCCGCGCAAGTTCGCGCTCGGCCTGATCCAGGTCGCGTTGGGCTTCTTCGTGCTGGTCTGGGCCATCAACAACATGCAGAACCCGGCCGGCCTGGTGCCGTGGATTTTCCTGGCGATCTGTTACCTGCTGCACACCACCGGTGAGCTGTGCATTTCGCCGATTGGCCTGTCGATGGTGACCAAGCTGGCCGACGACAAGGACGTGGGGCTGGCCATGGGCGGCTGGTTCCTGTCGATCGCCATGGCGCAGTACGTGGCCGGCATCATCGCCGCCATCGCGTCCGGTGGCGGGCATGGCCCGGCCGAGGGCGCGGCCATCGCGCAGTATTCCGACACCTACATGCAGCTGTTCTGGCTGGGCCTGGTGTTCGGTATCGTCTACCTGGTCGCCGCACCGCTCATCAACAAGCTGATGCACGGGGTCAAGTAAGCGCGACCACCCCGTCGAGTTCAAACAACAGCTCCGGCCGGCAGATGTCGGCCCGGAGCACGGTTGTCTTTTCCAGTGGAACGCCGCCGCGCGCCAGCGCGGCCAGGCAATCGTCCAGGTCATCGGCATGGCGCAGGTAGACGCGGTAGGCGCCGCCTTGGTCGAAGCCCGCTTTCAGTCCCGTGGCCGTCGTGCAGGCCGCGAACAGGCTCTGCCAGTTGCGCAGGGTTTCCTCCACCTGTGAAACCAGGCAGTCGGCGTGCTTCGACTGGTGCCCGACAATCGCGGCGGTACCGGATACGAACAGCCGGTCCCGGCCCGGTCCGGCCACCACGGCGCGGCTGAAGGACGGGCTGCGCGGGCCATACTGGCGCGGGTATTCGAAGGCGCTCACCTGGCGCGGGTTCTCGATGTACAGCGGCGCCTCGCGGCTGGCCAGCGCCTGTACCTGCAGGCCGGCGTCGGCGCTGAACCCCACCCCGGTGCCGGCGGGCATTGGCCGGTCGGCGTAGGCGGCGTCGATGGCGCGGGCACGGCCCAGGCAAAAGCGCTTGTAAATCTCGTCGTCACCCTCGCCGTGGTTGATATCGGGGACGTGATTCCAGGCCTTGATGATGTGGCGGAAGCCGCGTTCGTCAAGGTGCCGGAACAGCTCCCGGTAGAGGCGCTCGGCGGCGGCCATGATGTCTTCCCCGGGTGCCGCGCGCAGTTCGACGAACAGCAGGTTGCCGGCATCAGCGCTGGTCCACGATTCGATGCGGGGCCCGGCCAGGTGCGCCATGTCGACGGTAAAGACGCCATCGCCAGGCCGCGCGCCGGGGCGAAAATCGAACCGCGCAAACTCGGTGCCGGGGCTGGCGTCATCGAGCGCAAACGACATCGCCGCGCCCGCGTGCTGCGGGAAGGGTTCAGGCGAGACCATGGGCGCTGTCGGTTCGGGCCAGGGGCATTTCTCTATCCGGTATCGTGGAGCGGGGGCAGAATAATATAAACTGCGCGGCTGATACACACCGAAATGGCACCCGCCATGGGCGCCCGAAGCAGATTGTCATGACTGAAACCTCACTGATGGAAAAGGAACTCGCCACGCTGATCGTCGAGGTGCTGAATCTCGAGGATGTCGAGGCGTCGGAAATCGAACCGGAAGAACCCCTTTTCGGCGAAGGGCTGGGCCTGGACTCCATTGACGCGCTGGAGCTCGCGCTCGCGCTGTCGAAGACCTATGGCGTCGAGGTAAAGGCCGAGGACGAGGCCACGCGCGAAGTCTTCCGTGACCTGCGCAGCCTGGCTCGCTTCGTCGAAGAGGAACGCACTTCCGGCTGAGCGCCGGCGGCGAGATGGCCGAACGTTCCACCTTACCCTTGCTCGACCGTCCGCTGGACGGGGTTTTCGCGGTTCGCGATGGCGAGCCGGTGACGGTTGCCCGGTTCCTGGGCGATGTTCACGCGCTGGCGGAGCGCATACCGCAGCGCGGCGCCGTCATCAACCTGGCCCGGGACCGCTACCGGTTCCAGGTGGCCTTCGCGGCGGCGCTCTGCCGTGGCCTGTGTACGCTGCTGCCACCAAACGACACCGTCGGTGCGCAGCTAAGCGTTTCCGAAGGGCACGACTCGCCCACGCTGCTGCACGATGGCGCCGAACTCGCCGCCGGGATGCCCGCGTACGACCTGCGCCAGGACCTGGGCACGAAGGTGTCCACGAAGGTGCCGCAGATCGAAGCCGATACGGTTGTCAGCCGGTCCTTTACGTCCGGCAGCACCGGTGCCGGCAGCGAGGTCGTGCGCCGGTGGCGGACTCATTTTCATGGCGTGGAACTGAACGCCACGACCTACCTGGCGGGGCTGGCCGAGACCAGTGGCATGGTCGCCACGGTGCCGGCACAGCACATGTATGGCATGGAGGTCACGGTCATGGCGCCGTTGCGGCTGCCGGTCGTCATCGCCTCGTCCCGCCCGCTGTACCCCGCCGACGTGGCCACCGCGCTGGCACAGGTGCCCACGCCCCGCGTGATGGTCAGCACACCGCTGCACCTGAAGGCGATGCTGGGCAGCCAGGCGCGCTTCCCGGCCATCCAACGCGTCATTTCCGCCACGGCGCCGCTGGATGCGGCGCTGGCTTCACAATTGGAAGAGCGATTCGGGGCCCAGCTCATCGATGTCTACGGCTGCAGCGAAACCGGCTGCCTGGCGACACGCCGGGTGGCCGTTGAGCCACGCTGGCGCGCCATTCCCGGGTTCCGCTTCCACACCCGTAACGGCGAGACGCGGGTCAGCGCCGACCACCTGCCCGGCCCCGTCATCGTCCAGGACCAGCTGCGCATGGATGACGACGGTCACCTGCATTTCGAAGGCCGCAGCGCCGACCTGGTCAACGTGGCCGGCAAGCGCGGCTCACTGGCGGCATTGACGGCGTTGCTGAAGCAGGCACCGGGCGTGGAGGACGGCGTGATCTTTTTGCCGCGCACCCGGGCCGGCGGGCGCCTGGCCGGCGCCTACAGTGGCGAAGCGGCGCCAGCGACCGTGCACGCGTACCTGGCCGGCCATGTCGATGCCGCCCTGCTGCCACGGCCCCTGCTCCGGGTTGGCGCGCTGCCGTACAACGACACCGGCAAGCTGCCCCTGGGTGCCCTGGAACAACTGCTGGAGCGCCGCGAAACATGACCACGGAATGGCAGTCGCGCCCGGAAGTGGCCTCTGCTGGCCTGGTCACCGCGTTTGCCCGCGTTTGCCTGTTCTGTGGGCCGCGCCTGGCGCGCCTGATGCTGGGCCCCGTCTGCGCGTGGTTCTGGCTGGCCCGCGGGGAAGAGCGCGCGCTGTCGCGTGACTACCTGCGGCGGGTCCTGGGGCGCGAACCGCGTTGGCGCGACACCTGGCGGCATTTCTGGAACTTCTCCAGCGTGACCCTCGACCGCCTGTTCATCCTGGGCGCCGATGGCCGAGGGATCGATGTCGAGCTGTCCGGCACCGCGGCCCTGGACGAGCCGCTCGACGCTGGCCAGGGCTGCTTCCTGCTGGGCTCCCACCTGGGCAGTTTCGAGGCCTCGCGGGTCGCTCGTCACCGGCGGCCGCAGCTGCCGCTGCGGTACGTGCAGGACCGCCGGCAGAACCCCGCGATCACGGCCCTGTTCGAATCGCTGAACCCGTCGCTCGCGGGCGAGGTGCTGGACCTTGGCGGCTCGCCCAACGTGGGCCTGAAGCTGTCGGAAACCCTGCGCGATGGCGCCCTGGTGGCGTTGCTGGGCGACCGCGTGCGTGGCCGCGAAGCCTCGGTGCCGGTGCAGTTCCTGGGCGGCACGGCCCACCTGCCGACCGCGCCGTGGCAGCTGGCGATGGTGCTGGGCGTGCCGGTCGTGCTGTTCTTCGGCCTGCGTGTGGGCGCCGGCCAGTACCGGGTCGTCTTCGAGCGTTTCGAAGTCCCTTCCGGCGTCGCCCGTGCCGAGCGAGCCGCGGCCTTGGCGGAATGCGCCCAGCGCTATGCCGACCGGCTCGCCGCCCGGGCAACGGAGGCCCCGTACAATTGGTTCAACTTCTTCGACTACTGGGCCGAACGATGAGCCACCGGGCAGGCGGGCGTAGACCAACGATTCCGGAAAGGGCGAAACGACTTTTGCTGTGCGTGGTGCTGGCCCTGGCGCCCAACGCCGGCGCGGTAGCGGCCGGCGCGGACGGCGATGTACTGCCCCCGGATCCCGCGATGGTGGCGCGCCTGTCCGGCCTGGCCGCCGACTCAAGCGACGTGCTGCACTATCGCGAAACCCGCGAGGGCGGGTTGTTCTCCGGGCCGGTCACCTACACCGGCCGCCTGCAATGGCTCCCGGACATCGGCGAGCTGGTGCAATGGGTCGACAGCCCGTCCAGGGCACGGCTTTCAGTGCTGGGTGATCGCGTGGAAATCCAGGGCGAGAACGGACGGGCGCGGTCATTGCCGCTGTCGGGCCGGCCTGGTCTGGGCGCGATGATGGCGGGCCTGAAGGCACTGCTGTCCGGCGATGTCGACGCCCTGGGCGCGGTGTTCCTGGCCGACTACCTGGAGGCTGGAGATGGCCAGTGGACCCTGCACCTGAAGCCGCGTGACGAGGCGCTGCGCGAGCACCTGGCGCTGCTGGAGGTTCGTGGGCAGGACAACCAGCTGGTCGCCATCGACCGCGTCGACGCCAGGGGCACCCGGCAGGCCATGATAATCACCGACGGGCCGGCGTCGCCGTGAACGCGGCCAGCCAGCATCGCCGGCGCGTCGTGGCCGCGTGGTTGCTGGCCCTGCTGGCCGGACTGGTCATCATCGCCACGCGGCTGGGTTTCAGTTACGACCTGGGGCTGTTCCTGCCACGCGCCGAGGGGCTGGACCAGCGCGTGCTGGTGGCCCGGGCCGGTGACACGCCCGGCGCGCGGTTCCTGCTGCTGGCGCTGCCGCCGGGGGTGGATGTGCCGGCGGGGGTGGTGGCGCGGCTGTCTGCTCATTCCGACATCGCGCGACTACCCGGCCAGGGCAACACCGATTCGCGCCCCCCGGAGCCGGCCTGGCGCTATCGTTACCTGCTGACCGATACCGACTGGAGCACCGAAGGCCTGGCCGCGACGCTGCGCGACCGGCTGGCCGAGCTGGGACTGGCCCCCGACCCAACGTACGAGGCGCTGCTCCGTCACGATCCGACGCTGGCGTCCTTCGATGCCCTGTCCGGGCTGGATGTGACGGTGTCGGGCGCGGCAGCAGGGTTGACCGGCCGCCAGGTCCTGGTGATTGAAACGGTCGCCGCGCCCTTTGACCTGGACGGGCAGGCCGGGGCCATCGCCGCGGTGCGCGACGCGCTGGCTGCGGAAGGGCTGGACCCCGGGGCTGCCGAGATCAGTGGCGCAGGCGTCTTCGGCGTTGAATTGCGGGACACGATCCGGGCCGAGGCGACCTGGCGCTCCCTGGCCGCGAGTATCGCGCTGGTGCTGGTCATCGGCCTGGCTTACCGGCGGTTCTCGGTGCTCTGGCTGGCGGCGGTACCGCTGGCGACTGGCATGGTGGCGGGGCTGGCGGCATTGACGCTGGCCTTTGAGCAGGTGCACGGCATCACGCTGGCCTTCGGCTTTACCCTGCTGGGTATCGCGATCGACTTTCCGCTGCACTACTTCAGTCATCGTCGACATTCACCGGGCGGCGACGCCATGCGGCGCGTCTGGCCGACGCTGCGCCTGGGCGCCGTGAGCACGGCGCTGGCCTATGGCGCACTGTTGCTGGGTGGCGCCGAGGGAATGGCGCAGCTGGGCCTGTTTTCCGCCGTCGGCGTGATCGCCGCGGCCGCGACCACGCGCTGGGTGCTACCGGTGCTGGCGGGTGATGCCGCTGGGGAGCCGCTGGACGTGGTGGAATCCGGCAACGCCGGCTCGCCCGGACTGGTGTTGCCGCTGGTCGTGCTGGTCGCCGCATTGATCGCGCTTGCGGCGATGCCGTTTGGCCTGGCGGGGTCGGTGCCGTTCTGGAACCGTGACCTGTCCGCCCTGAGCCCGGTGCCCGAAGCCCAGCTGCGGCGCGACGCGGCCCTGCGCCAGGCCGTGGGCGCGCCCAGCATGCGCTACCAGTTGGCGTTGGCTGACAGCGACCCGGATCAGCTGGCCCGGCGGCGCCAGGCCTTGCACGAGGCCCTGGTCGCGGCTGTGCGGGCGGAGCAGCTGGAGGGCTTTCGCGACCTGGCGCCATTGCTGCCGCCGGTTTCGTTGCAGCGCGAAAGGCAGAACCGGATTCCGTCCGAGGCCGTCCTGCGCGAGCGCCTGCGGGCCGCTACGGCCGAATTGCCGTTCGGCGAATCGGCCTTCGAGCCGTTTATTGACGACGCCATGGCAGCAAAGGATCTGGCGCCGGTATCCGCCGCAGACTACGCCGGCAGCCCGCTGGCGCCCCTGGTGGACGCGTCACTGTTGCGCCTGGCCGGGCCAGCTGGCGAGGTGCAGTGGGTCAGCCTTGTCGACCTGCCCGGCACGGTCAGCCGCGACGTGGTCGACGGTATCGCGGAACGGTTTGACGGTGAGGTCTTCGTGGTCGACTACCGCCAAGCGTCCGAATCGCTGGTGGCTGGCTACCAGCAACGCACCTGGCGGGTGCTGGGCATGGTGCTGGTGTTGATCGCGGCGCTGCTGTGCTGGCGGGTGCGCCCGGCGCGCGCGGCCTGGTCGCTGGCCTGTGTCGCCGCGGCGCTGGTGTCGTCGGCGCTGTTGTTGCGCCTCCTGACCGGTCCGCTGGACCTTTACCACATGGTCGGCCTGCTGCTGGTGGGCGGCCTGGGCCTGGATTACGCGCTGTTCCTGGGCCGCGGCGGCCGGGACTGGGCGGACACCCGGCATGCGGTGGCCACCTGCGCGGCGTCGACGGTGGTTGCCTTCGCCGTGCTCGCCGCCTCCGGAATCCCGGCACTGCGCTCGCTGGGCACGGCGGTGGCCCTGGGTGCGTTACTCAGCTACCTGGTGGCCAGGCTGGGGTCGCGCCGCACTCAGGCCTGAAGCCAGCGCGGCAACTCGCCCAGCTGCTCACGTTCCCAGTCCCCGGCCGGCGCGCTGGCGTCATCCAGCCGGCGGGCGATCAGCGGCGCGAGCCGTTCCAGTTCGGCGATATTGTCCTGCAGCTCGCGTTCCACGTTCTTGGCACCGCGGGCCAGGCTGGCGTTCAGCCGCTTCAGGATGGGAATCCGGTACTGGTCGATGAACACGCCGCGGCCGGGCTCCTGGCGCGCTTCAGAGGCGCGCGCGCGAAACCGCGCCTGTAGGCCCTGGTGAACCCCGACTACCGCGGCCAGTCGAGCGCGTTCATCGGCGGTCAGACCGGCCCGGGTGATGGCGTCATTCACGTATAGGAAGGCCAGCACGCCCCAGTAGTAGCAGTAGTCCCAGGTGGACTTCAGCGCCATCAGGTGACGGTCGCCGAAGCCGGGGTACTGACCCTGGTAGAGCGACAGTGAACTGTTGAAATACGAACGGTAGAGCTGCTCGAACAGCAGGCAGTCCCGGCGCGCGTCGCCGCTGCGGCGGTCGTTTTCGACCAGCGTGGTGACCATCGTGTTGGCGATGGCAATGAAGTCGGTGCCGGGCGAGTAGAACGGGTCCAGGAAGACGCCCGACTCGCCGGCCAGGGCCCATCGCTCGGGCGAGTACAGCGTCTGCGCATCGTGACTGAAGTGCCGCAGGAAACCGAAGTCCATGACCGGCTTGTCAGCCACGGCATCGGCCAGCACGGGTTCGTAGCGGCCCAGCCAGGCCAGCGCCCGGTCGAACGAATTGTAGTCCTCGAGCGGGTGCATGCCGCCGTCGGCGACGATGCCGATGCTGGTGGCGCCGCAGGCCAGCGGGATCAGCCAGCACCAGTAGCCGGGGCCCATCAGGTGGTTGGTGCTCTGGCGCCGTGGCAGGTCACGCGGGCGCGCCTGCCAGGTGGCGTCACCGGACCAGTCGCCCACGTCGATGTCGGCGTCGACGCGGAACCAGGCGGCATTGACGTCGTGCTCTACCGGCCGCGCCAGCGCCAGCGAGCGTCGCAGCGGACCCGCGCGACTGCCGGCGTCGACCAGCCAGCGTGGACGCAGCTCGAACTCGCCGTCATCGCCGCGGCACTGCAGGCGGTGCGCACCGGAATCGGTGGTCGCCTTCACCACCCGCGTGCCATCGACGAAGCGGCCGCCGGCGGCGCGCACGCGCTGGCCGAGCTCATTCTCGAGCACGCCGCGATCGACCTGGTAGCTGGGCACGGCGAGCAGGTGGCTGACGCCCAGTTCGTCGGCATGGTGCAACTCGCGGCCCTGCGCGCCGAAATGGAATCGCAGGCCGTTCTTGCGCACATGTGCCTTGTCCAGGTGATCCTGCAGGCCGACGGTGTGGGAAAGGTAGTGCGCGCCGATTTCCACCATCGATTCGCCGACCTTGTGCGCCGCGGTCGGCACCGGGTGGTGGTTGCGCTCGACCACGACCACGTCCAGGTCATCCATGCGCTCGCGCAACTGCAGCGCCAGCGTCAGGCCAGCCAGGCCACCACCGATGATGGCGACATCGGGTTGGGTGTTCATGGCAGCGATATCCTCAGGCCCTGTCCGGGAGCCAGCGGAAGGTCGACGGGCTCGCCAAACTGGTGCGCCTGGAGCAGGGCCAGGACCCGGGCCGACGGGTTGTCGTTGTACAACCCTGTGAGTGTCGGGTGTTCCAGCGGCGGCCATTCCGCCGGTTGACCGGTGCGTTCAAGGCGGGTCGCCGCTTCGTCCGCGCACGGCAACAGCAGCAGCGCGAAGGCGCAGGCGTGGTCGACCGGCCACAGCGGCTGGTAGGCCGCGGGCGCGGCGATATCCTGGGTGACCCACAGCACCGGGCGCTGCTCGACCTCGCACTGGATAAAGGCCTCCATCAACGATGCCGCCAGGCTGTAATCCGGCCCGGCCGCCACGGCGTTGCCGGCGTGGTGGTTGCCGGTGCTGATGGACCAGTAGCCCACCGGGGCATTGTGTACCGAGTTGTGGAATTTCGTTGGCGAGAGCTGTGGCGTGTCGCTGGCCAGGGTCCGGCACATGTAATCGGTGATGTCGAGGTCGCCCAGGGCCGAGACGAACACGCAGGCGGCTTCCGCAGGCTCCACTTCGGCGGCGGTGCAGGCCTGGCCGGCGGCCTCCACGGCCAGCTTGACCGACAGCGGCGCGCGTCTGCGCTCACGCGGCGGGATCACCGTCGCAGCGGGCCGTGTCGCCGCGGCTTCATCGCTCCCCACGGCGGGCTCGCCGCTGTCGATGATCGCCATCAGCGTGTCGGCGCTGTTGAAGCCCGGCCCCCAGGCGCCGATGCCGGCGATGCGCGCCTTCATGCTTCGGCCCCGCTGAGGCGGCGCCGGAACACCAGGCTGCAGTTGTTACCGCCGAAACCAAAGGAGTTGCTGAGCGCGGCCCCGATCGATGCCTCCAGGTTGTCCTGCAGGATCGGGAACGCCAGGCCCGGGTCGGGTTCCGACAGGTTCAGGGTGCCCGGAAGCAGCCCGGTGACCAGGGCCTGAAGGGCGATCACGGCCTCTACAATGCCGGCCGCGCCCAGGGTATGCCCGGTCCACCCCTTGGTCGACGACACTGGCACCGGCTCGCCGAATACGCGGGACAACGCGCGGGACTCCGCGATGTCATTGGCCTGGCTGGCGGTGCCATGCAGGTTCGCGTAGCCGATCTCGGCGGCATCAAGCCCGGCGCGGCCGATCGCCGCGCGCATGGCAGCTTCAGCGCCGGCGCCGTTTTCAGGCGGCTGCGACATGTGGAAAGCGTCGGAAGTCTCGCCGTAGCCGGCCAGCCACGGCGCGCTGGCCGGGGCGTCCTGCGGCCGGGTCAGCAGGGCGAAGCCGGCGGCCTCGCCCAGGCTGATACCGTCGCGGCGCGTATCGAACGGTCGACAGGGCTGGGTGGACGTCAGCTCCAGCGAGCTGAAGCCACCCAGCACGCTGTGGCACAGCGAGTCCACGCCGCCCACCACCACGGCATCGACGACACCCGATTGCAGCCAGCGCCAGCCGCTGGCAAACACCTTGGCGCTGGACGCGCAGGCGGTGCTGATGGTCAGAGCCGGGCCGGTGATGCCCAGCCGGTGCGCGACATACAGGCCGGGCGAGTGCGGCTGGTGCACGTCCGGCTGCAGGTACTCGGCGGGCCAGCGATCGTTATCCATGGCGCGGTAGGCGGCCTCGGTGCGGCCGATGCTGGAGGTGCTGGTGCCGATGATCACGCCCAGCCGGTCGGCGCCCAGTCGGTCGCGGGTATCCCGCACCCGGCCGATAAAGTCGTCCTGGGCCAGCCCCAGCTCGGCCAGCGCGTTGTTGCGGCTGCGCCAGCGCTCCGGCAGCGCCTCGCCATCGTCAAGGCCATCGACCCGGCCGATCCAGGTATCGATGCCCGAGCCGGGAAAATCATTGCGCCTGAGGCCGGACTCACGCGCTGCCAGTGCGGGCCCCAGGGTCGCCAGCCCGGCGCCCAGTGCCGATGTCAGGGTCCAGCCGTTGATCGCGCAGGTTTGCATCATGTCAACACGCGCCTAAGATGGGCGCCATGCCTGCTCCTGAACCCGCGCGCGACGACGCCGCAGCCAAGCCTTCATTCGGCCCCGAGTGGCTGGATCGCGCGGTGCGTTTCGCGTGGACGGCGATGAGTTTCACGCTGTTCGGCCTGGGTGGCCTGGCGGTCGGCATCGTGGTGTTTCCCCTGCTGGCGCTGGTGGTTCGGGACAAGGATCGGCGTGAGCGCATGACGCGTGGCATTGTGTCACAGCTGTTCCGCGCCTTCATCGCCATCATGGCGCAGGTCGGGCTCACTTACCGGGTGCGTGGCGCCGAGCCGGGTGACGATGGCGCGCCGGTCAATGCGCCCAATGCCAGCGGGGTTGGCACGCTGGTCGTGGCCAATCACCCGACACTGATCGACGTGGTCTTCCTGCTGGCCCTGTTTCCGGGCGCGGTCAGCGTGGTCAAGCGCGCGCACTGGTTCAACCCCTTCATGATGGCCACGGTGCGCATGGCCCGGTATATCCCCAACCACGACACCACGCAGCTGCTGGACTCGGCCGAGCAGCGCCTGCGCCAGGGCGAGTGCCTGATCCTGTTTCCGGAAGGTACGCGGACAGTACCGGGCCAGCCGGTGCGGTTTCGGCGCGGCGCCGCGCTCGCGGCCCTGCGCGCCGGCGCGGATATCCTGCCCATCCGGATCACCTGTGAGCCCTTGTTGCTGCACAAGCATTCGCCCTGGTACCACGTGCCTGTGACGCGGCCGCGATGGACTTTCGAGGTGCTGGACCGGCTACCCGCGGACGAATTCCAGGCGATGGGTGACAGTGAGCGCTCTCGCAGCCAGGCATTGACCGCTGAACTTCAATCCCGCCTCACCGGCGGTGTAAAATAACAGCCTTCTAAACGGAGAATCACTGCATGGGCTCGCCAAGCAGCAGGGAAGACATCTACCAGCACCTCCAACGCATGCTGGTGGAAGAATTCGAGATCGACGCTTCGGCCATTTCGCCCGAGGCCTTGCTGTACGAGGATCTGGGCATCGACAGCATTGATGCCGTCGACATGATCGTGCAGCTGCAGAACATCACCGGTGAGCGCATTCCCCCCGAGCGGTTCCGTTCCGTGCGCACCGTCCAGGACGTGGTCGACACGGTCCACGCGCTGGCGGCCTGACGCCGCCAGGCCAGGCGTGACCCCGGGCATCCCGCGTTTGCTGGTGGCGCTCCTGCTGGTCATCTACCCGTTGTTGGTCTGGCAAGGGCTCGACCGCCTGGGCGTAGCGCCCATGGTGGTGGTTCTTGGTGGGCTGCTCATTGCGCGATCACTGATGCTGGGGGAGCGACTCGGCCGCCTGCTGCCGCTGGCCATGGTCGCCATCGTCCTGTTCGTTGTTGCCGTGGTCCTCAGCGGTGATTCACGCGGGTTGCTGCTGTACCCCGTGCTGGTTAACGCGGCCCTCTGCGGAGCCTGCGCCTGGAGCCTGATGCGGCCGCCATCGCTGCTGGAGCGTGGCCTGCGGCTGGCCGGGCGCGAACTGCCGGATGAGGCGACGCCGTACCTGCGCGTCGTCACCGCGTGCTGGGCGGTCTTCTTCGCCGCCAATGGCGCCGTCGCGGCGTGGACCGCGCTGGCCGCCTCGCTGGATACCTGGGCCTTCTATAACGGTTTCCTGGCCTATGTGCTGATTGGCGCCATGATTGGCATCGAGTGCCTGGTCCGGCCTGTCTACCGGCGGCGGGTCGCGCGGGGGCGTAATGACTGATTCGACCCGAACGGTGAACCCGCTGTGGCCGCTCGGCGATGGCTGGCCCATTGTTTGCGGCGCCGAACCGGGTGGCGCGGATGATGTGGTGCTGGCACTGCGGGTCGACCCCGGAAACACGTGGTTCGAGGGCCATTTCCCGGGTAACCCGGTGCTGCCCGGCGTGGTCCAGCTGCACTGGGCGGTGGCGTTCGCACGCGCGGCCTGGCCCGTGCTGGGCGGCGCGCCGCGGGTGGATAACCTCAAGTTTCGCCAGCCCGTGCTGCCCGGCAGCGAGCTCACCCTGCGCCTGCAGCGTGTCGGTGGGGCCGGCGCGGTGGCCGTGCGGTTCGGTTTCGACGGCCCCGACGGCCCGTGTTCCAGTGGCAAGGTGGGTTTTTCATGACCTACCGCTACGCCATCGTCGTGCCGCACTACAACCACGCGGCGCTGTTTGAAAAGCTGGCGCCGCGCCTGCTGGACACTGGCCTGCCATTGATCGTTGTCGATGACGGTAGTGACGCTGAACAGCGCCAGGCGATTGTCGCCCTGGGCAAAAACCTGGGTTTTCACGTGGCGCTGCACGAAGAGAACCAGGGCAAGGGCGGGGCCGTGATGACCGGTCTGCGGGTCGCGCTGGACCGGGGCTACAGCCATGCACTGCAGGTCGATGCCGACGGCCAGCATGACCTGGGCGATATCGGCACGCTGCTGGCCACCAGCGCGGAGGCGCCGGAGGCGATGATCTGCGGCCGGCCGGTGTTTGGTGACGATATCCCGGCGTCCCGGCGCTGGGGCCGCAAGCTGACCAACGGCCTGGTGGTGCTGGAAACCTGGTCGCGCCAGGTGCCCGACGCCATGTGCGGCTTTCGCGTGTATCCGCTGGCCCGGGTGGTGCCGCTGCTGGACCGCCACCGGCCCGGCCGGCGCATGGACTTCGACGTCGAGGTACTGGTGCTGGCCAGCTGGGCGGGGCTGCCAATGCGCTTTGTGCCCACCCGCGTGGTCTATCCGGAAGACGGCGTCTCCCACTTCCATTACCTGCGTGACAACGTGGTCATGACGCTGGCCCACACCCGGCTGGTGATCGGCATGCTGCTGCGATCGCCGATGCTGGCCTGGCGGCGGCTGCGGGGACAGCCGTGAAGCCACGCGATTTCCTGCCGCTGCGCGGTCGCATCCTGATGATCGACGAGATCCTCGACGTGCGCCGGGGCTATGCCCGAACGCGGGTAACGGCCGACGGCGACAGGCCGTTCTATGACCCCGACCGGGGTTGGCCGGCCTGGGTGCTCATCGAGCTGTTCGCGCAGAGCGTGGGTATCGTTGCCGGCCATGACGCCCGGGTGGATGGTGATCCGGAGCCGCGCGGGCTGCTGCTGGGCACGCGTCGCTTCGAGGCCAGCCGGTCATGGATCGAAGCCGGCACGGTGCTGGAGATCGAGGTCGAGGAAGCCTTCATGGACCCCGGTGGCATGGCGGCGTACGATGGCCGCCTGCTCAACCACGATATCGAGGCCGGCTGCCGCGTCACCCTGTACCGGCAGCCCCCGGAGACCGCATGACCGAAGACAACCGCCAAGCCGTTCTGGTGACCGGCTCCAGCCGGGGCATTGGCCGCGCCATCGCGCTGGACCTGGCCGGCCATGGCTATGACCCGGTGGTGCACTGCCTGGGCAACCGCGACGCCGCCGATGCCGTGGCCGCCGACTGCGCCGCACTGGGTGCCTCCGCGCGGGTGCTGCAGTTTGACGTGGGTGACCGTGATGCCGCGCGCCAGGTGCTGGAAGCCGACATCGAGGCCCACGGCATGTACTACGGCGTGGTGCTGAATTCCGGCATCGCCCGCGACGGCGCCTTCCCCATGCTCAGCGGCGAGGACTGGGACGCCGTGGTCGATACCAACCTGGGTGGGTTCTACAACGTGCTGCATCCATTGATCATGCCCTTCGTGCGGACGCGCAAGCCGGGCCGTATCATCACGCTGTCGTCGGTTTCCGGGCTGATCGGCAACCGCGGCCAGGTGAACTACAGCGCCTCGAAGGCCGGCATCATCGGCGCTACCAAGGCGCTGGCCGTGGAACTGGCCAGCCGCCGCATCACCGTCAACTGCGTCGCGCCCGGCGTGATTGAAACCGATATGACCCGGGACGCGCCGATGGACGAAATCCTCAAGGCCTGCCCCGCGGGCCGCGCGGGTGCGCCCGAAGAAGTCGCCGAACTGGTGCGCTTCCTGCTCAGCCCCGGCGCCGCTTACATCACCCGCCAGGTGATTGGCGTGAACGGGGGGCTGTGCTGATGCGCCGGGTGGTAGTGACCGGCGCCGGCGGCATCACCGCGCTGGGTGACAACTGGCCATCGATTCGCGAGCGCCTGGCCGAGTGCCGGAACGCCGTGCGCTACATGGAAGCCTGGCGCGATATCGAGAGCCTGAACACCCGGTTGGGTGCACCCATCGAAGGTTTCGAGCTGCCCGATCATTACACCCGCGTGCGGACCCGCACCATGGGTCGCAACGCCAAGCTGGCGGTGCGGGCCACTGAGATGGCGCTGGACAGCGCCGGCCTGCTCGATGACCCGGTGGTTCGTTCAGGGCGCATGGGCGTGGCCTATGGCTCGTCGGCCGGCAGCCCGGACGCGGCGGCGGAGATGGTGCCGCTGGTACACGGCAAGAGCGCCCGCGGCGTCAACGCCACGACCTACGTGCGGCTGATGAGCCACACGGCGGCGGCGAATATCGGCATTTTCTTCGGCACCCGCGGCCGTGTTATCCCCACCACCAGCGCCTGCACGGCCGGCAGCCAGGGCATCGGCTACGCCTATGAAGCCATCAAGTACGGCCTGCAGGACCTGATGATTGCCGGCGGCAGCGAGGAGATCTGTGCGTCGCAGGCCGGCGTGTTCGACATTCTCTACGCCACCAGCACGCGCAACGACGAGCCGGAGCGCACGCCGCGGCCGTTCGACCGCGACCGCGATGGCCTGGTCATCGGCGAGGGCGCCACGACGCTGGTGCTGGAATCGCTGGAGCATGCCCAGGCGCGCGGCGCCCACATCCTGGCCGAGATCAAGGGCTTTGCGACCAATTCCGATGGCAACCACGTCACCCGCCCGACCAGCGAGACCATGGGTGATGTCATGGAAATGGCGCTCGCGGATGCCGGCATCGAAGCGGGAAGGGTCGGCTATGTCTGCGCCCACGGCACGGCCACCCGCCAGGGTGATATCGCCGAGAGCCAGGCCACGGAGCGGGTGTTCGGCAGCCAGGTCCCGGTGTCGTCGCTGAAGGGCTACGTGGGCCACACGCTGGGGGCCTGCGGGGCCATGGAGGCCTGGTGGTCGATCATGATGATGAATGACGGCTGGTTTGCCCCCAACCTGAACCTTGAAGACGTCGACACCGACTGCGGCCGGCTTGATTACATTCGTGGCGAGCCGCGCGAGCTGCGAACTGATGTCATCGTCAGCAACAACTTCGCCTTCGGTGGGATCAATACTTCCCTGGTGCTGGGTCAGGTCTGACCGCGGTCACCGCGTGGTTGGCCGGACGGCCAGGCAAAAGCGCGCGCCTTCCATTTCGCCGGCAACCCAGGCGTTCGCGTCGATCCAACGCGCCGTCATCCGCGACGGCGAACCCAGCTGGTCGATGACCCGCGCGTAGCCGGCGCCGGGTGGGTCGAGCACCGAGCCGCCGCGCAGCTTGCACCACGCCTCCCAGGCCGTCCAGCCATGCAGGCAGCCGCTTCGTGTCGCCGCCCATTCCCCCGGCCAGCCCAGCCGCTCGGCCACCGGCGCCACGGCCCGAGGCGCGCGGCACTCGATATCGAACCCCAGCGCGTCACCGGCACTGAGCGCCACGCCCACCCATTGGCGGCAATGGCTGATTCCGCGGCGCCAGGTGCCAGTGCGCGGAGGCAGTGAGCCGGCCATTGCGCGTAGCGACTGCGCCATGCGGCGGCTGATGATGTATTCCTGGCGCCGCCCGGGCGCGCCCAGGCTGGCGGCACGGGCCTGCTGTTCGTCATCCAGCCCGGCCAGGGCCTGTCGCAGCGGCCAGCCCTGGCGCAGCGAGAGCAGTACCAGCGCGAGCGGCAGGTTGCCGGCGTAAAGCCGCCATCCGAACGTGCCGCCAGGTGCGCCGGGCAACAGGTTTTCGGCTGGCATGGGTTCGACGCGAAGGGTGGCGGCAACCGGGTTCATGATCGCCATCGTCGCACAGCGAACAGCCTGTTAGAATCGTTGGCCTCGTTCAACGACTGGCATCCTGAATGACACATCGATCACGCCTGGTCGGCCTGCTGGCCGCCATCGCCCTTGCCGCCTGTGGCGGTGAACCCGAGACCACGAATAACCCGTCCGCTGCCACCCCGGCGGCGAAACCGGCACCGGCGACCCAGCCTCCAGCGGCTGACAGGGCCAACCCCAAGTGGGATACGTTCGTGGAGCAACAGATCGAGGCCCACATGGTCGCGCATCCCGCGTGGGCGGTGCTGCAGGGCCGGCATGAATTTGACGGCCAGCTGCCGGACTGGAGTCCGGAAGGCCTGCAGGCCGAAGCGGCGCGGCTGAAGACCGCGCGCGCCGACGCCCTGGCCTTCGCCGACAACAGCCTCAGTGATCGCCAGCAGTACCAGCGCGAGTATTTCGTGTCGCGCATCGATCACGACCTGTTCTGGCTGGAAAAGGCGCGCTGGCCGTACCGCAACCCGCAGTTCTACATCGGCTGGATGAACGATTCGCTGGACCCCAGTCCGTACATCACGCTGGATTACGCCCCGGCGGAAGAGCGCATGGCGGCCTTCACCACCTACCTGGAAAACCTGCCCGATGCGGTGCGCTACATCCGCATGAACCTGCGCCTGCCGATGCCGGCGCCGTGGCTGCAGTTGGGCATCGACGCCTTTGGCGGCTACGCGGACTATTTCGAGAACGATGTGCCCGACATCTGGATTGGTGTGGGCGACGACGCGCTGCGGGCCCGCTTCAAGGCGGCCAACGCCGAGGCGATCGAGGCCATGCGCGGCGTCGTGGACTGGCTCGAATACGGCCGCAACATCGCCGATGACCGCTATGCGCTGGGCCCTGACCTGTACCGCCAGATGCTGTGGGACACCGAGCGCGTCGACATCCCGCTGGACGAGCTGGAGGCCATCGGCCGCGCCGACATGGCCCGCAACCTGCGTGCGCTGGAACAGGCCTGTGCCGAGTTCGCGCCTGGCGAGGGTATTGCCGACTGCATGGCGCGTATGTCCGACCGCAAGCCCGAAGCCGGCCCCGTGGTGGCCGCCCGCGAGCAACTGGTCGAAACCCGCGCCTTCCTGGTGGAGCAGGACCTGGTGACCATCCCCGGCGAGGAAGAAGCGCTGGTGGCCGAGGCGCCGCCGTACGCGCGCTCGAACTCGGCCTACATCAATATTCCCGGGCCCTGGGAGGAGAACCAGCCCTCGGTCTACTACATCTCTCCGCCCAACCCGGCGTGGTCACAGCAGGTGCAGCATGACTACCTGCCGGGCGAGTCCGACCTGCTGTTCACCTCGGTGCACGAGGTCTGGCCGGGGCATTTCCTGAACTTCATGCACGCCAACCGCGCGGAATGGATTTTTGGCCGTGCCTTCGTCAGCTACGCCTTCGGCGAGGGCTGGGCCCACTACACCGAGGAGATGATGCTGGAAGCCGGCCTGCGCGGCGCCGACGCCGAAACCCGCATCGGCCAGCTCAGCAACGCGCTGTTGCGTGACGCCCGATTCCTGGCGTCCATCGGCCTGCACACGAAGGGCTGGTCGGTGGCCGAGGCGCAGCGCTTCTTCATGGACGAGGCCTACCAGTCCGAGGGCACGGCCATCCAGCAGGCGGCGCGCGGCACCTATGACCCGGCCTACCTGAACTACACGATGGGCAAGTTGCTGATCAAGCGACTGCGTGACGACTGGACCGCGGAGCGCGGCGGTCGCCAGGCCTGGCGCGAGTTCCACGATACCTTCCTGTCGTATGGTGGCCCGCCCATCCCGTTGGTGCGCCAGCAGATGATGGGCGAGTCGTCGCCGCGGGCGCTGTTCCCCGACCTGTCCGCGGCGCTGTTGCCGCCGGTCGACATCGAGGGTGACCGCCACAACTGGGCCTGGCTGTGCGAAGACGGCCGCCACGTGGTGACCAGCGAGCAGGACCCCGGCCTGTGGCTGATCCTGCCGGCGGCGTCCTACGAACTGGAGCGAGCGCGTTCCGCCTCGGGCGCACGCTACGAAGCCGAAGGCGTGGAATTCTGGAACAAGGGCCGCGAGGCCACGCTGACGATGCGCGGCGTAAGCACCCGGTGCGTTGTCGATCCGCAGGCCACGCTTTGGGAAGACGCGCGCCTGCGTGGGGTCACGATGCGCGCCCAGGGCAACGAGCCGCCGTGGACGCTGGAGCTGTTCGAGGATCGTCCTGCCGTGCTGACCACGGGCTACGAGTCCACCGAGCATCGTTTCAATGCCAGTTCGCCGGAAGATGTTGGCGGTTTCGAGCGCTACCGGGGTGAAGTCGATGGCCAGCCGGTCGAGGTGCGCGTCGGTGATGGCCCGTGCGCGGACACCATGGCGGATATCGAGTACCAACTGCGGGTCGAGGTCGAGCTGGGCAACGCGCTGCTGAAGGGCTGCGGCAACTCGCTCTGGTAACTCAGCCCAGCGGACGCGCCATGAAAGCGTTGCAGGCGCCGTGGCCGGTGCAGCCCAGCGGTCCGTCCAGCGGCTCGAAACCGTGGCGGGTGTACAGGGCCCGGGCGGCCTCCATCGACGCCAGCGTTTCCAGGTAGATGCGCCGGTAGCCGGCCGACGCGGCCGCATCCAGGACTATTTCCATCAGCGCGTGCCCGGCACCCAGGCCGCGCAGTTCCGGCATGAAGTACATCTTCCGCAGCTCGCAGGTGTCGGCATCGCCGCCCACCAGCGCGGCGAACCCACCGCAACCGGCGACCCTGCCATCGCGCTCGACCACCCAGAATCCGGCCGCGGGGGCGGGATAGGCCGAGTACATGTCATCGACTTCCGGGTCCTCGATCGAAAACCCGGTGCCGACGGCGCCGAATTCGGTCATAACCGAACGAATAATCGCGGCGACGGCGGAACTGTCGCCCGGGGTCATGGGTCGGATGTGAAAGGCCGTGCCCTGGGGCGCGGAGGCGGTCGCGGTGTTCATGGGGTCATGATGCCGCCGACACCGAATTTCGACAACAGTCTTTCAAGCCATTGCCGTATTGACTACAGTGGTGGCTTGCCACTTTCCATGACCGGAGACGTTTCCCGATGAAGAACGCCCTGATCGCCACGTTGGCGGCCACGACACTACTGGCCGCGGCCGCATTTGCCGATACCGAAGACCCGATCGAGCAGCGCCAGGAGCTGATGAAGCAGACGCGCGAAGCCCTGAAGCCGCTGATGGGCATGACCAAGGGCGAGATCGATTTCGATGTCGTGACCATGCGCAAGAGCCTGGCGGTCTTCGCGGAAACCGGCAAGCAGTTCGGCGACCTGTTCCCGCCGGGCAGCGAGACCGGCCACGACACCGAGGCCAAGTCCACCATCTGGAGCGACCCGGACGGGTTCCGCGACGCGCTGGGTGAGTACAATCACATGGTGTCCACGACCATCCAGGCGAACCCACACAGTGTTGAAGGACTGAAGTTTTCGCTGAACAACATTCTGAAAACCTGTAAGGGCTGCCACGACGACTACCGCGTCGAGAAGGACTGATCGCGGGCTGAGAGCATGCTTCGCTGGCTGATCCTGGGGCTGGCGCTGGCCGCGCTGGCGTTCTGGTGGCTGACGCGGCCGTTGCCGCTGTCGGCCGCCGACCTGCCTGAGCATCGCGCCAGTCTTGCCAATGGCGAGCGCGCCTTCCATGCCGGTGGGTGCGCTTCGTGCCATGGCACGGTGCGTGATGGCGGCAAGCCGGCGGCCCAGGAGCTGGGCGGCGGGCTGGTCATGGCTACCCCGGCCGGCACCTTTCATGTGCCGAATATCTCGTCTCACCCCGAGGATGGCATCGGCGCGTGGACGGACCTGGAGTTCGTCAACGCCATGCGCCGCGGCCTGTCACCGGACGGCCGTCATTACTACCCGGCGTTTCCCTACACCTCCTACGCACGCGCAGACACCATGGACCTGCTGGACCTGAAGGCCTGGCTCGACAGCCTGCCCGCGGTTGAGGGCCGGGCGCCGGCGCATGAACTGGATTTCCCTTACGGCTGGCGGCGACCCATCGGCGCCTGGAAGCGACTGTTCCTGGATGACCAGCCGGTGCGCGATGTCGCCGCCGACGAGGTCCAGATCGAGCTTGGGCGCAGCCTGGTGGAAGGACTGGGTCATTGCGGCGAGTGTCACACGCCGCGCAATGTCGCCATGGCCATGGATCCGGCCCGCTGGCTGCAGGGCGCGCCGTTGCCCGCCGGCGAGGGCCGGGCCCCGGATATCACCGGCACTTCTGACGGTATCGGCGGCTGGTCGGCCGGCGACCTGGCGTATTACCTGGAAACCGGCGTCGACCCCGACTACGACATCGTTGGCGGCGACATGGTCGCGGTGCAGGAGAACATGGCCAAGCTCAGTGAGGAAGACCGCCAGGCGATCGCGGCCTACCTCAAGTCGATCACCGACTGACCGCCAGGCAGTGACCCTGGCGCCTCAGCCGTGCCTGGCGGCAAGCCGGGTGACCACGTCCTGCAGGCTGGCGTCGCGGCAGCGCAGCAGCACCAGCAGGTGATAGAGCAGGTCGGCGGATTCATCCAGCAGTTCATCCCGGTCACCCGCGGCGGCGGCCAGCGCCGTCTCGACGCCTTCTTCGCCCACTTTCTGCGCCACACGCTTGGTGCCGGCCTCGAACAGGCGGGTGGTGTAGCTGCCTTCTGGCCGCTCGCGCTCGCGGGCTTCGACCAGGCGGTCCAGCGCGGCCAGGAAGCCCAGTCCGGGCCCAGTCGTTGCGGCGCCGGCCAGCGCGCGGCCGTCGAAACAGCTGTCGTCGCCAAGGTGACAGGTCGGGCCCTTCGGGCGCGCCCGCACCAGCAGCGTGTCGGCGTCACAATCAACGCTGATGTCAACCAGTTCGAGGACGTTGCCAGAGGTTTCGCCCTTGGTCCACGGCTTGCCCCGGCTCCGCGACCAGAAGCTGACCCGGCCGCTGTCGAGGGTCACGGCCAGGGACTCGCGGTTCATGTAGCCCAGCATCAGCACGCGGCCGTCGAAGGCGTGCTGCACCACGGCGGGCACCAGGCCGTCGCCCTTGTCCCAGTCAATGTCGTTAGCGTCAAACATGGTTTACCTCAGCAGGGCCGGACGCGGATGCCGGCATCGGCCAGCGTTGCCTTGAGTCCGGCGATGGGCAGCGCGCCGGAATGGAAGACCGTCGCCGCCAGTGCGCCGTCGACATCGGCGCCACGGAAGACGTCGGTGAAGTGCGCCGCGGTGCCGGCGCCGCCAGAGGCGATCAGCGGCACGTCGCAGACCGAGCGGGCGGCGGCGAGTTGCGTAATGTCGTAGCCGTCGCGGGTGCCGTCGCTGGACATGCAGTTGAGCACGATCTCGCCGGCGCCCCGCGCGGTGGCGGCGGCGATCCACTCCAGCGTGTCCAGCCCGGTGGCGCTCATGCGGTCCGGGTCGCCGGTCATCTGCCGCGTGGTCCAGCGCCCGTCCTGCTCGATGGAATCGATGCCGACCACCACGCACTGGCTGCCGAAGGCATCGGCCAGGCGGTCGATCAGGTCAGGGTCGTTGACGGCCGGCGTGTTGATCGAGATCTTGTCGGCGCCGCAGCGCAGCACGGCGCGCGCTTCGTCGACACTGCGGATGCCGCCGGCGACGCAGAACGGGATGTCGATGACCTCGGCCACACGCTCCACCCAGTCGCGGTCGACGCTGCGGCCTTCGGGGCTGGCGGTGATGTCGTAGAACACCAGCTCGTCGGCGCCCTCGGCGCTGTACCGGGTGGCCAGCTGGACGATGTCGCCCATGATCCGGTGGTCGCGGAACTGCACACCCTTGACCACCTGGCCGTCACGGACGTCCAGGCAGGGAATGATGCGTCGTGCCAGGCCGGTGGTCATGCCCGGTCGTCCAGCGCGTGCAGCGCCTCGGCCACGCTGAAGCGGCCGTCCAGCAAAGCCTTGCCGGTAATCGCGCCGGCGGCCCCGGTGGCAGCCAGCGCCCGAAGGTCATCGATGGTGGAAACACCGCCGGAGGCCTGCAATTGGAGTTGCGGATAACGTCGCACAATGTCTTTATACAGCGCGACGTTCGGGCCTTTCATGGCGCCATCGCGGCCGATATCGGTGACCAGCGCGTGTTTCAGGCCGCCGGCGACGAGTTGGTCCAGCAGCGTCCACAGGTCGACGCCGGCACCCTCGGTCCAGCCGTAAATGCGCGGCCACGGCAGGCCATTTTTGTCCAATCGCACATCGAGTGCAGCGACCAGGTAGTCGGCTCCGAATCGTTCAAGCCAGGTGACAAACCGATCCGGGTCACTGGCCGCCATGCTGCCCACGACCACGCGGCCCGCGCCGGCCGACAGGCGCTCGGCGATATCGCCTTCATCGCGCACACCGCCTCCGGTCTGCACCTTGATCTCAATCCGCTCGAGCAGTTCGAAAAGTGCCGAGGTATCGGCACCTTCGCCGTCGCGTGATGCCTCGAGATCGACCAGGTGCAACCATTCGGCGCCGGCCTCGCGATAGGTTTCGGCAATGTCTTCCGGTGTCGCCTCGTAGGCCTGTACCTGGCCGAAATCACCCTGGTACAGGCGCACGCACTGGCCGTCCAGCAGGTCAATGGCGGGGATCAGTTTCATGTGAGCCTCGGCGTTTTCACGTCATTTGCAGAAAGTTTTTCAACAGCTTAGACCCCGCCGCGGCACTTCGCTCGGGGTGAAACTGGGCTCCCCGAAAATTGCCACGGCGCGTGATCGCGGTAAATGCCGGCCCATGCTGGCCGGTGGCCACCGTGCAATCGTTCACCGGGGCCGCGTAGCTGTGTACGAAGTAGAACCAGGGCGCGGAGTCCAGGCCGGCGAGCAACCCGTCATTGTTGACCACCGTGGTGCGGCTCCAGCCCATGTGCGGCACGCGCCGGTCGGGGGCTGCGGGCAGGCGCTCCAGCCGGCCGGGCACCAGGCCCAGGCAGTCGGTGTCGCCTTCGCTTGATGATTCGTACAGCAGCTGCATGCCCAGGCAGATGCCCAGCACCGGCTGGGTCAGCGCGCGGATGGTGTCGACCAGGCCATGCTCACGCAGTCGCGCCATGGCAGCGCCGGCGGCGCCCACGCCGGGCAGGATCACGCGGTCGGCGCGACGGATGACCTCGGCATCCGCGGTGAACACCGGCTCGGCGCCCAGGCGCCGCAATGCGAACATCACCGAGGCGATATTCGCGCCGCCGGAGTCGATGATCGCCAGGCTCACAGCGCGCCCTTGGTGCTGGGCACGCCACCCGCGCCCCGGGCCAGTGCCGGCCGTAGCGCCCGGCCGGCGCCCTTGAACAGCGCCTCGACCATGTGATGGGTGTTCTCGCCGTCGACGCGCATGTTCAGCGCGCAGCGCAGTGACTGCGACAGCGAAGCGAAGAAGTGCCGCACCATTTCCGTCGACATCTGACCGACCGCGTCACGCGGAAAGTCGGCCTCGAACACGAATGCCGGCCGGCCGGAAAGATCCACGGCCACCTGCGCCAGCGACTCGTCCATCGGCAGCGTGAAGCCGTAGCGGCCGATGCCGCGGCGGTCGCCCAGGGCCTGGTCCAGCGCCGAGCCCAGCGCCAGCGCGCAGTCTTCGACGGTGTGGTGCTCGTCGATGTGCAGGTCACCGCGGCAGGCCAGTCGCAGCCGGAAGCCGCCGTGGCTGGCCACCTGGTCGAGCATGTGGTCGAAAAAGCCGATACCCGAATCGATGTCGTTACCGGCCGTGTCCGGGTCCGGATCCAGGTCGACGGTCGCCTCTATATCGGTCTCGTTGGTCTTGCGTGTGACCGTGGCGGTGCGCGGGCGACTGCACAGGAAGCGCGCGATCTCCGTCCAGCTGTCGCCGTCCGGGCCGCAGCGCAGGCCGCCGATGCCCATGTTCTGCGCCATCACCAGGTCGGTCTCGCGGTCGCCGATCACCCAGCTGTCGTCCAGGTCGAGCTCGCCGGACTTCAGGTAGTCGAGCACCATGCCGATGCCCGGTTTGCGGTTCGGCGAGTTCTCATGCTCGAAATGCGGGTCGATGTGCTCGGCGACGAAGTGGATGCCCTGGCTGTTGAACATCGACAGCATTTTTTCATGCGGGACGATGAAATCTTCTTCCGGGAAGGACTCGGTGCCACGGCCGTCCTGGTTGCTGACCATGACGAACGCGTAGCCGGCATCGCGCAGGCGCAGCAGCGCCGGAATGACGCCGTCCAGCAGTTCCAGTTTTTCCAGTGAATCGACCTGCTCGTCGGCCGGCTCGGCGATCAGGGTGCCGTCGCGGTCGATAAACAGGATGCGGCGTTTTGCCCCGCTCATGATGTTGCCCTCGTTTCGTTGCCTGAACCGTCACGCGCCTGCGGCCAGCCGTCCAGCGCGGTGGCCAGGGCCTGCATGTCCTCGCTCGTGCCGATGCTGATGCGAACGCAGTTGGCCAGCCCGGGTGTGGTGGAAAAATCTCGGATCCGCACGCCACTGGAAGCGCAGTGGGCCACGAGCCCGGGGCCATCGTCGACGCGGGCCAGCACGAAGTTTGCCTCGCCCGGCCAGGTCCGCTCCACCCAGTCGCGGCCGGCCAGGGTGCTGACCAGGCGGTCTTTCTGCGCGGCGATCGCGGCCAGCATCCGGGACTGGCGCGCGCGGCCGCCGGGGCCGGTGACCGCCAGTGCCGCGGCAATCGCCGGCGCCGTCAGCGGGTAGGGCGCCATCACGCGCCCCAGCAGTTCGATGATGGCCGGGTCGGCCAGCAGTGCGCCGCAGCGCAGTCCCGCCGCGCCCCAGGCTTTCGACAGCGTACGCAGGATCACCAGCTGCGGATAGTCGTCGAGCAGGTCGGTGGCCGAAGCGGCATCGCAGAACTCGATGTAGGCCTCGTCCAGCACCAGCAGGGCGCGGTCGCCGCAGGCCGCCAGCAGGCGCAGCAGTTCGCGCCGCGGCAGCAGGTCGCCGGTGGGGTTGTTGGGGCTGGTCAGGAAGACCAGCTTGATGTCCGGGCCGTCGGTGCCGGCAATGGTTCGCTCCAGCTGGGCCACGTCCAGGCGCAGGCCGTCGTCGCGCGGGACCGCGATCACCTCCGCGCCCTGGATGGCGGCCGCCACGCGGTACATGCCAAAGCACGGCGGGCACTCGACGATGGCGTCCTGTCCGGGCCGGCAGAACACGCGCGTGAGCAGGTCAATGCCCTCGTCGCTGCCGCGGGTGACCAGCACGCGCTCCGGCGCGACCTGGTAGACGGCGGCCAGCCGGCGGACCAGGTCGTCGGGCTGCGGTGCCGGGTAGCGGTGCAGCGCCATTTCCGCCCAGGCCGGGTCGTCGGACAGCGCGGCCGGGGCCTCGTTGGCGTTCAGCAGCACGCCGTCGGCGGCGGCCGTGCCGCGCGCGGAGGCGTAAGGACGCATCGCCAGGATCTCGGGGCGCGCCAGTGCGTGAACATTCATGGCAGCGACGCCAGGCGGTAGGCTACGGCCATGCGATGCGCGTCCAGCCCTTCGGCGGCGGCCAGCGTGACGGCGTCGGGCCCGGCCGTGCCCAGTCCCTGCGGCGTGGCGCGCTGTACGGTCATGCGGCGCATGAAATCGCGGACCGACAGGCCACTGAATGCCCGCGCGTGGCCATAGGTCGGCAGCACGTGGTTGGTGCCGGAGCAGTAGTCGCCCAGTGACTCGGGGGTCCATGGGCCCAGGAACACGGAGCCCGCGGCGGTCACGCCGTCAACCCGCTCGTTGGCATCACGGGTGTTGATGATCAGGTGCTCCGGCGCGTAGCGGTTGCTGAGGGTGATGGCCTGGTCCAGGTCGGCCACGAGCAGGAAGCGCGCGTGGGCCAGCGAGCGCGCCAGCACGTCCGCGCGCGGCAGCTGGCTGGCCAGTTCGGGCAGCACCTTGCGCACGGCGACGAGCAGGTCGCGGCTGTCGCTGAACAGCAGGGCCTGCGAGTCCGGGCCATGCTCGGCCTGTGACAGCAGGTCCCAGGCCACGGCCACCGGGTCGGCGCCGTCGTCGGCGATCACCAGGACCTCGGATGGCCCGGCCGGCATGTCCTGTGCCGCGCCGCCGGGGGTTGCCGCAGCCTGGCGCTTTGCCTCGGTGACCCAGGCGTTGCCGGGGCCGAACAGCTTGGCGCAGGCCGGGACCGACGCCGTGCCGAAGGCCATCGCGGCGATGGCTTGAGAGCCACCGGCGCGGATGACGGTATCGATGCCACAGCGGTGCGCCGTCGCCAGGATGGCGGCGTCAATCTCGCCATCCGGGCCGGGCGGCGTGCACAGCACCACCTGTGAGCATCCCGCCAACCGCGCCGGAATTCCAAGCATCATGACGGTGGAAATCAGCGGCGCGCTGCCGCCGGGGACATACAGACCCACGGGCTCGATGGGCGCGTAGCGCGCCTCGCAGCGGAGCCCGTCCTCAGTATCCATGGCCAGCGCGCGCGGCCGGCCGGCATCGTGGAATGCCGTGATCCGCGCCATGGCCCGGTCGATGGCCACGAGCAGGGACGGGCTGACCGCGTCCGCGGCGTTCGCCAGCGTTTCGGCGGGCACACGCAGCGCGGCCGGCCGGACGCCATCGAAGCGTTCGGTATAGTCCAGCAGGGCCTGGTCGCCGCCTTCGCGGACGCCGGCCAAGATCGACGCGACCTGGTCGGCCAGGCCGGACTGGTCCAGCGCCGGACGCGCCAGCGCGTCGGCGCGGGCGTCGGCGTCAAGGCCGGCCCAGTCCTGGATGTCGGGGATCACCATCGTCATGGGTTCAGGCCAGCATCTTCTCGACCGGCAACACCAGGATGGCCGTGGCGCCGGCGCCCTTCAGGGCTTCGAGGTGCTCCCAGAACAGGGTCTCGCGGCAGACCGCGTGCAGGGCCACGCGGCCTGGCGTGCCCTCGAGTTCCATCACCGAGGGGTGCTCGGCGCCGGGCAGCAGCGCGGTGATGGTGTCGACCTGGTCGCGCGGTGCGTGCAGCATCACGTACTTGCACTCCTGCGCCTGCAGCACGCCGTCCAGGCGCGCCAGCAGCCGGTCCAGCAGGGTCGAGGATTCTTCCGACATCGGCGCGGCCGAGCGGTACAGCGCCGCGGTGCTGCGGAACAGTTCCTGCAGTTCGCGCAGGTGGTTGGCGCGCAGCGTGGTGCCGGTCGACACCAGGTCGGAAATGGCGTCCGCGGTGCCCAGGCCCGGGGCGATCTCGACGGAGCCGGACAGCTCGACGATGCGGGCGCTGACGCCCTGTTCCTCGAGCAGCGCGCGGGTCAGTGCCGGGTAGGAGGTGGCGATGCGGGCGCCGTCCAGGTCCTTCGCGCTGCTGGCCGTGGAGGCTTCCGGCACGGCCAGCGACAGCCGGCAACCACCAAACTGCAGCGGCCGCAGTTCTTCCAGGCCGCTGCCACCGTTGCGCTCCAGCATCACTTCACGGGCGATGTTCTGGCCGACGATGCCCAGCTCGCACACGCCGTCCAGCAGCAGGCGCGGAATATCATCATCGCGGACCAGCAGCAGGTCGACCGGAAAGTCCTGGCCATACCAGAACAGCTTGTCCTTGCTCTTGGCAAAGCGCAGGCCGCAGCTCTGCAACAGCCCCAGCGATGATTCCGACAGGCGGCCGGACTTCTGGATGGCAACACGGATACGACTCATGACAGTTCCTCCCCGGCGCGGTCACGCCGCAGGGCCAGGCGGTAGCCGCCCTCGCCCATGTTCAGGTAGCGCGCAACGCGGCCGATGGTAGTGACGCTGACACCGGTGCGCTCGCTGATCTCGCGGTAGCTCAGGCCCTCGTTCAGCAACGACGCGGTCCACCAGCGGTCGACGATGGCTTCCAGTTCAGACGGCGTGCACAGGTCCAGCAGGAACTGGCGGACTTCGTCTTCGGATTCGAGGGTCAGGAACGCCTTGTACAGCGACAGCTGCTGGTCCTCGATCGACTTCTTCTGCGATTCGTTGTGATGTTTCATGGTGAGCCAATGTACTAGCGTGTTAATACAGTATGATGACAGTCTAACGTGGCATCACCGGTGCTGACAACCCGGGGGCCTGACTTTCTGCACACTTTTAAACCCCTTGCGACCTGTTAGCATCCAAGCATTCGTAAGGGACCGGTTGAATGTCCCGGGAGAACAATGATGAACAGGTTGATTCTGGCAGGAACCGCGGCACTGATGATGACCGCGTCGGCGGTGGCGGACGTCACCAGCGAGGAGCGCTTCACGTTTACCCTGGAGCAGGGCGGGCGTTTTGGCCTCGACAATATCAACGGTGATGTCACCGTGACCGGCGGTCCCGGCGACACCATCGAGGTGCTCGCGCGCAAGAAGGCCAATGACCAGGAAACCCTGGATGGCATCGAGATCCTGGTCGATGAGCAGTTCGATTCCGTGCGCATTGAGACCAAGCACCCGGAGAAGAAGGGTTTCTTCGGTTTCGGCAAGAGCAGCAATGGCGCCCAGGTGACCTACACCGTGACCGTGCCGTCGTGGGCGGAGCTGGATTCGATTGATTCGGTGAATGGTGGCATTCGCATCTCCGGTGTGGACGGGCCTATCGAGGCGGAGACCGTCAATGGCGGCATCGAGGTGGAGGGCGCCTCCAATGACCTCGACCTGGAAACCGTCAACGGCTCCATCGAGGCCCGCCTGACCGTGCTGACCGGGAGCCAGGACCTCGACGCCGAGTCCGTCAACGGCAAGATCACGCTGTACCTGCCGGAATCGATCGATGCGTACATCAAGGCGGAGACGGTCAACGGCGGTATTGATGCCGACGACTACGGCCTGAAAGCCGACAAGGGGTTCGTCGGCCATGACCTGGAAGGCGAGGTGGGCGATGGCAGCGCGCGCGTCAAGCTGAGCACGGTGAATGGCGGCATCAAGCTGCGTCGCGACTGACAACTGGTTTAACCCGGCGCCGCCACGATCCCGTGGCGGCGTCTTGCGTTCGCCGGGTTCCGTGATATATTTGGTGATATATCACATTGGAGACCTGCCCGGATGGCCCCTATCGAATGGCGTGGCGTATTCCCCGCCCTGACCACCAAGTTCACCGATAACGACGAACTCGATTTCGACGCAATGGCGCGTCACCTGGAGTTTCAGCTGGATGCCGGCGTTCACGGCATCATCATCCTGGGCTCGCTGGGCGAGAACTCGACCCTTTGCGGTGAAGAAAAGCGCGAGATGATTCGTTTCTTTGCCGAGCGGCTTGACGGCCGCGCGCCGCTGGTGCCGTGTATCGCCGAGTCCGGCACGCGCGAGGCCATTGCCCTGGCCCGTGACGGCGTGGCGGCCGGTGCCGATGGCTTCATGCTATTGCCGCCGATGCGTTATCACAGCGATCCGGCGGAAACCCGCGCCTACCTGCGTGCCGTGGCCACGGCCACCGACGCGCCCATCATGCTCTACAACAACCCGCTGGCTTACGGCATCGACCTGCTGCCCGAAGACTTCGCCGCGCTCGCGGACCTCGACAACGTCAAGGCCATCAAGGAGTCTTCCGCGGACACCCGCCGGCTGGCGGACATCCGTCGCGAGGTGGGTGACCGCTACGCGCTGTTTTGCGGCGTTGATGACCTGGCATTCGAATCCTTCGCCATGGGCGCGGTGGGCTGGGTCGCGGGCCTGGTGGTCGCCTTCCCGCGCGAAACCGTGGCGATCTGGGCACTCTGCCAGGCCGGTGAATGGGGCAAGGCCCGGGCCATCTACGAGTGGTTCCTGCCGTTGCTGCACCTGGATGTCGGCGCGCGTTTCGTGCAGCAGATCAAGTACGTGGAAGAATGTATTGGCGTGGGCTCCGCCCGGGTTCGTGCACCCAGGCTGGCCCTGCCTGCCGGGAGCGCGGCCGGGATCGACGCCATCGTCGAACAGGCCCTGGCCACGCGACCGGCGCTGTAACCGCCATGACCGCGCGTCGCGACCCCAGCCTGGCCGAGCAGGCCTACGACCGGCTTGAAGAGATGCTGGTGACCCTGGCCCTGCCGCCGGGCGAGTCGCTGCGCGAGCAGGTGCTGGCCGAGCGGCTGGGCATGGGCCGCACGCCGGTGCGCGAAGCGGTGCAGAAGCTTGCCAGTGAAGGCCTGCTGCGCATCATCCCGCGCAAGGGCCTGGAGGTCACGCCGGTAGACCGTGGTGACCTGGTGCGCGTGCTCGAAGTGCGCCGCGTGCTGGAACGGCTGATGGTCGTGAAGGCCGCCGAGCGTGCCACCCCCGACCAGCGCCGGGCACTGCACGCGGTGGCCTCCCACCTGGACGCGAATGCCGGCGACCTGGAAACCTTCTTCCGCCTCGACCGGCGGCTGAACGAGGTACTGGCCCGGGCCTGCCGCAACGCCTGGCTGGTCCAGTCCCTTTCGCCCCTGCATGCCCATTGCCGGCGGCTGTGGTACCTGCATCGCGGCCACCTGGACCTGGGCGCGGCCGCCGTCTCGCACGAGGCGCTGGCCCGCGCCGTGGGTGATGGCGACGGGGCTGGCGCGGTCCGGGCGCTGAATGGGATCATGTCGGAACTCGAACAACTGGTCAGCAACCTGGCCCTGCCGGATTGAACATGGACGCCTCTCCACTCCATTGCATCGTTATTGGCGCCGGCGCCGTGGGCGCCAGCTGTGCCCTGCAACTCGTCGATGAAGGCCATCGCGTCACCCTGGTTGACCGGCTCGACCCCGGCATGGGGACGAGTTACGGCAATGCAGCCTGTATCTCACCGTCGCAGGTGGGCCCCTATTCCTATCCCGGCGTCTGGAAGAACATCCCGCGCTGGCTGCTGACGCGCGAAGGCCCGATGACGATCCGCTGGGGCGACCTGCCGTGGACGACGAAATGGCTGTGGTCATTCTGGCGCCAGGGCACCGCCGCGGCGGTGGAATGCGGCGCGGCCGCGCAGGCCGCGTTGATGACCCGCGTGCACGACGACTACGAACACCTGTTACGGCGTTCCGGCCAGCTGGACATCCTTCGCGATGAAGGCCTGGTGGTGCTGTACGACACCGAGGCCGGCTTCGAGGCGGATCGCTGGCGCTATGAACTGGGTGCACGCTACGGTTTTGGTTATGAGCGACTGGACGTAGCGGGGCTGAAGCAGCGCCGCCCTGCCATCCGCCATGACGGCGTGGCGCTGTTCGTGCCCAGCTGGAAGCACACGCTGGACCCGGCAAGGATGACGGCCGGTTTCGCAAGCGCGGCGGTCGAGGCTGGCGCACGCCTGGTCAAGGATGCCGTGGAGCAGGTGTCCGCCGGCGAAGGCCAGGTCAGCGCCCGGCTGGCCAGTGGCGAAACCCTCAATGCTGACCGGCTGGTGATCGCCGCCGGACCATGGTCAAACCGGCTGGCGGAACAACTGGATTACCCGGTGCCGATGGGCCCCAAGCGCGGCTACCACACGATGATCGGCGAACCGGGCCTGGACCTGGTCGGGCCGGTCATGTCCGGCAACCGCGCCTTCGTCATGACGCCCCTGGCCGACGGCCTGCGCCTGGCCGGGACGGCCGAGTTCGCGCGCCTGGACGCGGCGCCCGACTACCGCCGCGCCCGGGTGCTGGTGGAGTCGGCACGGCGCTACCTGCCGGACCTGCAGACCGGGCGCAGCAGTGAGTGGATGGGCCAGCGGCCGATGATGGCCGATTCGGTGCCGGTGATTTCTCCGTCCCCGGCGCACCCCGGCGTCATCTACGCCTTTGGCCACGGCCACTACGGCCTGACCCAGGGCCCGACCACGGCGCGCATCGTCGCCGACCTGGTGGCCGGCCGGGACACGGGCATGGACCTTGCGCCCTATCGCTTCGACCGCTTCCGCCGATGAGCGCGCCGCCCAAGCCCGACCGCGCCTGGGTCTTCGACTGCATCGACGCGCACACCTGTGGCAACCCGGTGCGGCTGGTGACCGGCGAGAAGCCGCCCCTGCGCGGCGACAGCATGGCCGAGCGGCGGCGGCATTTCCTGGATGAATACGACTGGATCCGCACCGCGTTGATGTTCGAACCGCGCGGTCACGCGGTCATGTCCGGCAGCCTGCTGTACCCGCCTACCCGGGACGACTGCGATATCGGCGTGCTGTTTATCGAGACCTCGGGCTGCCTGCCGATGTGTGGCCACGGCACGATCGGCACGGTCACCATCGCCATTGAGAATGGCCTGGTGACGCCGCGCACGCCGGGCGAGCTGGCCCTGGATACACCCGCCGGCCGTGTACTGGCGCGTTATCAGCAGCAGGACGGCAAGGTGAAGTCCGTGCGCCTGACCAATGTGCCGTCGTTTCTGTACGCCGCCGGCCTGGCGGTCGACTGCCCGGAACTGGGCGGCGAGCTGCGTGTCGACGTGGCCTACGGCGGCAATTTCTACGCCATCGTCGAGCCCCAGTCGCATTACGGCGGCCTGGACGCCATCACCGCGCAGGACATCCTGGCCATCAGTCCCCGGCTCCGCCGACGGCTGAACGAGCGCTACACCTTCGAACACCCGGTTAACCCCGCAATCACGGGACTCAGCCACCTGCTCTGGACCGGCGCGCCCACCCAGGCGGATGCCCATGCACGCAATGCCGTGTTCTACGGTGACGCGGGTATCGATCGCTCACCGTGCGGGACCGGCACCTCGGCGCGGATGGCGCAGCTGGCCGCCCGCGGTGAACTGGCGGTGGGCGACGCGTTCGTGCACGAAAGCTGCATCGGCAGCCAGTTCACCGGCCGCGTGGAGGCAGCCGTGACCGTCGGTGACCGCCCGGCCATTGTCCCGTCCATCGAGGGCTGGGCGCGCGTCTTCGGCCGCAACCGAATCACCGTCGACCCCTTCGATGACCCCTACTGGCGTGGCTTCCTGGTGACCTGAGCCCATGCAAGCACCCGCGCGTTCCTGAGAGAATATCGCCATGAAACCAACACGCACTCCACGTATCCGCCGCGCACTGGACCTGCGCGCCATTGCCCCCGCCCTTGTCGCCAGCCTCTGCACCCTGGTCGCCGCCCCGGCCGCTAACGCTGCCGAAGACAGCGCCGCGTTCAAGGCCCTGTACGAGCGCGAGTGGGCCTTCCGCATCAACGAGTTCCCCGGCATGGACGAGGACCCGGATCGCGTCAACGACCGCCTGGTCAGCGTCGCCGAGGCCGACCAGCGCCGCCGCTACGATTTCTGGAAAGGCGTGCGCAACGACCTGGATGGCATCAGCTGCGAGCGGCTGGAGCGCGAGGAGTGCATCAACTACCGCATCTTCGAGCGCCAGGTGAACGGCTTTATCGACGACTACGAGACCCGTGCCTACCTGGTGCCGTTCAACAGCGACTGGGCGTTCTGGGTGGGCTGGTCACGCATGGCCGACCCGTCCAACTTCGCCGACGCCGATGACTATCAGGGCTACATCGCCCGGCTCGAGCAGCTGCCCACGGTCATGGACCAGTACATTGCGCTGATGCGCGAAGGACTGCGCATCGGCATGACCCAACCGCGCGCCGTGCTCGACGGCCGCGACGAGCCGATCCGCGCGCAGATTGTCGACGGCCACGAGGACAGCGGTTTCTACGCACCGTTCGAGCGCATGCCGGCCACCATGGACGACGAGGAAAAGGCCCGGCTGCGCGCGCAGGCGCAGGCCGCCATCGACAGCGGCGTGATCCCGGCCTACCGCAAGCTGCTGGCCTTCTTCAACGACGAGTACATCCCCGGCGCGCGCGACACCCTGGGCGCCACGGAACTGCCCGATGGTGATGCGTTCTACCAGGCGCAGATCCGCCAGTACGTCACCCTGGACTGGACGCCGAAGCAGATTCACGACATCGGCCTATCAGAAGTGGCGCGTATCCGTGCCGAAATGGACGCAATCATCGCCCAACTCGAGTTCCAGGGCACGTTTGCCGAGTTCCTGGATTTCCTCCGCACCGACCCGCAGTTCTACGCTGAAACCCCACGCGAGCTGCTGGCCGAGGCCAGCTACATCGCCAAGAAGGTCGACGGCCGACTGCCACAGCTGTTCAGCCATCTGCCACGCCAGCCCTACGGCGTGGCGCCCGTGCCGGACGACATCGCGCCGTTCTTCACCGCCGGTCGTTACGTGGGCGCACCCGCCGACGCCCGTCGCGGCGGCTACTACTGGGTCAACACCCACAAGCTCGAGAGCCGCACGCTCTACACCCTGCCGGCGCTGACCCTGCACGAGGCCGCGCCCGGCCACCACCTGCAGAACGCGCTGGCGTTGGAGCAGGCCGAGCAACCGCCGTTCCGCCGCAACGACTACATCAGCGCCTACGGCGAAGGATGGGCCCTGTACGCCGAGAAGCTGGGCGTGGAAATGGACATCTACGAGACCCCCTACGAGCACTTCGGCCGGCTCACCTACGAAATGTGGCGCGCCTGCCGCCTGGTCATCGACACCGGCGTCCACGCCTTCGGCTGGACCCGCCAGCAGGCCCTGGACTACCTGGCCGACAACACGGCGTTATCCCTGCACGAGGTCACCACCGAGGTCGACCGCTACATCTCCTGGCCGGCCCAGGCGCTCAGCTACAAGCTGGGTGAATACACGCTGTGGCAACTGCGCCGCGCCGCCGAGGCCGAGCTGGGTGAGGACTTCGACCTGCGGGCGTTCCACGATTTCGTGTTGTCGCTGGGGTCGGTGCCGCTGGATGTGCTGCGGGAGGAGGTGGAGCGCTGGGTGAGGGAGCAGGTCGTGGGGTGAGGGCTTTTTTACCGCAGATTTCGCGAATTCCGCAAAAGGCGCGAAAGGTATGGGGGCTGGGTTGTAAGGGGCTGTGATGTTGGTTTGGTTAGTGGGGCGGTGGGTTGGATAGGGCGGGGGCGATGCGATTGAGTTTGATGACGGGAAGGCCGCCGTCGTGGGCGAGCAGGACCAGGTCGTTGGGTTGCAGGCGGTCGATCATCTGCTTCACACCGGCGGTGATCTCGTCCGGTTGCATGTGGTTCATGTTGACCTGGTAGAGGCGCCGGAAGCCGGGCGCCAGGTCCCGCGACATGTAGTCTCCAAAGGAATTGCTCAGCACCAGGGCAACTCGCTCACTGGCCGGCCGCGCCGTCTCGTACATCCTGTACTGGTCAACGTTGGGAAACAGCTCTCCGACCCATGCCGGTTGCCGTAGTTGTTCTGTCACGTCGAACGCGGCATACGGGTAACGCCAGACCGTGACCTGGCGGTCGAATCCCAGGAAATGCATATCGTGGCTGATGGTCTCTGGCTGCGCGCCCGAGTCAAAAGCCTGTCCGGGTGGGATATCCATCGCCTCCAGCACCGCGCGGGCGAACACGTGGCTGCTCTGGCTGTTGGCGTGGAAGTTGCCGGGCGGGTAGAAATCGGGTTCATCCCGGCGTTCCATGATCGGCTGCAGCGGGAAGACATAGCGAAGGCCGGGCGTGTCCAGTTGGGCCATCGTCATTTCCGGCAACGAATCCTCCGCGGCCAGCTGCGCACAGGCCTGGCGGATGTCCGCCGGTACCGATGCCGGGATCCGGTCGGGATACAGCAGGACCTTGGACGGCATGGTGGCGACGGTCAGCTCAATGCCGGCCTGCCGCGACGCCTGCTCGATCCGCTTGAGCACCCCGGCAGTGTTCCGGGCGATGACCGTGTTGGGCCGGCAGACATAGTCATAACGGCCATGGGGCCGATCACGAAAATGCGAGTTCAGGAAAATGAACCCGTCGTCACCCCGGTCCACGTTGGCCACCGGGCTATCCCTGAAAACGTAGAACAGGCCCTTCCGATACAGCACGTTGAGCGGGCCGGCCAGGCCGATATGGTCGTCAATGAACGTCTCCCAGGCATCGAAGTACCCGGCCAGGCCAGGCCCCGTCTGCAGCATGGGCAGGGGTGCGAGCGTACGCTGCTCCGCCAGCGACCGCCCGGCGTGGTCGGTGAAGGCGCTGACCACGAGCGGAATGGCCAGTATCGCGGCGAGGGCCAGCAGTCCCGCCATGGCCGCCGGGCGGAACGTGCACCTGGGATTCGTCATGAACAGGGCCATGGCTCAGAACCTGAAATAGATGAACGGGTTGTAGCCGCCGGACATGACATAGACGCTGCAGACCAGCAGCGCCGCCAGGCTGGCGGCCAGGGCGGCAGGCCTGGCCAGCGCGGAATTGCCGGCCCCCGCGGAGAACGGCAACACCCGCCAGAACGGAACCGAGCAGGCCACGCCGACCAGCATGAAGAACGCGCTTTCATGGCTGACCAGCGCGGCCAGAGATTCAGGCCTGGAAGGGTTTGCGGGCACGAACAGGGTCGCCAGGAAGCGGCCGGCCTGGTGGATGTCCTCGGCCCTGAACAGCACCCAGCCGACCAGCACGGCCAGCAGTGTGTACGCATGGCGAAGCGGCGCCCAAAGCCGCAGCAGTAGCCGCTCCAGGCCAGCGCGCTCGGCCACCAGCAAGCCGCCGTGATACAGCCCCCAGGCCAGGAACACCCAGGCCGCGCCATGCCACAGCCCGCAGAGCACGAACACCACGAACAGGTTGGCGTAGGTCCGCGCCGGCCCCTTGCGGTTGCCGCCCAGCGGGATGTAAACGTAGTCGCGGAACCACGTCGATAGCGAGATATGCCAGCGGCGCCAGAAGTCGGTCACGCTGTGGGCCGCATAGGGGTGGTTGAAATTGCGCGGAAACCGGAAGCCCATGAAGCGGCCGATACCGATGGCCATCAGCGAGTAGCCGGCAAAGTCGAAGTAGATCTGCAGGCTGTAGGCTAGTGCGCCGGTCCACGCAGCGGCGCTGGACAGCTGTTCGGGTTCAAGAGCAAACACGGCGTCTGCCGTGACCGCGACGTTGTTGGCCACCAGCACCTTGGCGGCCAGCCCGGTCGCGAACAGGACGCAGCCGCGGTACACATCCCCGGCGCTGACCACGCGCCGGCGAATCGCTTCGGCCACCGACTGGTAACGCACGATCGGCCCGGCGATGAGCTGTGGAAACATCGAGATATACAGCGCCAGGTCAAACCATGATCGCGCCCGGGGCGCCGTGCCCCTGCGCACGTCCACCAGGTAGGAGATCGACTGGAAGATGAAGAACGAAAGGCCGATCGGCAGGTGCGGCGGCTCTGCCAGCGGTGGCAGTCGCAGGACGTCCACCATGATGAACACCAGGTACTTGTACCAGGCCAGGATCGCCAGGTTGACCGCCACTCCGGTCGCCAGCGCCAGGCGGCCCCATCGTGGGTCGCGCACCCAACGGCCGACCTGGTGGTTCAGCGTGATCGTCGCCAGCAACAGCAGCAGGTAAGTACCCTCGCCCCAGGCGAAGAACAGCAGGCTGAAGCTCAGCGCGACAAGGTTACGCCACGGCAGGATGACATAGCAGACCAGGAACAGCGGCAGGAAGACGAACAGAAAGGTGATTGATGAGAAAACCATGTGTTGCGCCCCACAGTCCCTGTGCCGGTGATGGCGGAACGTTAAGGGGCCGGGCCTGAACTCCGGCTGAACACGATGACAGATTCAGGGATTCTTTCTAGCGGCGGTGACTGAAGTAGCTCAGGACTTCGGTCCAGAAGCGTGACCAGAGTTCGGTCGAGCGGGAGGGCGCGAGGAATCCGTATAGCCCGAAACCGGCGGCCGAGAGCCAGGCCAGGCCGTAGTTGGAGCCGGTGATTTTCATCGAAAGCATGCCGAAGAAGCCGCCGATCCAGAAGCCCAGGAACGCGGCGATCACGGCCGCGATCAGGCGGTCGCCCAGTTTGGCGGTGTCGGTGTCGTCATTCAGGAACATCGATGATGCCGAAACCCTCTTTGCGCGTTGCTCACCTGGAATACCTTACAGGGTTGCAAAAGTTTGGGTTTGGGCATGCGGTTGTTGTACCTTCTGACGCATCGCCCCTAGTCCTGGAGAGTTGCATGAGAGCACTGCTGTTTCTGACGATGCTGGTCCTGTCCGCGCCTGCCGCACTGGCCGGCGAGGCCAGGGTTTACTTCATCACCCCTGCCGACGGTGATGTCATCGAGGGGCCGGTGACGGTGAAGTTCGGGCTGAAGGGCATGGGCGTGGCGCCGGCTGGCACCATGGCCGACAACACCGGCCACCATCACCTGCTCATCGACGGGCCGGACCTGCCGCCGCCTGGCGTGCCGCTGCCGGCCACGGACCAGGTGAAGCACTTCGGCGGTGGCCAGACCGAGACCGTGCTGGAGCTGTCACCGGGCACGCATACGCTGCAGTTGATCGTCGGCGATCACGCGCACATTCCGGCCAGCCCGCCGGTGGCCTCGGACGTGATCACCATCGAGGTTCGCTAGGGCGGTCGCTCAGTCCCGGTTGGGGCACTGCAATTCGACCCGGACGCCATCCGGGCCGATCACGAAAAGCTGCCGGTCGCCACGGTCGGGCACCACGGTGCTGTGATAGGTCATGCCGGCATCGTCCAGCCTGTCCTTGACGGCGTCGAATTCGGCGGCACTGAACTCCAGCGCGACATGGTCAAAGGCACCCGCCTGGCCCACCTCGTCTCGAACCACGATGTGGATCGCTGGCATGCCGTCGGCGTAGTACCACGCGCCCGGGAAGTCGAACGGCGGCCGATAGCCGGTGTCGAGGCCGATGATCTTTGTCCAGAAGTGTTCGGTGGCTTCGAGGTCCGTGGTGAGGACCTGAACGTGGTTTAGTTTCATGGTGGAAGGGGGTTCCGCGTAGGGTTTTTACCGCAAATTACGCGGATTGCGCAAAGGGCGCAAAATTTAGTGGGTGTGCCGCGGGCTCGAATGCCCCGCACGACCCCACCCGATACGCCGCCGGCAGCGCGTTATCAGTCCGCGTCGGGGCGCTCATCCGCGGGCAGGGTCCCAGCGGCGCACACCCGCCGGCTTGTCGCGGCGAGGCCCCAGCCCGCCACCCCAAAAAACTTTCGCGCCCTTTGCGTAATTCGCGAAATCTGCGGTAAACCCAACCGCTCAACCAAACGACCCAGCCACCGGCAAGCGGAAGAATCGCCGAGCATTGGCGGTGGTTGTTGCCGCAAGGTCCGCCGGGTGCTCCCCACGAACGGCCGCCAGCGTCCCCAGGATCCAGGGCAGCACCTTCGGCTCATTGCGATGCGACTTGATCTTCGGCCGCAGGTTGCGCGGCTTCAGGTAGGGCGCGTCGGTCTCGATCATCAGCCGGTCGGCGGGGATCTCGTGAAGATAGGCCTTCATATGCGTGCCGCGGCGCTCGTCGCAGATCCAGCCGGTGATGCCGATGTGGCAGTCCAGTGCGAGGTAGGCGTGCAGTTCCTTGCGCGAGCCGGTGAAGCAGTGCACGACAACGTCGGAGAGGCGGTCGCGCCATTCGCTGAGCACCGCGTGGAAATCCTCGTGCGCGTCGCGCAGGTGCAGGAACAGCGGCTTGCCAGTCTCGGCGCCCAGGGCCAGCTGGGCCTCGAAGGCGCGTAGCTGGTCTTCCCGCGGGGAGAAGTTGCGGAAGTAATCCAGGCCGGCTTCGCCCACGGCCACGACCTCGGGCGCGGTGGCCAGTTCGGCCATGCGGGTGGCGACATCAGTGGTCCAGTCCGAGGCGTGGTGCGGGTGCATGCCGGCGGTGGCGAAGTGCTCGCCGGGTCGCGCACGGGCAAGCGCCAGGGCCTTTTTGCTGCCGTCCAGGCTGGCTCCGGTGAGCACCATTTGCACCACGCCGGCGTCGCGCGCGGCCTCGATTACGGCGTTGCGGTCGGCGTCGAAGGAGTCGTGGGTCAGGTTGCAGCCGATGTCGATCAGTTCCATTTTGTTTCCGGGGCGCGTCGGGGCGCTGGGTCAGGCGCTTGAAAGCGCCGGATTGTAAGGTTTTTGACGCGACGGCGTTAGAATGCGCGCATGAGTGACGTGCGCGAACAAGCCGCCGCATCGCGCTGGAACGCCTGTTGGCGGCTCATGCGCTTTGACCGGCCCATCGGCATCCTGCTGTTGCTGTGGCCCACCTGGTGGGCGCTGTGGCTGGCCGGCGCCGGCGATCCGTCTTGGGCCAACATCGCCATCTTCACGGCCGGCGTGGTGCTGATGCGGGCCGCCGGCTGTGTCGCCAATGACCTGGCCGACCGTGATTTCGACCCGCATGTCGAGCGCACCCGCAACCGACCCCTGGCCGCCGGGGAGTTGCGGGTGCGTGACGCCGTGGTCCTGCTGGCCGTGCTGATGGCGCTGGCATTCGTGCTGGTGCTGTTCACCAACCGCATGACCGTGCTGCTGGCCTTCGCCGGCGCGGCGCTGGCGTTGACCTACCCGTTGTTCAAGCGTTTCACGCACCTGCCGCAGGTGGTGCTGGGTGTCGCCTTCGGCTGGGGGATCCCGATGGCGTTCACGGCCGAAACCCAGACGTTGCCGGCCGTCGCGTGGTGGCTGCTGACCATCAATACCGTGTGGGCGGTCATCTATGACACCGAGTACGCGATGGTCGATCGCGATGACGACCTGGCCATCGGCGTGAAATCCACCGCGATCCTGTTCGGGCGCGCCGACCGCCTGGTGATCGGGGTGCTCATGGCGCTGATGATCGCCATGCTGGTTGTGCTCGGAGTGGCCTACACGCTGTCCTGGCCGTGGTTCGCCGGCATCGGTGTGGTGGCGGCCATGTTCGCCCGCCAGCTGTGGTGGATCCGCGACCGTGAACGGCAGGCCTGCTTCCGCGCCTTCCTCGATAACAACCGCGTCGGGCTGGTCATCTATGCCGGCCTGGTGCTGCATTACACGCTGCCATGAGCGCGGCCATCACGCGATCGGAGCGTCAGCAGTTGCGGGTGCGCCTGGTGGTGCCGCGAATGGAAGACGCGCGCGAATTTATCGAGGTCATGGATGCCAGCCGGCACCTGCATCATCCGTGGGTCACGGCGCCGCGCACGCCGGATGCCTGGCGGCGCTACCTGGAACGGCTGAAGCGCGACAACGAGGCCGGCTTCCTGGTGCGCCGGCGCGCCGACGGCGCCCTGTGCGGGGTCATCAACCTGAACGTCATCACCTATGAAGCCCTGTGCAGCGCTTATGTCAGCTACTACGCGGCCGCGGCCACCGCGGGCATGGGCTACATGAAAGAGGGGCTGAGGCTGGTGATCGAGCGCGCCTTCGGCGAGCTGGGCCTGCACCGGCTGGAGGCGAACATCCAGCCCGGTAACGAGGCCTCGGTGCGACTGGTCGAGAGCGTCGGATTCGAGTGCGAGGGCTACTCGCCGCGGTTCCTGCATATCAACGGCAAGTGGCGCGATCACGAGCGCTGGGCGCTTCTGGCGGACTGAACGTCCACGCTGTCCGTTGCCCCCGTGGCGCTCGCGTTGCCCAGTGCCCGGGCGGCTACCCAGAGCATGACTGATTGTGCCCCGCCCCTGTAGGCGGTGCGGGCGCAGGCGTCCAGTGTCGAGCCCGTGGTCATGACGTCATCCACCAGCACCACCGTGGCCCGTGTGGGCATTGGGCCGCGCCAGTCAAAGGCGCCGTCCAGGTTGTGACGGCGTGCGCGTTTGCCCAGGCCGGACTGCGCGCGCGTGTGGCGTGTGCGGATCAACGACCCGGTGCGTAGCGGCCAGCCGGTGGCGCGGGCCAGGTGAAGTGACAGTTCCGCGGCCTGGTTGTAGCCGCGGCGCCAGCGGCGGAAGCCATGCATGGGCACCGGCACCAACAGTGGCCGCCCGGTGGCCGGCGGCGGGCCGGCGAACGCCATCGCCGCCGCCAGCGCCCGGCCCGACACCAGGTCGCGGGCGAACTTCAGCTGGCGCACCAGCCGGTCGACCGGAAAGTCGTAGCGTAGCGGCGCCATCACGTGGTCCCATGGCGGGGGCCGCAGCCGGCAGTCGCGGCAGCACCTGCTGTCGCCATCGTGTGGCAGGCCGCAGCCGAGGCAGGCGCCCGGGTTGCCGGGCAGGCCATGCAGGCATGGCCGGCACAGGGTGTGGTCACCGGGCCCCGGGTGGGCGCGGTCGCCGCAGAGCACGCAATGGGCCGGCAGCAGGGCATCGAGCAGGATAGCGCCGGCCCGACGCCAGCGCGCGGCCCGCGGTTGACAGCCCGGTGATGGGTCCAGATACTGCTCGCCCACGCTGATACCCCCCTTCCCCAGTAAGAACATTTTCATGCAACCTGCCGTGGTCAACCATCGCAATACCTGGACAAAAGCTGACATCTTTTGGCTCTTCATGCTGTCATTCAATAACCTGCTGTTCCGTGCGAATACGGCGAATCGGCCATGATCCGGGTGCGCGGCACGGGTCCGGACCTGGTGATGATCCACGGCTGGGGCATGCACGCGGGCGCCTGGGCGGCGCTGGCGGATGAACTGTCCGAGCGCCACACGCTACACCTGGTCGACCTGCCCGGGCACGGGGCCGACGGCCGCAACGCGCCGTGGACGCTGGGGGGGTTCGCCGACGAGGTGTTGAATGCTACGCCGGTGGCGGACTGGCTGGGCTGGTCGCTGGGTGGCCAGGTCGCGCTGGCCGCGGCCGCGCGGGCGCCTGGGCAGGTCCGACGGCTGGCGCTGATCGGCACCAACCCGCGTTTTGTGGTTGCGCCAGACTGGCCCCACGCCATGCCCTCTCGCGCGTTCGACGCGTTCCGGCAGGCCTGTGTGGATGATGGCGGCCGCATTCTCGAACGCTTTATCGGCCTGCAGGCCATGGGCGCCGCGGACCCCGCGGCGACACTGCGCGACCTGCGCCGGATGCTGGATGGTGCGCCGGAACCAGGCCACGCGGCCCTGGTTGCCGGGCTCGATATTCTCGAGACGGCCGACCTCCGCGATAGACTACCCTCGCTGCGGATGCCGGCCCTGTGGATCGGCGGTACCGCGGATCGTGTCTCGCCGGCGGCCGCAAGCCAGGCCGCCGCAGCGCTCATGCCCAACGGCCGTTACCGGCCGGTGGAAGACGCCGGGCACGCGCCCTTCGTGCGCCACGCCGCCGCGGTTCATGCGTTACTGGATGTGTTCCTGGCCGAAGGACGGCCACAAGAACTGGAGTGAACGACCCCATGACCCTGACCGACATCGACAAGGCCGCGGCGCGACGCGCGTTTGACCGGGCGGCGCCACATTACGATGCCCACGCGGCCCTGCAGCAGGAGGTCGAGTCGCGGCTGTTCGAGCGGCTGGACTATTTCCAGGTCTCCCCCGAGCGGGTCATTGACCTGGGCTGTGGAACGGGTGCTGGCGCCCACATCCTGGCGCGACGCCATCCGCAGGCCATGGTCCTGGCGCTGGACTGGGCCCCGGGCATGCTGGCCCAGCTGCACCGCCGCCCCCAGGGCAACAACCGGCCCGCGCCCGTGTGTGCCGACATGCAGGCCCTGCCGGTGGCCAGCCGCAGTGTCGACCTGGTGTTCTCGTCGCTGGCGGTGCAGTGGAGCAATCACGAGGTTGGGCTGTTTGCCGAGGTCCGCCGGGTGCTGCGCCCGGGCGGCCTGTTCCTGTTCAGCTCGCTGGGGCCGGACACGCTGATGGAGCTTCGGCAGGCCTGGGCCGAGGTTGATGAAGGCCGTCACGTTCATCGATTCGCCGACATGCACGACGTGGGTGACGCGCTGGTCTCCGCCGGCTTCCGCGATCCGGTTATGGATGCCGAGACGCTCATGCTGGAGTACGGTGACCCGATTGGCGTGATGCGCGACCTGAAGGGCACAGGCGCCGTCAACGCCGCCCGCGACCGGGCCGGCGGCCTGACGGCTCCTGGCAAGCTTCGGCGTGTAACTGACGCCTACCGCCGTTTCGGCCGGGATGGGCGTTTTCCGGCCAGCTACGAGGTCATCTACGGCGCCGCGTTCGGGCCGGCGGAAGGGCAGCCGGTGCGCCAGGGGGACATGGAGGTCGCGACCTTTTCGGTCGAGGCGCTCAAGCGCGGTTGCGATGGACCGTCCGGTAGGGAGCCCTAAATGCGTTAATTTGACTACAAAAATAAAAGTTATGAGGTAAAATTAAATAACGGCGTCCCACGGGAACTTAATACGGGGTTGCGACCGCTCGAGTGTTTCCATGAACAGTTTGTTCGGATTCGGCGCCCCCCTTGCGTCGTATCCGGCTCGAGGCCGGTGTTCCCCTTGCACCGGATCTCACGAAAGGACCGGTTGACCCCTTGCCGGTCCTTTCTTTTATCTCCCGTCCGCGATTCGTAACGTCTTCGTTATGCCAGGTGCGCGCGCGCCAGGTAGTCCCGGCTCTGCATTTCGGTCAGGCGGCTGCGTGTGCGGTCGAACTCGAAGGCCAGCCGCTGGCCATTGTAGAGCCCGTCAATCGGCGCCGCGGCCGAGGCCAGCAGCTTGACGTTGCGGTCATAGAATTCGTCCACCAGGTGAATGAAGCGCCGCGCCGCGTTGTTGCTGGTGTCATCCAGCACCGGGATGTTTGAGACCATTACCGTGTTGAACGCACGGGCGATCTCGATGTAGTCCCGGCTGCCACGCGGCTGTTCGCACAGCTCGTCGAACTCAAACCAGATGACGCCGTCACCGCGCCGCAGGGCCTGGAACTCGCGGCCATTGATGTTCAGCGTGGGCTGCAGTTCACAGTCGCTGGCCATTTCGCTGAAACTGCTCGCCAGGCCCGTCTCGGCGTACTCACCGGCCGGCGTGTGCCAGGTTTCCGAGCGCTCCAGCAGGCGCAGCCGGTGATCGGTGTCGCCACCCACGTGCATGACGTTCGTATGTGTTTCCAGCAGGTCGATGGCCGGCAGGAACCGGGCGCGCTGCAGGCCGTCGCGGTAGAGGTTGGCCGGCTCCACGTTGGAGGTCGCGACCAGGGTCACACCGGCGTCGAACAGGCCGCGCAACAGGCCGGCCAGCAACATCGCGTCGGCGATATCGGACACGAAAAACTCGTCGAAACACAATACGCGGCAGTCGCGCGCCCACTCGCGGGCGATGCCCGGTATCGGATCGCTTTCATGGCTGCGTTCCCGCAGCGCGTCGTGCACGCGGGCCATGAAGCGGTGAAAGTGAAAACGCTGCTTGTCCTCGAATGGCAGGGTCTCGAAGAACAGGTCCATCAGCCACGTTTTCCCGCGACCGACGCCGCCCCACAGGTACAGGCCGCGTGGCGCGGGCGCCGGCTTACCGGCCAGGCGCCTGACCAGCTGGCCCAGGCCGCCAGCGGGAGCAGCAACCAGCGCCGCGTGCAGGGCGTCCAGCGCATCGACGACGCGCGCCTGTTCCGGGTCGGGAGCGAACCGGCCGCTGTCCAGGCGCTGCTGGTAGCGCTCGGCGGGTGTGGTCATCCGGCCGAGGGCAGGTTCACGGTCACGCCGTTCTTGAGCAGGCCGCGCAGGTCCATCAGGCGGCGATGAAAGAAGTGACCGGCATGTTCCATGACGATGAATTCGGGCGGCGGCTCGACAGTCTCCACCCAGGCGCGGACGGCCTCGAAATCGACCACCTCGTCCTCGTCACCCTGCACCACCAGCCAGGGGCATTCCGGTCGCGCCAGCTGGGTGAAATCAAAACGGGTCACGGCCGGCGCGATGGACACCAGCTGGCCGATATCCAGGTTCTGTGCAGCGCGCAGGCAGACCCAGGTGCCGAAGCTGAAACCGGCCAGCCACAGGGCATCGTCGGGGCGGGTGCGGCGCACCCATTCGCAGACCGCGAACAGGTCATCGGTTTCGCCATAGCCGTCGTCGTACTCACCTTCGCTCTCGCCAACGCCACGGAAATTGAACCGCACCGTGCGCAGCCCGAGCTCGCGCATCGAGCGCTCGATGATGGTCACCACCTTGTTATGCATCGTGCCGCCGTGCAGGGGGTGCGGGTGGCAGATCACCACCGTCGCGGGGCGCTCGTCACCGGGCTCCGGCGCGTCGCTGATGCATTCCAGGGCACCCGCCGGCCCCGTCAGCGTCAGTTCGGCGCGCTCGGTGGGAAAATCTCCGGGGTTGTCGGGTGAATTGTCATTGGCCATGTTGGGTCACCGTTTGGGTGCAGCGGGCATGATAGCGCAGCGTCCGTGACACTCACCATCCGCCCCCGGTTTGTCATGGTTGCATTGCGCGGTTGTGCTAACGTTCCGGGATGAATTTTCTCGCCCACCTGTACCTTGTTCGCGACGATGAGCAGCTCATGCTGGGCGGGCTGTTCGGCGATTTCGTGCGCGGTCTGCGGGCCTTGCGCGCGTACCCGCCCGGGGTCCGGGAGGGCATCAGGCTGCACCGCTTCATCGACCGCGAGACGGATGCCGACCCGGCCGTGAAGCAACTGGTGCAGACATTTCCAAAGCCGTACCGGCGCTACGCGGGCATCATTGCCGATATCGCCTTTGATCACGTGCTGGCGCGCCAGTGGCCCGCCTGGTGCGACGAGCCGCTGGACGATTTCGACCGCCGCGTGCGGCGCATCCTGGCCACGAATGACGGCCCTGCACCGGAAAAGGCCCTGCGCTTCATGCGCTATGCCGACCTGCGCGGCCTGTTCGCCGCCTATGCCGATGAGCCGGAGTTCCTGCGCACGCTGACCGGGGTGGGACGACGCCTGAAGCGGGCCAATCCGCTGGGCCAGGTGGGGGCCATCTGGCCGGACATGAAGGGGGCCTGTGAGCAGGTCTTTGCCGAGGTGATGCCGCGGATTCAGTACGCCGTCGACGACTGGCGGAACCGCAAGTCGACGATCACCGGGTCGTGATCTGATGAGCGCAGCCAGGGCTGCGGCAGGTCCATGCCCGGGGGCCAGCTGGCGTTGATGTGCAGGATGCGCGCCTGGATCACCGAGCGCCGCAGTTCCGGCGTGGCCAGCGCGTAGTCCAGGGTGCCGGCTTCGCCATAGAACACGTAGCTGTACTCGTGTCCCAGCTCGCCACCGCCGGTCAGGTCCTCGAAGCCGGCCTTCACCAGTTCACGCACCGGGTCTTCAAGGCGATAGGCGTTCAGGTCGCCGACGATCAGCGCGCGGCCATCGGCCTGCTGCTGTGCCAGTTGCAAGACCCAGCCTGCCAGTGATGTGGCCGCCGCGGTACGCGCGGCATTCCAGCAGCCCTGGCCGTCACCCAGGTCGCGGTCGCGGCCCTGGTCGGGGCAGCTGCCCTTGGATTTGAAGTGGTTGACCACGATGATGAAGGCCGGCCCGCCGCCGGCCGGCCGGTAGGCGCGCGCCAGCGGTTGACGATTGAGCAGGTCAAAGGGCGGCGCATTCAGCGCGAGCGTCTGCACCGTGGCGGTGACCCGATCCGTGCGATGGAACAGGCCGACGGTGATCTCGTCGGTGCCCACCGGGCCGCCGTTCGGCGAGGCGACATCCCAGTCGGCCCCGGTCGCCTTCTCCAGGTCGGCAATGAAATCCCGGGCCGCGGAATGCTGGCCGAAACCGTCATTCTCGATCTCCATGACCGCGATGATGTCAGGCTGCAGTTCGCTCACGGTGGCGCGCAGGCGCTCGCGCTGATGCTCGAAAGCCCTGGCCGTTTCGGCGCCGCGTGGGGTGGGGAAGCCGCCGCCCCGGCCGTCGCCGTTGAAGTAGTTCTGAAGGTTCAGTGACAGCACGCGCAGGGCGTCACTCGCCGGCGGTGTCAGCGTGGGTGACAACGGCTTCGCCAGGTTGGCGCGGTCTTCCAGGTACAGCCGCGGCCCCTTGCCGTCGTGGCCCAGCACGCCCAGGTCGGAGACGACCTCGGTGCCGCCGGGGAAAACCGACCGGTCGCCTTCGGCCAGTTGCGCGAACAGGGTGGCGTCGCGGTTGCGGGCGCGCTGGCGGCGGGCATCGGTGCCGGGCCAGGCGACTTCCGTCGGGCTGGGCAGCATGCCGCCCGCGGCAACGCGAATCTCGCCGCGGTCCAGGCGGTAGACATCGGTGGCCACCGTCGCGGTGTCGATAGTGACGCGCATGTTCTCCAGCCGCTCGCGCTCGGCGGCGGGCATCGGCAGGCGCATGGGTGTCAGGGGCAGGGGTTCATGCTCGGCGCAGACCGACAGGCTGTCGAAGCCGGCCAGGGCGGTCTGCGTGTCCTTCTGCTCGCCAAGTTCGGTCACGGTCCCGTTGACGGCAACCCGCATGCCCGGCTCAAGCCGTGCGGCCACCGGTGCGGCCAGGAACAGGCCTTCGGCGGTCTGCGGGTCAGTATCGGGGGAAGTGGATTCGATGTAGGCACCGTCGTGCCGGGCCAGCGTGACGACACCCTGCACGGTCACCTGGGTGCCCGAGAGGGGGCTCTGGAAATCACTGCCCTGGACCTGGCCCAGGGGTGTGGACGGGCCCTCGCAGAGCGGGCCGCCCTGCAGGATGTCGCCGGCATGATCGGCGCAGCCGGCCACGAGCGCCGTGACCGCCAGGCTGGTCAGTATCCGCGGGGTCCGTCCCACGATGTCGGCGCCGGTGCAGTCTTACTGCGCCAGCATGTGCTCCACCGCGGCGATGACCTCGGCGTCGGAAAGGTCCGGCCGGCCACCCTTCGGCGGCATGGCGTTCAGGCCGTTGATGGCATGGTCGACCAGCGTATCGTGGCCCTGCTCAACGCGGGTGGCCCAGTCGTCGCTGCCCGGGATGGGCGCGCCAGCCACGCCGGCGTTGTGGCACACACCACACACCTGGGCGTAAACGGCTTCGCCGTCGATGGACGCCGGGTCAACCGGCGCGGGCGCCGCGGCCACGGCGTCACTGCCTTCGGGCAGCTCGGTGCGCACGGCACCGACGGGCGCGGTTCGCTCAACGGCCAGCGCCATGCGGCTGGGGTTGTCCGCCGGATCCACCTCGGGCCCATGGCGCGTGGCCATGAAAATAATCGCGAACGTAATCCCCACCAGGATGAGGATGATGATGCTGAACCGCTTCAGGAATACCTTGTCTTCGTGGTTGCCCATGTTGATTTCCGATTTCTGCTGGCCGTACCGGACCGTCACGGGCCCGCGAAAAGGCGCATAGTATAGCCTCCCGCGCGTCCATCAGGTAGGGCGCATGCGTTTACAGCACGGGGTGTGGGCATTAAACTAGCCGCCCACGATTTTCGGCGCCCGTAGCTCAGCTGGATAGAGTACTGCCCTCCGAAGGCAGGGGTCGCAGGTTCGAATCCTGCCGGGCGCGCCAATAATATTCGGTGTATTCCGGTCACATGGTTTACACCTTATTCCGGACACATGGTTAACACTTTGTCCGGCACGAACGGATTGGGGCCGGGTTCTACCCGGCCCCTTTCATTATCGAAGTATCCCAGATCGTAGTCCATGAAGCTGACCTGCCAGACCTGGTCGGCGACTTCGCGTATGCCCACCAGTTCGCCGGCAAACACGGTACTGAGGTTGATCTTTCGTTTGCCGATACAGATGCGCCCACAGCGCGTCACCCTGATGACCCGGTCGTGGAATGGGTAATCCGGCTCTGGTGGAGGGTGGTATTCGCGGCTTGAAGGTGTATACAGGTCGCCGGGATAGGCGCCCTTTAGCCCTTGATGCGGGCGTTCATTGTTGTAAACCTCTATGAACGTATCGAAGCGCTCTTGTTGCTGCAGGAAGTTGAACGATGGCGGCTTGGTGGCCTCAGTCTTCAGGGTCAGGTGCATGCGCTCGTGACGGCCGTTCTGTTGGGGGTTGCCGGGCTTGATGCGCTGGATGTCGATACCCAGGCGCAGCCACCACACGGATAACTTGCTCAGGCCGAACAGGGCGTTGGCCGACGCGAATGGAAGACCGTTGTCTGTGCGGATCGCAGCGGGCAGGCCAAAGTCCTGAAACGCACGCTCGAAGACGCTGAAGGCGAAGTCGGCCTGGGTGGACTGCAGCCCCTCGCAGGCCAGCAGGTAGCGGGAGCGGTAGTCCGTGATGGTCAGCGGGTAGCAATACTTCTTGTTGCCGAGCAGGAACTCACCCTTGTAGTCGGCGCACCAGAGTCCGTTGGGCCGGCGCGTGCCCTTGAGTGCGGTTCCCTGGGCCTTGTAGCGCCGCCGCTTGCGGCGCTTGACCAGGCCGTGGCGATCGAGCACCGCGTGAATGGTGCTGATCGCCGGTGGCTGAATCATCGGGTACTCGCGTACCAGCTTGTCGCGGATCTTCGGCGCACCCCATGAGCTGTGTTCCTTCTTGATGCCGAGAATCGTGCGCTCGACCTGGAAGGGCAATCGGTTAGCCTGCCGATACGGTGCCCGGCTACGGTCCTGAAGGGCGTCTAGCCCGACTTCCTTGTAGCGGTTGAAGATCTTGTAGCCCGTGACGCGTGAGATACCGAACTCCCGGCACAGCGGCGCCATTTTCTCACCTTCCAGCAGGCGGGCAATAAACTTCAGTCGTTCATCCATTGGCTTACACTCTTTCCAGGGCATCTGGGTACTCCCCAAATGCGTTAATGTGTAAACCATGTGTCCGGAATATTCTGTAAGCGATCTGTCGATAAGCTCAAACATCGACCTCCATTCCCATACGCACTGCTCCGACGGCGCACTGAGCCCGGCGGCACTGATGGCGCGCGCGGTGGACAACGGCGTGACCACGCTGGCCATCACCGACCACGACACCGTCGATGCGTTTGACGGCCTGCCCGCGGCGCCCGGCTCACTGCAACTGGTGCGCGGCATCGAGTTCTCCACCACGTGGGGGTCGGTCGGCATCCACGTCCTGGGGCTGGATATCGACCCCGGCAGCCCGGCAATCCTGGAAGGCGTCAGTCACCAGGCCGCTGCCCGCGAGCGGCGCGCCGAACGGATCGGCGCCAACCTGGCGAAGCTCGGCGTTGAGGGTGCCCTGGAAGGCGCCGCACACCACGCCGCCGGCAGCAACATCGGCCGCCCGCATTTCGCCCGCCACCTGGTCGATGCCGGTATCACGGACTCGATGGAAACGGCCTTCAAGAAATACCTGGGCGACGGCAAGGCCGGCGACGTGCGCGAATCCTGGGCTTCGATGTCGCAGGTGGTGGACTGGATCCGCGCCGCCGGCGGCATCGCCGTGCTGGCACATCCGCTGGCCTACAAGCTGACCCGCACGCGGCTGAAGCGCCTGCTGAACGACTTCATCGAGGCCGGCGGCGAAGGCATGGAAGTGGTCTCCGGACAGCAAAACGAGCAGCAAACCCGAAGCCTGGGCCAGTTGTGCCGCGACATGGGCCTGCTGGGCTCGCGCGGTTCGGACTTCCACGCACCCGGCCAGGGCTGGAAGGAACTTGGCGCCGTCGCGCCAATGCCGGAGCGTGTGTCCCCGGTCTGGGAGCGGTTCCGGCAACCGCCGGCCTGAAGGTGCAGGGGCGAGTGCGCTGCGCGCGCGTCTGTGGCAACCTCTTGTCAAAACCTGCTCACGGAGGCGTCATGTTTCGCCAATTTCTGCTGATTTCAATGGCCGCCGCGCTCACCGCGTCCTGTGCCACGCCACCGCGCGAGCCGGAGCTCACTTCGGACATCGTGGTCATCGAAGAAGCCCAGCGTGAGGACTACTGGGTCACCCGGCAGGATGGGGTGTACGTCAAGGTCAGTGGTCGGCGGATACCCAGCGGCTGTGGTCGGGTCGTGCTTCGGTACGTGATTGATTCCCGGGGCGATGTCTACAATGCCGAGGTGCTGGAATCGGAACCGCCGGGCGGTTTTGACAAGGCAGCGCTGGCGCAACTGGCCGAGTGGGATTATGTGCCTGCGGAGTCAAATCCCGGCCGGATACCTGTCCAGGTGACCAGCACCGTCAATTTCACGGACCAGAAGTCCGACTGTTAGCCCCACCCCCTGCCTGACACGCGCACCAAAACCGGGTGTGCGCACAATCTTGGTGCATGCCCGTGCACCAAGATCAATGCTCCAGGTCCCCATAACCCCGCTCCGGGGCGAAAACCCCTTTGAAAGTCATTGATTTCCTTGTTTTTGAAGTTGGCCCGAATCGTGCATGAACGAATAGCGGGCCACGAGCCTGAAAACAAACGAGGAGAGATAAATGCAACTGGTCACGGCGATCATCAAGCCATTCAAACTGGACGAGGTCCGGGAGTCACTCGCTGAAGTGGGTGTCACCGGCGTCACGGTGACCGAGGTCAAGGGTTTCGGGCGGCAGAAAGGCCACACCGAACTCTACCGCGGTGCCGAGTACGTGGTGGACCTCCTGCCGAAAATCAAACTGGAAACGGCCGTCGTCGACGAGATGGTCGAGTCGGTGGTGGAAGCCATCGTCAAGGCTGCGGAAACCGGCAAGATCGGTGACGGCAAGGTCTTCGTCCAGAAACTCGAAGAAGTCATCCGTATCCGTACCGGCGAGACCGGCGCGCAAGCGATTTAAGCGAAGGGAGAGCGACAATGGAAAACCAGATTTTCGAACTACAATACGCCCTCGACACCTTCATGTTCCTGATTTGCGGCGCCCTGGTCATGTGGATGGCCGCCGGCTTCACGCTGCTGGAATCCGGCCTGGTACGGGCCAAGAACACCGTTGAGATCCTGACCAAGAACGTGGCGCTGTATTCCATCGCCTGCATCATGTACATGGTCTGTGGTTACTACTTCATGTATGGCGGTGGGTTTTTCCTGTCCGGCATCGAGGCATTCAACCTTGAAGAAGTGCTGGCCGCGTCCGCGGAGAACGGCTTCGACGGCGACTCGGTGTACTCCGGCGCCTCCGACTTCTTCTTCCAGGTGGTGTTCGTGGCGACCGCCATGTCGATTGTCTCCGGCGCCGTCGCCGAGCGCATGAAGCTGTGGTCGTTCCTGATCTTCGCCGTGGTGCTGACCGGCTTCATCTACCCGATGGAAGGCGGCTGGACCTGGGGCGGCAACGACGTCTTCGGCATGTTCAACCTGGGCGACAAGGGCTTCAGTGACTTCGCCGGCTCCGGCATTGTCCACATGGCCGGTGCGGCCGCGGCGCTGTCAGGCGTGCTGCTGCTGGGCCCGCGCCTGGGCAAATACGGCAAGGACGGCAAGGCCAAGGCTATCCCTGGCGCCAACCTGCCGCTGGCTACCCTGGGCACCTTCGTGCTGTGGATGGGCTGGTTCGGCTTCAACGGCGGTTCCGTGCTGAAGCTGGGCGACGCCGCCAGCGCGCACTCCATGGCCATGGTGTTCCTGAACACCAACGGCGCTGCCGCCGGTGGCCTGATTGCTGCGCTGCTGACCTCGCACATCCTGTGGGGCCGCGCTGACCTGACCATGGCCCTGAACGGCGCCCTGGCCGGCCTGGTGGCCATCACCGCCGAGCCCTCCACCCCGACCGCCCTGCAGGCCACCCTGTTCGGCGCCGCCGGTGGTGTACTGGTGGTGTTCAGCATCCTTGCCCTGGACAAGTTGAAGATCGACGACCCGGTGGGCGCGATCTCCGTGCACGGCACTGTCGGCCTGCTGGGCCTGCTGCTGGTCCCGCTGACCAACGACGGCGCCAGCTACGGCGGCCAGCTGCTGGGTGCGTTCACCATCTTCACCTGGGTGTTTGTGACCAGCTTCATCGTCTGGTTCGTGCTCAAGCTGGTGATGGGCATCCGAGTCTCCGAGGAAGAGGAGTACGAAGGACTGGATGTCGGCGAGTGCGGCATCGAGGCCTACCCGGAGTTCAAGTCCGCGTAAGTTTCAGAAAAGTAAGTGTGTGTGGAAGACCCGGGTCGGTGACAGCCCGGGTTTTTCTTTTGTTGGGAGGTCGTCAAAACAGGACGCCAATTACGCTGATTTCGCGAAGGGCGCGAAAGTTTTTGGGGTGGCGAGTTGGTGGTGGATGGCGTGTCGCGGGGGGGGCGGTTTTACGGAGGGGTTGGGCGTTGCTTCTGGATTACCCGGCAATCGGCACTTTGCGCAGGTGCGCTTCGATGGCGCTGATCACCTCCCGTGACAACGGCAGGTTGTGCTTCTCCTGGTTCCAGGTTTCGTGGAAGAGCGCGGTGGTCTCGCGGGCGGCGTCGAGCACGATTTTCTGGGGCAGGCGTGAGCGGGCGGCCATGTGAGCGAGTTCGTCATACGTGAATTCGTCGAATCGCCGGGTGCGGCTTACGCGAAGGGCGGCCGATTCGTCTGCCATGTAGGGGATGGTCGAGACGAAATCGTAAGCTGGCGCCAGCGTAGCGGTGCGCGTGTCGTGGTAGATCATCGACCAGTTTTTCAGGTGCATGTCGGCGTTGCCGATCAGGGTGTTGAAGGTCAGGCGGCGGACGAACTCGGCGATGTCCTGGTGGTTGCCTTCTGCGCCGATGACCGTGGCGATGTTCATGGCGCTGGCCCGGGCGTATTTGTCGGCCGGGTAAACGCCGAAGATCTGGGCGAAATCCTCGAAGTGGACTTTACTGCCGTCGGGCAAGCGGTCGAACCGCTTGATGGCCAGGGCCTGGCCTTTGGGTGTTCCGGCGCCGGTGGGCAGGTTCGTGATGGTGTCGACATCAACCAGCCGGGTGGCCGGTACGTCCATTCCGATCAGCCGCGCGAGCGTCAGCATCGAAAATTCGTTCTCCGGGGCGCCGGTAAATTGGTGCGACGGCAACTTGACGATCCACGAGCCGCCGATGCCCCGGGCGGGAATGGTCAGTCCCTTGTTCTCGGTGTTCTCGACGGCGGAGAACTTGAGTTGCACGCCGGCGAGTGAGAATCGCAGGGCGGTTTGGCGTTCATCTCCTGTATGCGGCCCCGACGCGTTGTCGCGGGCTGGTGGCCACGCCTCACCGGTGGCGGATTCAACCGTCACGGCGCCGGGCAGATCCTCGCCAAGGGCCCATAGCAGGAAGAACTCCCGTTCCGGGCTGACACCGGACTGCTCGGCCAGGTAGCCGCGCATGGGGCCTTCCGGTAGCAGGTTGGACAGAAAGGGCTGGATGCGGGTCTGCACCGGCCTTAACGCCGTGATCAGCTCGCCGAGTCTGTCCTTGAAGCCCAGGCTCAGTGTCGGACGTTTTGGGTCGTTGATGTAGTGGTCGTAGAACGCGAACAGTGTGCGGTCGCCATCGACACGCGTCAGCGTGGCGACGGGTTCGCCGTGCAGCAGGACATTGAGGACGGAGACGCTAGTCGCCATCGCCGGTGTCATCGTCATCCAGGCTGTAAGCGGGGCGTGCCTCCATTGTCCCGGGCCGATAGCGCGGGTCATGCGTCGCGGTGCTTTGGGTCATGGCGCTGATGGCGGGCAAGGCTTCGCGTGGCACCAGTGCGAGTTCAAGGCCCAGTGTGCGGGCGAGTTCCACCAGGCTGGAGACGCGCAGGTCGACGTTGCCCTGCTCGATCCGGGAGATGTGGCTTTGGGGCACGCCGGTCAGTTCGCCCAGGGCGCGCTGGCTCAGGCCCCGGGCTTTGCGTGCGTTCCTGAGCGCTGTTGTGATCGACGCTGTGGTGTAGTTGGGCATATGTTATTACATATCATGTCTTCCATTTGATGCATAATAGCATATTAAACCACGCCGGCTGATGGCGGATGGTCTGGCCTAGTCCCCCACCAACCCGCTGACATCCGCCCCCGGCCCCAGGTTGAACACCCGCACTGGCCCCAGGTCGATGACACGGGCGGCGTTGCCCAGGTGGACACCCAGCCCCAGTTCGCTGGCGCTGAAGTTCTTGCCGGCGGTGCCGGTGGCGAAGAACTGTTGCCACTGGTGGGTCACGGTGGCCGAATTGCCGGCGATGCCGTCGTAGGGCGGGGAGGACAGGCTCAGGCCGAAGCTGGGGATCTCCGTGGTCTCGCCGTCGGCAAGGTGTGGCGCGCGCAGCCACAGGGCGACGACGATGACATCGTCTTTGGCGATGGGCTTTTCGATGCTGTTGACGGTGCCGATTTCCCAGGGGTTGGCGGCTTTCGACTGTACATCGACGCGGAACGCCGGGAAGCCCTGGGGGCCTTCGCCGGGAAGGACCTCGGTCACCTGGCCGGGGCCGTAAACGTTCCAGGGGGTGGCGGGATTGTTGGCCAGGCGCTGCTGTAGCTGAGCGGCTTTCGAGTCTTCGTTCCCCGAGCCGGCAGCGGCCAACTGGCGGGCAATGGCGCCATTCAGCGCCGTGGCCACGCGCTGGTTGTCGGCCTGGCCGGGGTGCCAGTGGCAGGCGGTCATTTCCAGGTCGCTGACGATGACCATCTCCACGCGGCGCTCGCCGCGCACCGCCAGCTTGTCGACTACGTGTTGCAGGGCGGTGCTGATCTCGCCCTCGGGGCGGTCGGCGATCCAGAGCACGAAGCCCGCGTCCGGATGACGCTCGCGCAGATCCAGCACGAAACGCATGTAGCGGTCCGCGTAGGCTTCGCGCAATGCCGCGCGGTCTTGCCAGGGTTCGCCATCGGTGAGCGGCGTTGAAAAATCATTGGTGCCCAGCGCGATGACGATGACCGCTGGTGACCAGGTGGCGTCGGTGTAGGCCCTGGTCTTGTCGAACAGCGTGTACGGGTACGCCTGCGGGAGGGTGTCGCCGTCACCGCCGCCGTAGTTCCTGACCACGCCGCGGCCGGAAATGGCGTTGACCTGGTAGTCGGCGTCGAATGCCGCGGCGGCCAGCGGGGCGATGCCGCGCGAGGTGGCGGTGGTGGCCCAGACCTCGTCGTTGTCGCACTCGCGCTGCCAGGAGCGGTTGGCGTAACCGACGGTGTGGGAGTCACCGATGAACTCGAGCTGGACCTCGCGGGCCGGTAGCGGCAACGCCCGGGTGCCTTCGCCCGCGAAGAAACCGCCAAAGATGGTCGTCCAGCCCTGGTTCTCCGAGGCGACATCGACGCGCAGCCGGTGGTCGCCGGGGGCCAGGCCGGTGAGTTGATACAGGCCGGGTTCCGGTTTGCCAAGAATGACGGGGGCATCGTCGTCCACACGCACGTCCAGGATCACATCGCCCGCGCCAATGCGGAAGGCCACGCGGTCGCCTGAGAACGCCGTTTCAAAATAAGTGCCCGGCCACTGGCGCAGCCATTCGCCGGTCTCGGCGTTCGTGACGGCGCGGCCGGTGGCCCGTGTTTCCAGCGTTTGCGGCCAGTTCGCGGATTCGGTTTCCGGTATCTTTTCGATGGTCCAGCCGAACGCCGTGCCGGTGGCGACGAGGTTCAGGGCCAGGGCAAGAGCGATGGCGAGCGCGAGCGCGTAGTTCCGGTTCATGGCATCCCTTTTTGTTGGTGTTTTCCAGATCTTAGCGTGCTAGCGCGAGGAGTGCCCCTCCTGCTCCCACGGTGAGCGCGGCGGCGCCGTGTCCTGGATGGCTTCCAGGAAGGCGCGGGCGGGTGCCGGCAGGTGGCGGCCGCGGCGGGTGACGATGCCGTAGTCGCGGCGGGGGAAGTGGGCGCTCATGTCGCGGGCGACCAGGTTGTCGTCGTCCAGCACGCACACGCCCGAGACGATGGACAGGCCCAGGCCGGCTTCCACCAGGCGCTTGATGACGCCCCAGCCGTTGACCTCCAGGGCCACGTTGAAGGGCACGCCCTGCTGCTGGAACACGCGGTCGACCAGGCGCCAGGTGGTCAGGCGCCGGGGTGGCAGGATCAGGTCGTGGGCGGCGATGTCGGCCAGCTGGATGTCGTCTTGCCCGGCCAGCGGGTGGCCGGCGGGCATGATCAGCATGGGTGCATGTGACCACATGGGCGTGTAGGCGATATCCGATGGCACGTCGAGCATAGAGCCAACGGCGAAATCGGCCTCGTCGTCGCGGATCAGGCCCAGGCCCTCGCTGATGCCGACGTTGCGCAGGCTGACCTGGATGCCGCGGTGGTCGTTCTGGAAGCGGCCCAGAAGGTCGGGCAGGATGTAGGTCATCGCCGATTCGCCGCCGGCGATCACCAGTTCGCCGGAATCCGCGCCGCCGCGGACCTCGTGTTCGAAGCGCTGCGGCAGGTCGTCGATGCCTTCCACCAGCGGCCGCGCCATGTCCATCAGCTTGCGGCCGTCCGGTGTCAGGCTGATGTTGGGGCCGCGGCGTTCGAACAGTTCCACGCCCATTTGTTGTTCCAGCGCCTTGACCTGCAGGCTCACGGCCGACTGGCTCAGGAACAGTTCGCGCGCCGCGTCGGTCATGCTGCCGGCGCGGGCGACGGCGCAGAAGGCGCGCAGTTGTTTCAGCGAATTGCCCTTGTAGTAGTGGCGGGTGGTGTCGGTCATGGGGTTTCGCGCCTTAGCTTTAACAAAACTCATTATAGTCATTCAAAGATTCATCTTTTCAATCATGGTCGCGCGCGCATAACCTGTTCGGCACATGCCAACGTCCCGATGAGGAAATGCCCATGAGCCTTGCCACTCATGAATTCGAAGCCCTGCAATCGCCGCGAGCCGAACTGGAGCCGGTCCGCGACGAGACGCTGGAACTGCTGCGCGCGCCCACGCCCGACCAACAACGCATCCTGACGCCGGAAGCGCTGGCCTTTGTCGGTGAGCTGGTCGAGCGTTTCACCCCGGACCTGAAGCGCCTGCTGGCCGAACGTGAGCGCCGCCAGGCGCGCTACGACGACGGCGAACTGCCCGGGTTCGCGCCGGCCACCGCGCTGGTGCGCGAAAACGACTGGTCGGTCGCGGCCATTCCCGAAGAAGTGCTGGATCGCCGCACCGAGATCACCGGTCCCGTCACCCGCAAGATGGTCGTCAACGCGTTGAACTCCGGCGCCCAGGTCTACATGGCGGATTTCGAGGATTCCACCGCGCCCACGTGGATCAACATCGTTGCCGGCCAGGTGAACCTGTTCGACGCCATTCGCCGGGAGATTGATTTCACCAGCGCCGAGGGCAAGCACTACGCGCTGAATGATGAAACCGCCGTGCTGATGGTGCGCCCGCGCGGCCTGCACCTGCCCGAGCGCCACCTGCGTTTCCGCGGCCGCCCGGTGCCGGCCGCGCTGGTCGATTTCGGCCTGTACCTGTTCCACAACCACGGTGAGCTGGCGCGCCGCGGCAGCCGGCCGTACTTCTACCTGCCGAAACTGCAGCACCACACCGAGGCCGAGTGGTGGAACGATGTGATCAGTTTCTCGGAACGTCGCTTAGGGTTAAAGCCCGCCACCATCCGCGTGACCATACTGGTCGAGACGCTGCCGGCGGTGTTCCAGATGCACGAGATCCTGCACGCACTGCGCGACCGCGCCCTGGGCCTGAACTGCGGCCGCTGGGACTACATCTTTTCCTGGATCAAGACGCTGCGGAAGCACCCGGACCACGTACTGCCTGATCGTGATGCGGTGAGCATGACAACGCCGTTCCTGCGCGCCTACTCGCAGCTGCTGATCGACACCTGCCACCGGCGCGGCGCCTTCGCCATGGGCGGCATGGCGGCGCAGGTGCCGATTCGCGAAGACGAGCAGGCCAATGCCGAAGCGCTGGCGCGCGTGTCAGCCGACAAGCAGCGCGAGGCCGCCGACGGCCACGACGGCACCTGGGTGGCCCATCCGGCGCTGGAGCCGCTGGCCCGCGAAGCCTTCGACGCGGTGATCCACGGCGACAACCAGCTGGGCTGGCGGCCGGCGATCGAGCCGATCAGCGAGGCCATGCTGCTGGCGCCCTGCAGCGGCGAGATCACCGAGGCCGGCGTGCGGCGCAACGTGGATGTGGCGGTGCGCTACCTGGCCGCCTGGCTGCGCGGCAACGGCTGTGTGGCCATTCACCACCTGATGGAAGACGCCGCCACGGCCGAAATCGCCCGCGCCCAGCTATGGCAGTGGGCACACCACGGCGTAACGCTGTCCAATGGACGAGCGGTCGACCACGACTGGCTGGATGAATGTTTCGATGACGCCCGGCGGCTGCTGTGCGCCGACGCGAACATCCTCGACATCCAGGCGATCAACTGCGCGACGGCATTGCTTAAGGGCATGACGCGCAGCTACGAACTGGGGGACTTCCTGACGTTGCCGGCGTACGCGCAGCTGGGGGACTAGGAGGATCGCCCGGCGGCCGGTGGCGACGGATGCCGCCGCCGGGCCAGGTTCAGGCGGCGACGTTCACCGCGCCGGCAAATGGCTGTTCACCGGCCGCCGCCCGAATGGCTTTCCGTCGGCTGCTGGCCGCAACGGAGCACTGGAACCTGAAATCGTCGTCCTTCAGCGCCCGGGCGTGCCAACGGTAGCCATCGAAACCAGGCTTCAGCCCGACGACCACGGACAGCGCCACCAGGATCATCACCTGGCTGACCGGGTGTCCGGCCCACTGGCCTAGCAACTCGGCGATATCGAATGCGAGAGAAGTGGCGATCACCAGGACCAGGGTGATGTAACCCAGCCCACGTCGTACCGCCCAGACCGACGGCAACAGGAACGCCTGCCACGAAAAACCGCGGCGTACGGCCTGGTAGCCGTAATCTGGGTGCCTGTAGATGTCGTAAATATGCATGGCTGGTCATGCCCTCTGTCTGGTCATCTTGCGCCGGGCCTGTGCTTTGCGACAGTGACGCAAGTCACGAGTCAGTTTCCGGCGACAGTGGCACTATGATCGCATCCACAAGCTGAAGCTTGCCTGAACGCGACATTCGTTTACCCCGGCTTACCATTGTTTAAGTGGAAAATTGATGATTTCCGCCGGTGGCCAGGGCAAGCCGCCTTCTGCGATCTCGGCCGCCAAATTGGGTGTGGCCTCCAGGTCAAACGGCGCACCACACATGCACCAGTTGATGATCAGGATCAGCGGCAGCGGACCGTAGGCGTCCTGGTCGATGCGGGCGGCAACCCGGTTGGCGGCCTCCCGGTCGCCGCTCATGGCGTGGAATTGCAGGTCGAAAAAGCCGGACCTGCTCCCGTCCTCGTAGGCCAACTCTACGAGTCGCGTCATGTTGTCGCGGTCCCCACTGGCGGCCGCGAGCATCAGCGCATTTTGTTTCCGCCAGAACGGGTCCATCGAGCGGGCCTGGTCAATCTCGGCCCGGGCTGATTCGAGTTGTCCATCGATGATGTAGGAGCGGACCTGGATCAGGTCCAGCCAAGGGTGGGAGGACTGTTCCCGGACCATGGCAATGATGTCCCGTGCGCGTTCCGTCTGCCCGTTCCAGAGTGCGGCGCGTGCCCTTGAAAACACCACGGTGCTCCACAGCGGATCGCAGGCGGTGACATGACCCAGCCGGTCGATCACCTGTTCCGCGAAGCCAAACACCGTCGCCACCGGATCAACCCACTGGGCATGGTCGCAACCTTCGCTGGCCAGGTAGGCTTCCAGGCGACGGCGAATGTCGTAGAAATCACCGGTGAGAATGGCCAGGTCGAGTTCGGCACCAGCCCGTTCATCCAGGCCGGTGGCGTGTTCCGCCGCCTTTGCCAGGTCATTGGCCGCCATCTGCAGCGCAGTGTTGACCATCGACTCAGGTACATCGTCGAGCGAACTTTCGCCGGTTGCACTGTCATTGAGGATGTGTCCGTAAGGGTCACTGTGCGCGACCCAGGCAGGCGCATAGTCGGGAGCATGTTCGAGGACTTCTTCAAAATGCGCGTTGGCCTCCAGCAGGCCCGGAATCTGGTCCACGGTGCCATGGGCGATCTGTGCGGCGAGTGTGCCTTTCTGCCAGGCGATGAAGGCCGCGGGATCGCGCAGTCCGACCCGGCGCATGGAGTCGCGCTTGCCCTCGTCCATGACCACATCAAGCGCCGCGGCGATCTGCTCGGCGATGTCCTCCTGGATTGCGATGGTGTCGCCGTAATCGCGGTCGTAGTTTTTGGACCAAAGGTGGAAACCGTCTTCGGCCTGCACCAGCTGCGCGGTCACCCGCAACCGCTCGCCGGCGCGGCGCACCGAGCCCTCGACGACATGGCCGACGCCCAGCGTTTCGCCGATCTCCTGGACCGGCAGATCCTGCCCCTTGAAGGCGAACGCGGACGTGCGCGCCGTGACCCGGAGCTCGGGCAGTTGCGCCAGCGAGTTGAGGATTTCCTCGGTCAGGCCGTCGGCGAAAAACTCGTCATCCGGGCCGTTGCTGAGCGCGACGAAAGGCAGGACGGCCAGGCTTTTCTTCGGCGGGGCGTTTGTCGGGGCTTCGGCAGAATCTGCGGTTGGTGACGTCGACCGGGCGCTTGCAACCGGCTCGTCGATTCTGGCGGGCTGACTGAATCGCTCCACCAGCAGCACGACCACCGCGATGGCAAGAAAGGCGATGATGACGCGATCAAGCTTGCGCCCGGTCTGGGGTGCGATGGACCGGTCCCGGTCGATGTCACGTTCCTTCTTCAACCCTTCCGGGGTCATTTCAAAGACCCAGGAAAAAATCAGCACCGACAAAAGGCCGATCGCCGCGGCGGCAAAGAAAATCTGCAGCACCCAGGCCGGCGCATCGATCAGGTCGACGAGAAAGTCGATGCCCTGGAGCACGATCCACGCGACCAGCACGTAGGCGATGCCCACGCGAAACACGTTGCGGCGCTTGAGTTCGGCGAAAAAGCTCATTCGGTCACCACTCCTTCATTGGAAAGTCGATGGCGGCCGGCAGTGGCCAGGGAAACTCGGCTTGGCGCCACATATCCGCGAAGCGGGGTGCGGCGTCCAGATCGAATGGAGCGCCGCATTGGCACCAGAGCATGCTGACCATCAGGGCCATGTGACCCAGGGGTTGCGCGTCGATTCGCCCAGCGATCGCGTTGGCGGTGTCGCGATCCCCGGTCCAGGCGGCCTGCAACAGGGCCAGGTATTCGTTCATGAGCTGCTCGCGTGCCAGGGCGTCGCCGCTGGCCAGTACGCCCTCAAGGTCGCCCCGGGCCGCGGCGATTTCCATCCGCGCCTTGTAGCGACTGCCCTCATTAGCCAGGTCGATGGCGGCCACCGATTCGGCGGTTTCGAACTCTCCCAGGGCCACCAAAGCGTTGATCCGGGACAGATTCAGAAATTCGTCACCGACGACGAATGCGGCATCGAGACGTTCGAGTGCGCGCGCAGGCTGTCCCTGGCTGATGAGATTGTCAGCCAGTTCGCCCCAGTTATCGGATGCCATCGGGTCGCACTGAATCAGGCGCTCGAGCAACGTGCCGAACTGGTCGGAAAATTCGGGCAGGTAGGCGATCAGGTGAGCCCAGATGAGCTCGATGCAGGTCTCGGAGGCGAGCGCTGTTTCGAGCAGCGGTCGCCAGTTGCCGGATTCGCCCCGGATGATGGCGAGATCCAGTTCCGCAGCGGCGCGTGCGCCGGGATTGGTGGCGTGGCGGGCGGCCTGCTGGAAGGCTCGTTGCGTCTCCGCGTATGCAGCTTGCAGTTCGTCGTCCGTCGGTTTCGGTGACAGCTCACCAATGGCGCTGTCGATCAGTACGTGGGTGTAATAGTCAGAGTAATCCTGCCAGGCCCGGGCGAAACCCGGCGCGGCTTCCACCGCGGCGGCCAGGTGCGTGTTGGCCTGCGCCAGCTCTTCCAGTTGGGCATCGCTGCCGTGCGCGGCGTGCTGCATCTTCACGCCGCGCGCGTACTCGATGAAAGCGTGGACGTCGCGAATGCCCGCCCGGCGCATTTGCGCCAGCGTATTCTCATCGAGAAATACGTTCAGGGTTTCGGCGATTCGTTGCGCGATGTCTTCCTGCACGGCGATGGCATCGGCGTCCGTGCGGTCGTAGGTATTCGACCACAGGTGGGTGTCGTCGTCGGCCCGAATGAGCTGTGCTGTGACGCGGAGGCGATCCCCGGAGCGGCGTACGGACCCCTCGACCACGTGTTTCACGTTGAGCCGCTCGGCAATATCCCGAATAGGCAGGTCCTTGTCCTTAAAGTAAAACGCCGAGGTACGCGATGTGACCGACAGGCCGGGCACCTGGGCCAGCGAGTTCAGGATCTCCTCGGTCAGCCCGTCGGCGAAATACTCGTCGTCCTCGCCGCTGGACATGGCGCGGAATGGCAGTACCGCGACCGAATTCCCCGGTGCCGCCGTGTCGGTCGAGATGTCCGGCGACACACTATCGGGCGATACCGAGGGTTTTCCAGTGATCGGTTGTTCAATCCGTGGTGCGCGGTATCGGTCGATCAAAAGCAGCGCCACCGCCAGTACCAGCAGCGCGATGATCATGCCGTTCAGCTTCTGGCCGGTCGCCGGCGCGATGGATTCATCGCGATTGACCTCGGCTTCGCGCTTGATGCCCTCCGGCGTCATTTCGAAGGCCCAGGAAAAGGCCAGTGCGAACGGCAGGCCGACCAGGGCGACAATTGCCAGCGCACGAATCACCCAGTCCGGCGCGCCGATCAGGTCGAGGGCGAAGTCTGCGCCCTGCAGCACGACCCAGCCCAGTAGCAGGTATGCGATGGCGACACGGATGACATTGCGCCGCTTGAGCTCGTTGAACAGGCTCACCTCAATCCTCTGGGGGCCACAGGTTCATTTTCGCCAGGTACGCCTGGAAGCGCGGATCGTCGCGAAGCGGGTCGTAGATCGTCATGCGGTTGGCGTGCGCGGCGTAGGGGTCACCCACTTCGAGACCGCGCTCAAGGTCCGCCATGGCCCGCTCCTCTTCGCCCAGCAGCATGTACACGAACGCACGATCGACCGCGCCGCTGCGCCAGTTGGGGTTGGTCGCGAGGCCTTCGATGTAGGCCTGCCTGGCCGTGGGATCATGCATGGCTTCGATAAGATTGAAGCCGTCTTCGGTGTCGAATTCACCCAGGGCCGCTGCGCGCACCCACATCTCGCGGGCGTGTTCATATTCACCCAGCTGGATATAGTTAAGGGTCAGGTTGGCATAGGTCGCCAGGAATCCGGGTTCGATCTCGAGGGTGCGCTCGTAATACCGGTTGCTCTCCTCCAGTCTGCCCGCCTGCGCGGCGACCCACCCGGACACGTTCCACATCACCGGCGCCAGAGGATCCATCTGGGCGGCCTTGCGAAACTGCGCCAGGGCCGCGTCGGTATCCCGGTTTCGGACCGCCAGGTACTCGCCATACCACTGCTGTGCCGTGGGGTAGTCGGGATCGAGTTCGATGGCCCGCTCGAAGTCCCGCGCCGCGTTGTCCCAGTCGAAGTCGTACATGAACCGGATGTAGGCCCGGGTTGTCAGGGCCTGGGGCATGCCGGGTTTCAATTCCAGCGCCCGATTGACGGCGTCACGGGCAGGCGGGATGGTCTCCAGTGTGCGGGTCGGGGAATATTCCGGGATCAGCAACCAGGTATCGGCCAGCGCGGCCCAGGCCTCGGCGAAGCCCGGGTCGAGTTCGACCGCGTCCTGCAACAGGATGGCGGCCGCCTGCAGGTTCTGTGGGCCGCGGCTGTGCCACAACTGGCGGCCCTGCAGGTACTTGTTATAGGCCTCCAGGTTGTCCGTGGGCTGCGCCACCAGAAGATTTTCCTGCTCGGGGGTGAGTTGCAGCTGCAATTCTCGGGTAATGGCGCGGGCGATCTCGTCCTGCACGGCGAAGATGTCGTCCAAATCGCGGTCGTAGGTCTCGGACCAGAGGTGTGATTCGCCGTTCGTTTCGATCAGCTGGGCGGTGACCCGTACGCGATTGCCGGCCCGCCGCACGCTGCCTTCCAGGACGTGGCTGACGTCCAGCTTGCCGGCAATCTCCGCGACTGTGGCGCCCGAACCCTTGAACGAAAAAGCCGACGTACGCGCGATCACCCGCAGGTCCTCGAGACCGGAAAGCACGTTGAGAATCTCCTCCGAAATGCCGTCGGCGAAAAACTCGTTTTCGGGGTCTGGCGACATGTTCTCGAAGGCGAGGACGGCCAGCGACGTGCCGGTGTCCGGTGGTGGCCCGGCTTCTTCCTCCGACGTGGCTTCTGTCACCTGTTCGGGCACGGGCGCGGGCTCCGCCAGGAAGAATCGTTCAGCCAGCACCAGCAACAGCGCCACGGCAAGGAACGCGATAATGGCGCGGTCCAGTTTGCGGCCGGTCTGCGGCGTGATGGACTGCGACCGGTCGACCTCGTGATCACGTTTCAGGCCTTCCGGCGTCATTTCGAACGCCCAGGCGAAAAACAGCGTAATCGGCAGGCCAACCACGATGACCACGGCGAGCGCCCGGATCACCCACTCAGGTGCCCCGATCAGGTCAAGAACGAAGTCGGCGCCCTGCAGCAGGACCCATCCCATCAGTACGTAGGCGATACCCGCGCGGAATACGTTACGGCGCTTGAGTTCGGCGAGAAAGTTCATCGCCGGTCACGGTTGGCGGTCATGGGTTCCATTCCGGTTGCAGCAGCATTTCGCGGACTTCGCCGCGCAACGCATCGGCCTCCCGCTCCAGCTGTGCCAGGGCGGCCTGCACTTCCGGATCTTCGAACACGGGCTGCATGACCGGACGAGCGAGCAGGTCAGGCAGGCCGAGGTTCCTGCCGGGCGGGCGTGGGATCAGCTCATCGAGGACGACAGACTGCGCTGACTGCGGATCTTCCTCGTACCGGGCAATCCACAGCTTGGCGATCGGATTCTCAACCCAGCGTGGAAGCGCATGGTCAAGCGAAACACGGGCGTTCTGCCACATGCGGTTGACGTCTTCGGGTTCGAAAATCAGCGGCAACCACTCCAGCGCCGCCATGATGACAAGCCCGTCGGTCAGGCTGCCCGGTTGGCCATCAAAGGCCATTGCCCCGGGGCGAAGTGCGCTGAGTTCATCGAACCCTTCACGCGCTTTTCCGGCATCGGTCATCAGTTCCACGTAACCGAACACGGCGCTGGAAAAGGAGCCGTGGCGAAAATCGATGTCATCTTCGAGCATTGACCGGGCCAGCGTGAGTGCGAGAGCGTCGTCACCGTGCGCCCTGGCCCGTTCGAGTTCGACCTTGCGGCCCATCGGCGATCGCGGCGCCAGCGAAAGGACGCGGTTGGTCCAACGGTCGCCTTCCTCTGCCATGTCCAGGTCATAGAACCGTGACGCCAGCATGGCCGCCAGTTCGTGGTCGTGCGGGTCGGATTCGCTGGCCAGGCGCAGCCACTCCAGTTCACCCTTGATGTCGCCGGTATCGGCCTTGAGCTGGGCGATGTTTCCTCGGATGTTGGGATCGTCAGGCGCCTGTTCGTAAGCCTTCATGAACCAGAGGTCGGCTTCTTCAAAACGCCGCTGTTCGCGCAGGACGAAACCCTTGGCATTCAGGAGCTCTGGCTCCAGCGGGTCGATCCTGAGTCCTGCATCCAGCAGGGCCAGCGGTGTGCGATCGTCGCTGATAAAAAAGTGGGCCATCATCGCCGTGTTGGCACGAAGCCGGCTTTCCGTTGGCGCCAGTGGCAACAGGTCACGAATACGGTTGAGCGCTCCGACAAAGTCGTCGGGGCTCGAGTTGCTGTTATCCGGCAAGAGCGTAAAGCTGTTTTCCATCAGTTGCGCGACAGGGTGGTTGGGTTGCGCCACCAGGACCTGCCCCAGCAAGGGTTCTGAGAGCAGCCAGGCCTGGTCGGTATCGATCAGCCCGGTGAATGCCTTGCCCAGGTAGTTCCTCACCAGCCCCAGCTTGGCGTCGATGAAATCCGGGTCCTGGGCCAGGGCCTTCTTGAACAGCGATTCGGCCAGGGGCAGGCTGGCGTAGGTGCCCAGTGCCTGCTGTTCCAGCGCCTGAAGGTAGATGTCGTACGCCGCGGTGTTTTGCGTTTCGACCCCGTGCAGCATTTCGTCGCTGCCCAGCAGCGAGGCGTCCAGGGAGCGGGCCACGTCAGTGGCGATTTCGTCCTGGATGGCAAAGATATCGTCCAGCGGCCGCGTGTAGCTTTGCGACCAGACGTGGTAGCCGTCCTCGGCGCGAATCAACTGGGCCGTGACGCGCACCCGGTCACCGGCGCGCTGCACGCTGCCCTCCAGGATATGTGCAACGCCCAGCACCGCGGCGATCTCGCTGACGCTGGTGTTCTGGCCCTTGAAAGCGAACGACGAGGTCCTGGCCGGCACCTGCAGGTCGGGCAGCTGTGCCAGCATGTGCAGCAGCGTCTCGGTCAGGCCGTCGGAGAAATATTCATTCGCCTTGTCGTCCGACATGTTAACGAAGGGCAGCACGGCGACGGACGGCTTGTCGGGCACCTCGGTTACGTCGGTGCTGGCTGCGTCATTGGCCGGCGCCGTGGATTCGACCGCCTGTGCCGGGGCGTCAGCTCGGTCCTGCAGCACCAGCTTGTCCACCAGCAGGTAGACCACGGCCAGTGACAGCCCACCGATAATCAGGAAATTCAGCTTCTGCCCGGTCTGCGGTGTGATCGACTGCGAGCGATCCACCTGGTGTTCGCGCTTGATGCCTTCCGGCGTCAGTTCAAAAGCCCATGCGAACACCAGTGCGAGCGCAAACCCGATCGCCAGCACCAGCAGGATGCCGCTGAACAACCAGTCCGGCGCGCCGATGTTGTCGATCATGACATCGGCCACCTGGATAACCAGCCAGGCCACGATCAGGTAGGCGATGCCCACCCGGAAAACGTTGCGGCGTTTGAGTTCGGCGAACAGGCTCATGTCTGGGCTCCGGTCACAGGTTCCACTCCGGCTGCAACAGCATTTCCTGAACCTCCGCCCGGACTGCGGCGACTTCACGCGACCGTTCCGCCAGCGCCGCCTCGACCCGCGGGTCGGCGTACAGCGGGGCGTTCATGTCCGGCATCCACTTGCGGTGGCGGTAGAGGTTCTGGGCGACCGGTTCATCCAGTCGATGTTCGAGGAACTGTGCGACCGCTTCGTCGGTCCTGCCGTTGATCAGCAAGTCCAGTGTCAGCGAGCCGCTGTCTTCGTCCAGCCAGTCGAAGCCGGTGGCCTCCATGGCTTCGGAGTGCGCGTTCCATGCCGTTTGGCGATTTTCGAAGGTGTCGAAACCCGACATTAGCTGGATGGCGAACTGGCGCATGACCCGGCCCTGGAAGTCGAGTCCCGTGGCGCTGAAATCGGCGATGTCCGGGCGGGTCGCCATGAGAAACTCGTAGGCTTCCCGGGAACGCCCTTCGCGCATCATCAGGTCCGCGTAGGTCACGGCCGCGACGAAGAACGAACCATAGCGATTGGGTACCTGGTCGACGATCATCGATTGCGCCAGTGCGATGGCACGGTCGGTTTCGCCTCGGGCGAAGGCCTCTTCAAGCTGTATTCTGCGCGTGATCGGCGTTCCGGGGCCCAGGACCTGGGCGCGTGCGGCCCAGCGGGCGCCTTCCTCGGGCAATTCGAGTGCGAAAAGGATTTCCGCGATGACGGCCTGGATTTCATGGTCTTCGGGGTCGAGTTCGGCCGATATCCTCAGATGGTCCAGTGCGGCGGGCAGGTTGTTCTCCTGTCGCTCCAGTTCGGCCAGGTTGCCGTAGGAATTCGGGTTTTCCGGTGCCAGGTCGCGCGCCTTTTCAAACGCCACCCGCGCCTTCTCCAGGTTGTCCGTGTTCAGGTAGATGCCCCCAATCTGCGCATTGATAGCCGGATCCAACGGGTCGAGCATTAACCCGGCCTCGAGCACCTGCAGGGCCTCTTCGTAGTGCTCAAAGAAGCTGAGCGCGCCGGCGTTTTCGGTACGGATGAACGAATCGGTGGGGATCAGCGGCAGCAACGCCCGTTGCTCTTCGATCCGCGTCATGACCTCATCTTTCGAAGTGTTGTTGCTCCAGTCGTAGATTTCGAGGTGAAGTTCGTAGGCGCGCGCCAGGCGGCTGTCGGGGTCGCTGGTACGGATCTGCGCGAGCAGGGGTTCGACGTGGCGGCGCTCCTCCGTGACATCGATCTGGCCGGTGCGGAACTTCAGCAGGTAGTTGCGCACCAGCGCCAGGCGCGCGTCGGTGAACTCCGGATCGCGGGCCAGGGCCTGCTTGAAGTGCCTTTCCGCTTCGTCGAGGCTGCCGTATGAATAGATCGCCTGTTGCTGAAGGCCTTTCAGGTACAGGTCGTAGGCGGCGAGGTCAGTGGTTTCCACGCCGTGCAGGTCCGGGTGCTCGTTGCCCAGCAGCGAGGCGTCCAGCGCGCTGGCGACATCAGTGGCGATCTCGTCCTGGATGGCGAAGATGTCAACCAGGTCGCGGTCGTAGGTCTCCGACCAAAGGTGGAAGCCGTCGTCGGCCTTGATCAGCTGCGCGGTCACGCGCACCTTGTCGCCGGCACGCTGTACGCTGCCCTCGAGAATGTGCGCCACGCCCAGTGCGGTGGCGATTTCACCGACACTCGCGTTCTGGCCCTTGAAGGCGAACGACGAGGTTCGGGCGGCAACCTGCAGGTCGGGCAACTGCGCCAGCATGTGCAGCAGGGTTTCGGTCAGGCCGTCGGAAAAGTACTCGTTGTCTTCACTGCCGGACATGTTGACGAAGGGCAGGACCGCGACGGAGGGCTTGTCCGGTACGGCGGGCGCTTCTTCAACGGGCTCGGCGGTTGTCGCCGCAACCGGTTCCGCAGGTGCGACAGCACGGTCCTGCAACACCATCTTGTCCACCAGCAGGTAGGCCACCGCCAGTGTCAGCGCGCCGATGATGACGCGGTTCAGCTTCTGGCCGGTCTGCGGCGTGATCGACTGTGTACGATCGACTTCGTGCTCGCGTTTCAGGCCCTCCGGCGTCATTTCGAACACCCAGCTGAACACCAACACGGCGGGCAGCCCCAGGGCGGCCAGCATGAACAGGGCCTGGATCACCCAGTTGGGGGCGTCGATCAGGTCGAGGGCGAAGTCCGCGGCCTGCAGCAACACCCAGGCGATCAGCAGGTAGGCGAGCGCCACCCGGATGACGTTTCTTCTTTTCAGTTCCGCGAAAAAGCTCATAACGCGTCTCCGGCGGCCAGGCTGTCCCTTTGGCGCGCGGCGTTCTGGCGCATGCGGGCGAGGACTTCGCGGAACTGCGGTTCATCGCGCCAGGCGGCGAAAATCGGATCGGTTTCAGTCCAGGTCGCCCCGGTCTCGCCGAGCTCAATTGCCCGGTCTAGCGCTGCGAACAACCCCGGCCGGTCTCCAGTGAGCGCGGCGAGGCGGGCGGCGTGAACATGGCTGAACGGCATATCGGAGAAGTTGGCCAGGAAGTGATCAATGCCCAGCCGAACGCGGTCGATCAGGGCCTGGCGTTCCGGGCCCTCGGGAGAAATGTTAGCCAACAGGGACAGCGACCGCACTTCACCCGTCCTGGGTGGCTGGTCCGGTCGTCCGCCGGCCTTCTGCAGGGCCTCAGAGAGCACCCGTCGTGCTTCTTCATTCCGGCCCAACCGGATCAACGTTTCGCCATAGAGGGTCAGGTGGTCGGGGCTGAGCGCCTCTCCGGATCCCACCATCGCGCCGATCTCGGTGACCAGGGTTTCCATTTCGCCCTGGTATTCCTGGAAGTATCGCGCCGACCAGGTGGCCCAGCGGGAATCCGGGCCACGCGACCTGGCCTGTTCCAGCCAGTACGCCGCGCCATCCGGGTCTTCGATCCGGAGGTGCATCATGACCAGCAGGGCGGCGGGCATGACATCGCCGTCACGCAGCTCATGAACGCGCCGGGCCTGCTCAATAGCGATATCCATCCTGGCGTACCAGCGGGCAACGGTCACCCAGGACTCGTACAGGCCGGGGTTGTCCGGCTCCCTAGAAATCCAATCGGACAGCAACGCCTGGGCGGCGTCGTAGCCGCCTTCGATGGTTGCCGCCCGGACGGCCATGTCGCGGGACAGTTCGGACAGGGGGTCGACGCTCATCGCCGCGGCGGCCAGTTCGACCTGGCGTGCCGGGTCGGACTCGCCGACCAGGCTGGCCACGGCGTGGATGGCGTCGATGTTGTCGGGGTCTTCGGCCAGCACCGCCTCGGCCACGGCCAGGGCGTCAACGAACTCACCGCGGTAACTGTCCAGCAGGCTCTTTGCCATCCTGGCCTCGGCCAGGGCGGGGTCCAGTGACAGGGCCTGGTCAATGGCCGGCGTTGCGAGCGCGATGGCGTCCTCCAGCGGCAGGCTGCCGTAGTCCGAGGAGCCCATGTAGGCTTCACCCAGCCGGGCCCAGGCCGGCGCGAACTGCGGGTCGAGTTCGACCGCGCGCTTGAAGTAGTCGGTGGCCTTGGCGAACCCATCCGCGTTGAGCTCGCGCAAGTGGTGGCGGCCGAGCAGGTAGAGGTCGTAGGCCTCGAAGCTGGCTGACTGGTGGGCCACCGCGGATTCGTCCTCACCCAGCAGGGGCAGCTTCAGCGCATCGACGATGGCACGGGCGATTTCGTCCTGCACCTCGAAGATATTGTCCAGCTCACGGTCGTAGGTTTCTGACCACAGGTGGAAGCCGTCGTCGACCTTGATCAGCTGCGCAGTGATGCGTGCCTGGTTGCCGGAGCGGCGCACCGAGCCCTCCAGCACGGTGGCCACGTTCAATGCCTGGCCGATCTCATTGATATCCGCTTCTGCGCCCTTGAATTTGAACGAGGACGTGCGCGCGGCCACCTTCAGGCCGTCGACCTTGGCCAGCAGGTTCAGGAGCTCTTCTGACAGGCCGTCTGAGAAATATTCGTTCTCGGCGTTTGCGCTCATGTTGACGAAGGGCAGTACGGCAATGGACTCGTCGAGCTCGGTCGGGGTCGTGTTTTCCGGTGTTGATGGTGTCGCGGCGTCGTCGGCCGTGACGGGTGTGTCACCCCCCAGGAACTTGTCCCAGGCGAAATAGCCCAGCGCCAGGACCAGTACGCCGATGATGACGCGGTCCAGCTTGCGGCCGGTGGTACGGGTGATCGAGGTCTCCCGGTTGACCTCGTGCTCACGCTTGATGCCCTCGGGTGTGAGTTCGAACGCCCAGGCGAAGATGATTGCGAACACCAGGCCGATGGCCAGCACCACCAGCAGCGTCTTCATCACCCAGTCCGGTGAGCCGATCGCGTCGAACACCACGTCGGCCACCTGCATGACCAGCCAGGCCACGACCACGTAGGCGATGCCCACGCGGAACACGTTGCGGCGTTTGAGTTCTTCAACCAGGCTCATAGGCTTACATCCATTGCATCATCGGGCGCGACCAGCGCGCGGAAACGCGGGTCGTCTTTCATGAAGTCCCAGCGGGGGTCGTTCCAGATCGCCCGGTTGTCAGGGCGGTAGGGAGAGTTGAGTACCTGCTCGAGTTCGGCCAGAGCCTGCTCGCGATTACCGGCCAGGGCCAGTGTGCCGACACGCGCCTGGGCCATGAAGCTGCCATACAGGAAATCCTGCTCTTTCGGCATCAGGGCCACGGCTCGCGCGGATGCCGCGAGCGCCGCTTCGTGATCGCCCGCCAGGGCGTAGAGTTCGGCCAGGGTGGTCATTTCGAAGGCGTCGTGGTTGGTGCCGGTGGGTTCCAGCGCCCGCAGCACGTCGATGCCCTTTCGGGCCTCGGAGACCGCCGTTTCGTGCTGGCCCAGCAGGCGCCAGGCCCAGGCCCGGCCAACGTAATCGTGGCCCATGAACCCGCGGCTGTTCACCGCGCGTTGAACCAGCGCCGAGTTCCAGGTCGCGACGGCCTTTTCGAAGTCGTTCTCGTAATAGGGCAGCTCTGTCAGTGCGAAGTAGTAAGTGGCGCCGGCGTTGGGCAAAACCTGTTCCAGCGTTGCCCGCGCCTCGGTGATCCGGCCGCTGTACATCTCGATGGCCGCGAGGGTGGCCCTGGCATCCTGGGCGTCCGGCGCCCGGAAGATCAAGTCCCTGGCCATTGGCTCGGCCTCCTCGAACCGCGCCATGTTGCCCAGGGTTTCCACCAGCAGGGTGGGCACTCGGGCATTGTTGGGATCCAGTTCGATGGCGCGGCGCATGGCCTCCAGGGCGCCTTCCACGTCGGGGGTCCGGCGCTTGGCGACCGCCAGCCGGAACAGCAGTTCCGCGTCGCCCGGGCGCATGGCCAGTGCGCGCGCATAGGTCTGCGCGGCGGCCTGGAAATCCTGCTCAACCCGGTACTGGTATTCGGCCCGGGCGGCAACGGTTTCGGCCAGGCCCGGGCCCAGCCGCTCGGCGTTCTCCAGCGCCTCGCGCGCGGCTTCGAAACGTGCCGGGCTGCTGTCCTGGCCCATCCAGATGGACTGGCCGTTGGTTTCCACCAGGATGGCCCAGGCCTGGGCAAAGCGGGGATCCAGGTCCACGGCCTGCCGGGCCCAGTGCCCGGCCTCGATGTAGTTATCGACAACGTAGTCCGGCCGGTGCAGCGCCGCCTGCGCCTTCAGGTAGGCCTCGTAGGCGGCCATGTTGTCCGTGGGCAGCTGCCCCAGGTCGCGCTGCTCTTCCTCGGTCAGTTCGCCGCGCACCGCCGCGACGATCTGGCGGGTGATTTCCGACTGGATCTCGAAGATGTTCTCCACCGACATCTCGCGGTCAAACGTCTCGGCCCACAGGTGCTGGTCGTGGGTCACGTCGATCAGCTGGGCGTTGATGCGGATGCGGTTGCCGGCGCGCTGCACGCCGCCTTCCAGGATGGTGCCGACACGAAGCTCCTGCGCGATTTCCGGTATCGGCTTCTGCGTGTCCTTGTACTGCATCACCGATGTGCGCGAGATGACTTTCAGGCCGCCGATCTTGGCCAGTTGCGTGAGCAGGTCGTCGTGAATGCCGTCGGTGAAAAACAGGTCATCTTCGCGCTGGCTGCGGTTGGCGAAGGGCAGCACGGCGATTGAACTGGCGTCGATGGCCGGCTCGGCGGTTGCCGCGCTGGCGACAGGATCGCTCCCGGTGGTTGCGGTGTCCGTTGCCTGGGCGCCGGTCGGCGCTTCTGCGGCGCGGTCCATGAAACGCGACTCGTAGATGAAGTACGCCAGCGCCACGACCAGTAGCCCGATGATGGCGAAATCGAGCTTGCGGCCGGTCCGGCCGGTGATCGACTGGCTGCGATCGACATCCTTTTCGCGCTTCAGGCCCTCGGGGGTGATCTCGAAGGCCCAGGCGAAGAAAATGGCGAACAGCAGGCCGATGGCCAGGATCACCAACAGCGTCTGCATCACCCACGGCGGCGTGCCGATGGCGTCGAAGACCACGTCGGCCACCTGCATGACCAGCCAGGCCACCACCGCGTAGGCGATGCTCACCTTGAAAACATTGCGGCGTTTGAGCTCGACAAACAGGCTCATGGCCGGGTACTCCGGTCAGTCACAGGCATAACCTCCATCGCCGGATTCGCGGCACTGCTCCGGAAAGCCTTGCTCACGCCAGAAATCGATCAAGTGGGTGTCGACCCATTCGGTGAAGCCCGGCGAGCGGCGGAACTCGATGGCCGCCGGTTCCCACATCATGCGGGCCGTCTTGATGGTCGTGTAGCACTGCACCTGGCCGAAATCGACAGCCAGAGTATCCATGTCGCAGACCGTGATGTTGTTGGCGGCACCCCAATCCTCGAAGCGGGCCAGGCCGGCCGAATGGTCGGCGTCCGGATTCTCGATCACGGCGATCCAGTCGCGAATGGGTGCGTAGGGGAGGCGCAATGCCAGGGAGGCCACCAGGTAGGCCATGTTCAGTTGTCTGGTTTTCACGTAGTAGCTGACAAATACGTCCGACTCGGAGTGAAAGTTGTAGGGCAGCGTGGCCTCGAACTGCTGCACGCCTTCGCTCACCCGGCCCAGCGTCATCAGGGTGCTGGCGCGGTACTGCTGGCAGTTCAGGTAGGCCGGGTCGACGGCCAGGCAGGCGTCAAAATCGGCCAGGGCGCGCTGCGCGTAGCCCATGTCTTTCAGGGTAATGCCGCGCCAGAGAAAGGCGGTGGCGTTGTTCGGGTCGTTGGCGATGGCCGTGTCCAGGCTGGCGATCGCGCCCGCGTAGCCGGCGCCGGTCACCTCATGTTTCATGCCGATGACGGCGTGCGGCATCGACAGCCCGGGGTCCAGTTCCAGTGCGCGGCGCGCGGCCGCGAGCGCCAGCGACTCGTGGTCAATGCCGTCGCCGGGGAACCACGAGGTGGCCACGGAGTGCACCGCGGCCAGCGTTTCCCAGGCGCGGGCGAATTCAGGGTCAAGGTGCGTCACCTGCTGCAGCAGCTCCCAGCTCTGCGGCAGGTTTTCGCGGACGATGAACAGTTCCCGGCCGCGAAGGTACAGGTCATAGGCGTCGATGCTGGCGGTGCCCCGGGCAATGCTGACTGACTGCAGTTCCTGGCCCAACTCCACCGTCAGCGCGGCGACGATGGCATTGGCGATTTCTTCCTGTACCTGGAAAATATCGGTCAAGTCGCGGTCGTAGCTGTCCGACCACAGGTGCACGTCGGTTTCGGCGTCAATCAGCTGCGCGGTCACGCGCAACCGGTCGCCGACCTTGCGGACGCTGCCTTCGAGTACGTTAGCCACGCGCAGGGCCCGCGCGATCTGCTGGATGCTGCGGGTATCCCCCTTGAGTGCGAAAGATGACGTTCTGGAGGCAACCGCCAGGCCGTCCACCTTGACCAGTGCATTGAGGATTTCATCGGCCAGGCCGTCGGAGAAGTAGCCCTGGCTCGCGTCATCGCTGAGGTTGTCGAACGGCAGCACCGCGATCGAGTTGTCCAGTATCTCGACTGGCTCGGCTTCGGAGACAGGTGCAGGTGTATCGACGACGACCGCGGCGGGCGTCGGCACGGCTTTCGGCATGAACCGCTCCAGTGCCACCAGGCCAATGACCGCGGCCAGCAGCGCAACGATCACGTAGTCCAGTTTGCTCGTCGCGGGTTGCTCAGCCCATTGCCGCCGATCCACGTGTTTTTCCATCCGCAGACCGTCCGGCGTCAGCGCGAACGTCCACGCCAGCCACAGCGCGAGCGGGAACCCGGCGAAACACAGGAACACGACGAACTGCAGGATCCAGTCCGGCGCCGCCATGTCGTCAAGGATGATGTCCATCATCTGGACCAGCACCCAGGCAGCGACGATATAGACCATGCCCACGCGGAACACGTTGCGGTCTTTCATCTTGCCGAGCAGGCTCATTGGACCCGCTCCATCATCGCGATGAACGCCGGCGATTCACGGATGCCATCGAAGGCCGGGTCCGTGCCGACGGTGTGAACCGACACCAGGCTGGGTGGCTGAAACAGGGGCTCGAGCAGACTGACCGCATCATCACCCATGTCCGCCATGGCATAGATCCGGGCCGCTTCCAGGGCGACGCGTTTGCTTTCAACGCCGTCCGGGGGTTGTGCGTCCAATGCGCCGGTCACCCGGCGTTGTAATGGCTCGCCGACTTCACCCCGCAAGGCCGAAACACGGGCTTCCGCCAGCAGTATCCGGTAATCCTCGCCCAGCGTTTCGCGCAGGCCTTGCAGTCGAAACCAGGCCGCGTCGGCTGCGGCGCTGGACGCTTCGAAATCACCCATGAAGTGGTAAACCTGAGCGGCCTGGTCTTCTCGTAGCGCGATCAGTTGGCGCTGCACTTCCATCCGTGCATCCATTTTCTGGATGGTCGCCAACGCCTCTTCAAAACGGTCGGCGGCCAGTCGTACGGCAATATAGGTGTCGATGTTGTCCCATTCGGTGGTGTGCTGGGCGCCGGTTGACAGGCCAATCGCCGCTTCAGTGTTCCCGGTGGCTTGCAAAACCGTCAATGCCTCGAGCGCTCGCAGGAGATGGCTGTCCGGCTCCAGTGCGCGCGCCCTGGCGTGGGCGGCCATTGCCTCGTCATAGCGGTGGAGCAGTGTCAGCGTCAGGCCGTAGTCGCCCCAGTAATGGGCGATCCGCGGGTCCAGGCGCAAGCCCTGGCGATAGGCGTCGACCGTTTGTTCCCACTGGTCGCCCCGACGCGATGCCCAGGCTAGACGGTAGTAAGCGGCGGCGTCGTTGGGCGCGCGCTCAATCGCCTGGCCGAAGTTGTAAATGGCGCGTTCGTAATCCAGGTGGCCCCAGTACCAGTAGAGTCCTTCGGCCATGAACAACTCCGGAAAGTCATCGTCGAGGGCGCGCGCCCTGTTGATGGACTCCCGGGCCATGCCTCGCATTTCAGGGTCGCCACCGGAGTACCACCAGTACCGGGTCAGCTGCGCTTCGGCCAGGGTCACCCAGGCCAGTTTGAACTCCGGGTCGAGCCGCAGCGCCTCGTGCGCCAGTTCCAGCGCCGTCTGGTTGCTGAGCTGGTCCTGCTCGAAACCCAGTTGCCGTGCCTGCAAGTAGAGTTCGTAGGCTGCCACGTTTGCAGTCGGTGCCTCCGACATGGCGGCGAGTTCGCGGTCGGTCAGCGTCGCGCTCAGTGCGCCGGCAATGGCGATGGCAATCTCGGACTGGATGTCGAACAGGTTGTCGGTGGTCAGTTCGCGGTCGTAGATTTCCGCCCACAGGTGTTCGTCGGTGGTCGCGTCAATTAACTGGACATTGATACGAACCCGGTTGCCGGCGCGTTGCACGGCGCCTTCCATGATGTGGGCGACATCCAGTTCGCCGGCGATGTCCCGCAGGTTCTTGGTGGTGTCGCGGTATTCCATGACCGACGTGCGAGAGATGACGCTGAACTCGCCGATCTTGGACAGCTGGGTGAGCAGGTCGTCATGAATGCCATCGGTGAAATAGGCATCGGCGGCTTCAGCGCTGCGATTGGCGAACGGCAGCACGGCGATGGAGTTGCGGTTGGCTTCTGCCCGTTCCGTTGGCACCTGGCGAACCGGTTCCGCCGGTTCCGCCGGCGTGCCTTGTGTCACGGGGGTGGGGTTGGCGACCTCCATATCAGCCGCCTGCTTAAAGCGGGATTCCCAGATGAAGTAGGCCAGTGACAGTCCCAGCAGGGCCATGATGATGAAGTCGAGTTTACGGCCGGTTTTGCGGGTCACCGATTGCGACCGGTCGACTTCGCTTTCCAGCTTGACGCCATCCGGCGTCAGCTCGAAGGCCCAGGCGATGATCAGTGCGGGCACGAACCCGACCACCAGGATCAGCAGGATCAGTTTCGGCGCCCAGGCCGGCAACTCAAGAATGTCGGAGACCACCTCGGTGGCCTGCAGCAGCACCCAGGCCGTGACGGCATAGGCGATGGCGACCTTGAAGACGTTGCGGCGTTTGAGTTCAGCGACCAGGCTCACGGACCGGCATCCTCGGCGTCAATTTGGGCGAGGTGCTCACGTTGATCGGTCAAAATGGCTTCGACCCGGCGGTCAAGTTCCGCGAACCGGGGTTCGCGGACCAGCGGCGCCATTAACGGAAATCGGTGGTACATGTGCCAGAATTGAAAATGCCCATGCCGGAACCGTGTCTCGACCACCTGCAACGCCGAATCGAGGTCGCCACGGATGACGTAGCACCATTCGATACCCCAATTGGCTGCATGGTCAACGTATTCCGGCAACTCGTCTTCGACAAACGTGATGGTCGCCTCGATCAGTTCCTGGCCGAGCGCCGTGTCGCCGGTATGCAGCATCGACCAGCCCGCGATGCATGCGTCCTGTGGATTTCGGGTGATCGGCCCACGCCATGTCTCGCGGCTGAAGTAATCGCTGCTGTAGGCATCAAATGCGGCGCGGGTGGCTTGTGGATCTCCCTGCTGGGCGTGCAGCATGGCCTCGATCTGCCTGATGAATGGCGGTTCACCCATCTGGCTGCCAATCCACTTGATCTGCTCCAGCGCACCGGCCGGGTTGCCGTTGCCCATGGTGCGAATGGCGTCGAGCCAGGCCACGTTGAGGCTGTCCTCGTCGATTTCGACCATCTGTGCCCTCAGGTCTGCAATGGCTTCGTACTGGCCAATATCGATATACGACCACAGTAGTCCGAGATACATGCCGAGATTGTTCGGGTCGAGCTCAATGATGCGGCGCAACGTCAGGATGCGTTCGTCGATGTCACCGGCGATGCCCTGGAGTAGAGCCTGTCCACCAATGGCCGGCACGAATTCCGGGTCCATGGTGAGCAACTCATCAAGCTGTCGCTGCGCGTCTTCGTACCGTCCGGCCTGGGTGAGTGTGCCGGCGTAGGCCCGCCGAATGATGGAGGATAGAGGGTCGAGCTCCAGGGCCCGTTCCAGCATCCGGGTGGCCTCGGGTATCCGTTCAGTGTGGTCGTCCAGCCAGATGGCGTACCAGTGGTAGGCCGTGGCATAGCCGGGGCTCAGTTCTATTGCGCGCTCATAATCGGCTTGTGGGTCCTCACCTATGTCTTCAAGCAGTGAGGCCCTAGCCAAGTGGGCTTCGCCCAGCTCTGGGTCAAGGTTGAGCGCCCGGGCGGAGGCATCTTTCTGGATGTCCACGGCTTCAGTAAACGCCAGGGTGCCGTATGACTTGGACAGGTTCGCCGAATCCGCCACGCCCACCCACGCGAGTGCGAATTCCGGGTCGAGCGTTGTCGCGCGGCGAAACTCTTCAAGCGCCGCCGCCAGGTCATCCGAGCGCCGGCTACGCATCAGCTGGCGGCCCCGAAGATAGGCGTTGTAGGCCGCCAGGTCGTTAGTCGGGCGGGTTTCCAGGCGCTGGGTCTCTGCCGGAGAGAGCTCGGCCTGTAACGCCCCGGCGATACGCTCGGAGATCTCGGTCTGTATGGCGAACAGGTTGTCAGCAGTCAGCTGGCGGTCGAAGATTTCCGCCCACAGGTGCTCATCCGTGGCCGCGTCGATCAGCTGCACGTTGATGCGAACCGTGTCGCCGGAACGCTGAACGGCGCCCTCCATCACCGTGGCGACCCCCAGTTCCCTGGCAATTTCCGGAATACGCTTTGCGGTACCGCGGTAACCCGCCACGGATGTTCGTGAAATGACCTTGAGGCCACCGATGCGCGCCAGGTTGGTCAGCAGGTCATCGTGGATGCCGTCGACGAAGAACTCGTCGTCTGCGACGCGGCTGCGGTTATCGAACGGCAGCACCGCGATGGAATTGGGCTGGGTGGCCGGTGCCGCGCTGGCGCCCGCAGGCGGCGGTGTGTCGGGTGCCGTTGGCGCACCTTCGTCGGCAACGGGTATTGATTGCGGTTCCGAACGCTCTGCGAACCGGGATTCCCAGATGAAGTAGGCGGCAACCAGGACCAGCATGCCGATGATGGCGCGGTCCAGCTTGCGGCCGGTCTGGCGGGTGATCGAGGTTTCCCGCGTCACTTCCGATTCGCGCTTGATGCCCTCCGGCGTCAACTCGAAGGCCCAGGCGAAGAACAGTGCAATTGGGAAGCCGATGGCCACCAGGGTGACGACGATGGGGCCGATTTCAGGCGGGAGATCGAGCAGTTCGGACAGGACTTCGGTGAACTGGAGCAACAGCCATGCACCGACCGCGTAGGCGATGCCCACGCGGAATACGTTCCTGCGCTTTAACTCCTCCAGGAGTGCCATGCGTCGTTTCTGCCCCTCGATGAACGACTGCCCGGGCAATTATCCACGCCAATCAATGGGTTGCGCCGGGCCTGTTGTTTTCATTGGATGGCGGTGTCTGGCCGGTTCCTCTAGTTGCCTCGTGCATGCATGAATGTCGCCCTCGCGACAGGGCTCCACTATAACTAATTTCCAGTACGCCCGGGGGCGCAAATAGTTGATTTACGTGCTGATTGGTTGGCAGTCTAAATCGCGTCTAAAGCGGCGGGGCGAGCTGGAAGGCGTGGCTGCGTGATGGTGCGCCGGCTTGTTGTACCATTCCGGCATGAACGCAAAATCACTGATCCTATTCATGCTCGGCGCCGGCCTGGTCCAGGCCGCCACCGCCGAGGTCCGGCTCGACCTGCTCGAGTTGCCCGAAGGTTTCAACATCACTGTGTTTGCCGAGAACGTCGAGGGTGCGCGCCAGCTTGCCCGCGGCGACAACGGCGTACTGTTTTCCGGCTCGCGCCGCGAAGGCAAGGTGCATGCCATCGTCGATGACGACGGTGACCAGGTCGCCGACCGGGTGGTGCTGATTGCAGAAGACCTGAACATGCCGTCCGGGCTCGAATTCCGCGACGGCGCACTCTACGTGGGTGCCGTGAACCGGATCCTGCGTTACGACGATATCGAGAATCGCCTCGACAACCCGCCGGAACCGGTGGTCGTGACCGACGCGCTGCCGGACAAGTCACACCACGGCTGGAAGTACCTGCGCTTCGCGCCGGACGGCCGCCTGTTCATCCCGGTGGGGGCGCCGTGCAATATCTGCGAGGAAGACGGCTTTGCCGAGATTCGTACACTCGATCTCGAAAGCGGTGAGATGACCACTTACGCCCACGGTGTGCGCAACAGCGTCGGCCTGGCGTTTCACCCGGATACCGGCGAGCTGTGGTTCACCGATAACGGCCGCGACATGATGGGCGACGACATCCCGGACTGCGAACTGAACCATGCGCCGCAGCCGGGCATGCATTTCGGCTACCCGTACTGCCACGCCGAAGGTGTTATCGACCCCGAGTTCGGTGAAGGCCATGCCTGCGCGGACTACGTTGCACCGGTGATGGAGCTGGGCCCTCACGTGGCCCCGCTGGGCCTGGCGTTTTACACCGGCGACAACTTCCCGGCCGACTACACCGGCGACTTGATCATCGCCGAACACGGGTCGTGGAACCGCAGCGAGAAAATCGGTTACCGCCTGAAGCGCGTGATGTTCGACGACGACGGCAACGTCACCGGCCAGGAAGTGTTCGCCAGGGGCTGGCTGCAGGGCGAGGAAAGCTGGGGCCGCCCGAATGACGTGCTGGTCATGCCCGATGGCGCGCTGCTGGTCGCCGATGACCAGGCCGACGTGATCTACCGCATTACCTACGATGGCTGAATGCTGACAGTGACTTCATGACCGCGTTACAGGTCGTGGTCCTGGCCATTGTCCAGGGCCTGACCGAGTTCCTGCCCGTATCGAGTTCCGCGCACCTGGTGCTGGTCGGCCAGCTTGCGGGATGGGAGGACCAGGGGCTGGTGCTGGACGTGGCCGCCCACCTGGGCACGCTGCTGGCCGTGGTGGCCTGGTTTCACAGGGACCTGCTGCGCATGGCGGCCGCCGTGTTCGGCGCCGGCCCGGGTGAGCGTGTGCAACAGGACCGTCGACTGGCGCTGACGCTGTTGACCGCCTGCCTGCCCGTGCTGCTGGTGGGCGCGCTGGCCTTTGACGCGGTCTCCACCTATCTTCGTGATATCCGCGTGGTCGCGGCCACCACCCTCATTTTCGGGGTCCTGCTTTGGATCGCCGACCGCTTCGCACCCGCCAACAAGGCGATCGAACAGCTGGGCCTGCGCCCTGGCCTGGCCATCGGCGTCGCCCAGGTCCTGGCGCTGGTGCCCGGGGTGTCGCGTTCGGGCATCACCATTACCATGGCGCGGGCGCTGGGGTTCGACGCCCTGTCCGCAGCACGCTTCTCCTTCCTGCTGTCGATCCCCGTGATTGCCGCGGCGGGCCTTTTTGGTGCATGGGAAATCGCCAGCGGCGCGGTGAAGGTGCCCTGGGGGGCGTTCTGGGCCACCGTCATACTGTCTGCGGCCGCGGGTTGGGCCTGCATCTCCGTGTTTCTTGCCCTTCTTGAGCGCGTTGGGCTGACGCCATTCGTGATTTACCGCCTTGTTCTGGGTGTCGCACTGCTGGCTGTCATCTACAGCGCACCGTAATAGTGCAAATATTCCATGGCCGTGCCATGATGGTGCGCTCCCTGGCTCGATGGCTGGCGTGGTGTCATTCCGGCACGGCCGCATGAGCGAAAAACTGTCGCTAAAAGGTCAAAACAGGCTGCTAAGTTCGAGAAACACGCGACCCCGGTGCGAATGTCCAGAATTGTGCGAGTTGGCATCATTCCTGCATCTATATCTCGAACCAGATTGGGTCACATCAATAAACCAACAGGAGAACCGCTTTAATGAGCACGAAAGACATTCTTAAAGACATCAAGGACGACGACATCGAATTCGTCGACCTGCGATTCTGCGACACCAATGGCAAGGAGCAGCACGTGACGCTGCCGGCCAGCATGGTGGACGAGGACCTCTTCGAAGAAGGCAAGATGTTTGACGGCTCATCGATCGCGGGCTGGAAAGGCATCAACGAATCCGACATGGTGCTGATGCCGGACAAGGATTCCGTGGTCCTGGATCCGTTTTCGGAGCACAAGACGCTGATCGTCCGTTGCGACGTGCTCGAACCGGACACCATGGAAGGCTACTCGCGCTGTCCGCGTTCACTCGCGCTGCGCGCCGAGGCCTACCTGAAGTCCAGCGGCATCGCCGACACCGCCTACTTCGGCCCGGAGCCGGAATTCTTCGTGTTTGACGACGTCCGTTTCGGCGACTCCATCAAGGGCGCGCACTACGAGATCGACTCGCAGGAAGCGGCCTGGAACACCGGCACCGAGTACGACGGCGGCAACCCGGGTCACCGCACCCGCGTGAAAGGCGGCTACTTCCCGGTCCCGCCGGTGGATTCGCTGCACGACCTGCGTGCCGAGATGTGCCTGGTGCTGGAAAAGCTGGGCGTGCCCGTTGAAGTGCACCATCACGAAGTGGGCACCGCCGGCCAGTGTGAGATCGGCACCAAGTTCAACACGCTGACCCGCAAGGCCGATGAGCTGCTGCTGATGAAGTACGCCATTGCCAACGTCGCCCACGCCAACGGCCAGACCGCGACCTTCATGCCGAAACCGCTGGTGGGTGACAACGGCTCGGGCATGCACGTGCACCAGTCGTTGACCAAGGATGGCAAGAACCTGTTCTCCGGTGACGAGTACGGCGGCCTGTCGCAGACGGCGCTGCACTACATCGGCGGTATCTTCAAGCATGCGCGCGCCATCAACGCGTTCTCCAACGCGTCGACGAACAGCTACAAGCGCCTGGTCCCGGGCTTCGAAGCACCGGTCATGCTGGCCTACTCGGCCCGTAACCGTTCAGCTTCCGTGCGTATTCCGTGGGTCTCCAGCCCGAAAGCCCGTCGTATCGAAGTGCGCTTCGGCGACCCGGTGGGCAGCGGCTACCTGACCTTCGCCGCCATGCTGATGGCCGGCCTCGACGGCATCGTCAACAAGATCGATCCGGGCCCGGCGATGGACAAGGACCTGTACGACCTTGAGCCGGAAGAAGCCAAGGACATCCCGACCGTCTGCCATAGCCTGGACCAGGCCCTGGAAGCGCTGGATGCCGACCGCGAATTCCTCAAGGCCGGTGGCGTCTTCAGCGATGACCTCATCGACGGTTACATCGCACTGAAGATGGACGAAGTCACGCGTTTCCGCATGTCAACTCACCCCATCGAGTTCGACATGTACTATTCTTGCTAATAGCGTGAATGCGGCGCGCCGGGACACTGTGCCCGGCGCGTACGCACAGAAAGTGTCCTGTGTCGGGAGCTGTTCACGCCATGCATGAATGGAGAGGGGAACATGAAGGACCAGCGATTGCGCCGCGCACGATGGCTCATCCTGACCGGGGTGGCCGGAATCACGATGGCCGCGAGCCCGGTCATGGCCGATGTCTACAAGACGGTCGATGCCGACGGCAATGTCACTTACACGGACCAGCCCCCGGGCCCCGGCGCCGAGCCGATGAAACTGCGCGAGCTGAGCGTAGTCGAGCGGCCCGAGTACAAGGCGACAAAGACCGAGGCGGAGAAGGCCGCGGTGGCCGAGCAGGCCGAGAGCGGCGAGGAAAACCCACGCGAAGTCCTGCGCCGGATGCAGGCCGAGTACCGCGATTTTCGCCTGGTCAGCCCCACCCCGGAGCAGAGCTACTGGGGTACCGCGAATACCGCCACCGTCGCCTGGGACACCAGCATGGGTCTGCAACAGGGAATGAAGGTCAGGATCTATATCGATGAGCAGGTGGTCACCACGACTTCGCAGTCACTGTACAGCACGCCGCGGCTCGATCGCGGTGAGCATACCGTGCGCGCGGAACTGCTCGACGCCATGGACCAGATCGTCGCGCTGGCCGGCCCGGTCACGTTTTTCATTCACCAGCAGAACGTCAACAACGTCGTACGACCGACGCCGCGCGGCGGCTGATCGGGGCTCGCCAGTCACCCCCCGGGGGTGTCCATGAGCCTCATCGAGGAACTGGACACCGCCGTGGTGGAACTGGATGCGGCCAACTGTATCCTGCGGGTCAACGGTGCCGCCGAGCAGTGCCTCTCGGCCAACCGTGACCGCCTTGCGGGGCACCCCATCGACCGGATCTGGGGCATACCCGAACCCCTTTACGTCGCCCTGCAGGACATTCGTACCGACTATCGACCCCGGCGGCTGCACGAGTGCAAGATGGCCGGTGGCTTCTATGACTGTCACATCGGTGTGCTTGATGCTGGCCACCTGCTGCTCGAATTTCACAGCACCGGCTGGAGCCGCCAGCAACAGCAACTCCAGCAGATGGAGGTGCAGACCGGCCTGCTGAACCTGCTGCGCCGCAACCTGGGTCACGAGATCCGCAACCCGCTGGGCGGTATCCGCGGCGCGGCCCAGATGCTGGTCGCGGAACTGGAAGAACGTGAGCTGGGCACGCTGGCGCAGCTGATTATTCGTGAAGTCGACCGGGTCGAGGAGCTGATCCAGAGTTTCTGGCAGCCGCAGATGGAGCGCGAGCCGCTCGATATTCACCGTGCGCTCGAAGAGGCGCTGCAACTGCTCGAGACCGAGCATGGTTTCAAGATCAATGTCGTGCGTGACTATGACCCCAGCATTCCCGAGGTCAATGGTGATGGCACGGCAATCCGCCAGCTGTTCGTCAACCTGGCGCGCAACGCGGCGCAGTCCGGCGCCACTACCATTTCCGCCCGCACCCGTGTCGAGCATGACTCGGCACTGTTCGAGCACAGCGGTTACCTGATTCGCGTCGATGTCGAGGACGATGGCGATGGCGTGCCCGAGCGGTTACGTCCGCTACTTTTCCTGCCCATGGTGACCGGCCGGCGCGATGGCACCGGTTTGGGACTGGCGCTGGCCCAACAGATCGCGGCCGATCACGGAGGACTCATGAGCTATGACGCACTGGAGCACGGAAGCCGCTTCACACTCCGAATACCTGCACGGGAGAACGGCCATGAGTGAACGGCCGCTGGTCTGGGTCAATGATGACGACGAGGCCATCCGCTTTGTACTCGAGCGCGCGTTGTCGCGGGCCGAGTACCGGGTCTCCACGTTTTCCACCGTCGGCGAACTCAACGAGGCGCTAACCAAGGGCTCGCCGGACGTGATCCTGACCGACATCCGCCTGCCGGATGCCGACGGCCTGACGGTGCTTGATGCGCTGCGCGCCGAACAACGGGAAATCCCGGTGATCGCCATGACCGGTTTTTCCGACCTCGACCAGGCCGTCACCGCGTTCCAGAAAGGCGTGTTCGATTACCTGCCCAAGCCGTTCGACCTGGACCAGGTGTTGTCCACGGTCGCCAGTGCCGTGGTCCATCGCCCGGCCTCGACGCGGCCGGCGCCGAAGGAACCGGACAGCCGCATGATCGGCGATTCGCCGGCCATGCAGGAGGTGTTCCGCACTATCGGCCGGCTGTCGCGCTCGAACATCAGCGTACTGATCACCGGCGAGACTGGTTCCGGCAAGGAAGTGGTCGCACGGGCGCTGCACGAGCACAGCCCGCGCTCCGGCGGGCCGTTCGTGGCCATCAATACCGCGGCTATCCCGTCAGAGCTGCTGGAGTCAGAGCTGTTTGGCCACGAGCGCGGTTCGTTCACCGGCGCGCACTCGCGCCGCCACGGACGGTTCGAGGAAGCCGCCGGTGGCACGCTGTTCCTGGACGAAATCGGCGACATGCCGCTGACCCTGCAGACGCGCCTGCTGCGCGTACTGGCCGAGGGAGACTACTACCGGGTGGGTGGGCGGGACCTGCTGAAGGCGGATGTCCGCGTGATCGCCGCCACGCACCAGAACCTGGATGCGCATATCTCCGACGGCTCGTTTCGTGAGGACCTGTACCACCGCCTGAACGTCATCACCATTTCCATGCCGCCGCTGCGCGAGCGCACCAGCGACATTCCGGCGCTGGCTGAGCACTTTCTTGAGCAGGCCGCCATCGAGATGGGGTTGGAAGTGAAGACGCTGAGGCCCGAAACCATCAGCCTGCTGAAGTCACAGCCCTGGCCCGGCAATGTTCGCCAGTTGCAGAACGTCTGCCAGCAACTGTGTGTCATGGCGCCGGGTGAGCAGGTCTTCCCGGAGGACCTGCCGGCGGAACTGTCAGTGGCAGGCCCATCCCAGGGTCGTGACGATGACCCCTGGCAGGAACACCTGCGGGCCTGGGTCAGGGAAGCCCTGCCCACCGGCCAGCAAGACCTGATGGTCACGGTCCGGGATGACATGGAGCAGGTATTGTTCGAAGAGGCCCTGGATTACACCGGTGGCAAGCGCGTTGATGCCGCCAGGGTGCTGGGTGTTGGCCGCAATACCCTGACCCGTAAACTGAAGGACCGCGACGACGAAGACTGAGTGGCGCCGCCGTCGCGGCAGGGCCTGGCTCAGCTTTCCGTGGCTGCCTCGATGCGCGCCACGATGGCCTCGTGCAGGTCTTCCTGCAGCGCCTTGAAGGCCTTGTACTGGTCCTTGTCCAGGAAGCGCTTCATGCGCTCGGTGGTGTCCTTGCGGGACTGCTTCAGGTCCTTTTCCAGCCGCCGCTTCTGTTTCCTGTCCATCGACTCGATGGATTCCAGCGTGCCGTCCAGGCCATAGCGCCGGGCGATGGCGATGCGCTGGCGGACGCCGCTGCGCAGAATCTGCTCCACCTGGGTCCACTGGTAATCGCTCAGGTTCAGCTGCTCGCGAAACTCCTGCAGGCCGAGTTCAACCAGTTCCCGTGTTGACGGATTTTCATCGGGGTCGCCCTGTGCGAAGGCGGGGCTCGCGGCCAGCGCCAGCAGCATCAGGATGATGGGTGTGATTCGGGTGACGAGGTCACGCATGGGTTTGCTCTCCTTGGGTCTTGCCTGTGTCCGGTGGCTCGGACGTTCTCAGTTGTCGGTTGGTTCCGGCGGCACCCGGAGCCTGAAAGTCACGGGGCCGTCATTGACCAGTCTGACCATCATGTGGGCGCCAAATTCCCCGGTCGCGCAGGTACCCAGACGGGAACGTGCGAGCGCGAGCAGGTAGTCGAACAGCTGGCGCCCGGTCTCGGGGTCGGCCGCCGAGGTAAAGCTGGGGCGATTGCCGCTACGGGTATTGGCCGCCAGTGTAAACTGCGACACCAGCATCAGCTCGCCGCCTACCTGTTCGATATTCAGGTTCATCTTTCCGGCGTGGTCGGGAAACACGCGGTAAGCCAGCAGGCGCTCCAGCAACCGTTCGGCCTGGGCGGCGGTGTCGCCTTTTTCCACGCCCACAAGGACCACCAGCCCGGCGCCGATGGCGCCGGCTTCGCGGGTGACGTCGACCTGTTTCACAAGCACCGTGGCTTCCGATACCCTTTGCAATAATGCGATCATGCGACGCTCAATCACCCGCCCCGCCGACGGGACCACCGGAAAACGCATAGCGTATCAGGTTGGGCCGCGGGAAACTCCCCGGACTATGGAATGAAAGCACTCACCCTGAAAACCATGGCGTTCGTGTTCAGCCTGCTGCCGGCGGCCTGGCTGTCGACGCTGGCCTGGCCGCTGGGTGCGCTGGTCTGGCGCGTGTCGAAACGCCTGCGCAAGGTGAGCCTGAAGAACCTGTCGCTGTGCTACCCGGACATGGCCGAGGCCGAATGCGAGGCGCTGGCGCGGCAGTCCCTGCACCACTATGCCAACAACGGCCTGGAAACGGGCCTGGCCTGGTATTCATCGCGGCGACGCTTCGACAGCCGCTTCCTGCCCGTGGTCGGCGAGGACAGCTACCGCCAGGCACTGGCGCCCGGCAAAGGCGTCGTGCTGCTCGCGCCGCACCATGGCGCCTGGGAAATGCTGGGCCTGATGCTGTCAGACGTGCTGGCGGCGACGTTGTATAAGCCCAGCGAGGACGACGCCGTCAACCGGCTGCTGGTCGAACGGCGCGGTCGGTTCGGCGCCAACCTGGTGCCGGCGGGCCGCCAGGGGCTGAAGGCCCTGGTCAGGGGCCTGGCCGACGGTCGTGCTGTGGCGATCCTGCCGGACCAGGAGCCACGCGCCGGTGACGGCCGCTTCGCGCCGTTCTTCGGCGTGCCGGCGCTCACGGGTGTGCTGGCGCCGCGCCTGCTGGGGCGCACCGGTGCGCGGGCCCTGTTCGCGGTCTGCCTGCGAGCGCCCGGCGGACGCTACCAGACCCACTTCCTGGCCCCGCACCCGGATATCTATTCCGATGACCTGGACCGCGCCGTCGCGGCCGTGAACGAAGGGGTGGAACGCTGTATCGCGCTTGCCCCGGCCCAGTACCTGTGGGCCTACAAGCGGTTCCGGGCTCGGCCGGAGGGTGAGACGAGGTTCTACTAGCCAGGTCCCACCATGGCCCGGCCTGCCCGGGCCGGTTCAATCGCGCCAGAATGCCGGGGTCAACAGCACCAGCAGGGTGTAGATCTCCAGTCGCCCGGCCAGCATTGCGAAAGACAGGATCAGCTTGGCGACATCGCCCAGGCTGGCGTAAGAGTAAGCCACGTCGCCCAGGCCCGGGCCCAGGTTGGTAATGCAAGCCGTCACCGCCGTGAACGCCGTCAGCAGGTCCAGCCCGGTGGCGACCAGCAGCAGCGTCATCAGCGCCGTGCTGGCCGCGAACAGGAAGAAGAAGCCGGTCACGGCATCAAGCACGGACTCGGCGGCCCTGTAGCCCCCGAACTTCACTGGCAACACGGCGTGCGGGTGAATCAGGCGGTGAATCTCGCGGGTGGCGTGGCGGTAAAGCAATTGCAGGCGGATGACTTTCATGCCGCCGGCCGTGCTGCCGGCGCAGCCGCCAATAAACGCCATCGAGATCAACGCCAGCGGGATCCAGCCCTGCCACTGGTGGAATTCGGTGGTCGTGAACCCGGTCGTGGTCAATGCCGAAACCACCTGGAAACCGCCAAAACGCACGGCTTCGCCCAGCGTGCCGAAGGTGCCGTTATAGACCAGCATGAAGGCCACCAGCACCGTGAAGCCTGCCAGCAGTACTGCGTAGGTTTTCAGTTCCGAATCGTTGAAATAGGGCTGTGCGCTGGCTTTTCGCCAGGCCGAGAAGTGCAGCGCGAAGTTCATCCCCGAGATGATCATGAACACCATGGCAATGGCTTCCAGCGTGGGGCTGTCGAAATAGCCGAAGCTGGTGTCATGGGTCGAGAAGCCGCCGATGGCGACGGTGCTGAAGGCGTGACTGATCGCGTCGAACAAGGTCATGCCGCCCAGCCAGAACGACAGCGTGCAGGTGACCGTGATGCCCAGGTACAGCAGCCACAGCGCCTTGGCCGTTTCGGCGATGCGCGGCGTGAGCTTGGCGTCTTTCATGGGCCCCGGGGTCTCCGCGCGGAACAACTGCATGCCGCCAACGCGCAGCATCGGCAGGATGGCCACCGCCAGCACGATGATGCCCATGCCGCCCAGCCACTGCAGCTGCTGGCGATAGAACAGGATGCCATGCGGCAGGGTGTCGATATGGTCGAGCACTGTGGCGCCGGTGGTCGTCAGGCCGGACATGGATTCGAACAGGGCGTCCACGTAACTCATCTGCGGCTGCGGCAGCAGCAGGAACGGCAATGCACCGACCATGGCCAGCACCAGCCAGCAGGCGGCGACGATGATGAAGCCGTCGCGCAGGCGCAGGTCGCGGGCGTCCTTGCGCACCGGCCACCAGATCAGGCCGCCCACGACCACGAGTACGATGGCGGCCAGCAGGAACATGTAGGCGGCGTGGTCGTCGTAAATCCACGAGACGAACGCCGGTGGCAGCATCATCAGGCTGGACCAGGCGACCAGGGCGCCGATCACCCGCTGGATGGCGGCAAACTTCATCGTCAGACGAAGGTCGCGCTGACCTGGAACAGGGCCTCGACGGCCGGAATCTGGCGCTTGTCCGGCACGAACAGCAGCACGTGGTCGTTCTCCGCGATCACCGTGTCGTGGTGGGCGATGATGACCTCATCGCCACGGACAATGGCGCCGATGGTGGTGCCCTCGGGCAGCGGCAGGTCTTCCAGCGCCCGGCCCACCACGCGCGATGAGTGGCGGTCGCCCAGGGCCTCGGCCTCGATCGCCTCGGCTGCGCCGCGTCGCAGCGAATGAACGCGCACGATGCTGCCCCTGCGGATATGCGTGAGCAGCGAGCCGATGGTGATCTGCTCCGGGGAAACGGCGATATCAATCTCGCCCGATTCGACCAGGTCGACGTAGGCTGGTCGGTTGATGATGGCGATGACCTTGCGTGCGCCCATGCGCTTGGCCAGCATCGACGCCAGGATATTGGCCTCGTCGTCGTTGGTGAGCACGCAGAACACGTCTGCGGTCTCGATGGCCTCTTCGCGCATCAGGTTTTCGTCGGCGCAGTCGCCGATCAGCACGATGGCCTTTTCCAGCTCCTCGGCAATCGCCTCGGCGCGCTCGGGGTCGCGCTCGATGACCTTGACGTGGTGATCGCGCTCCAGCTGTCGGGCCAGCGCGCTGCCGATATGGCCACCGCCAGCCAGCACGATACGCCGCACGGCGCGGTCGCGCGGGCGTAACTCCTGCATCATCGCCGGAATGTGCCGGCGCGCGGCCAGGAAGAACACGGTGTCGTTCTCTTCGATCACGGTGTTGCCGTCCGGCACCACCAGCTGGCCCTGGCGGTAAATGGCCGCCACGCGCGCGTCGCCGCCGGCCGGCAGGTGATCCTTGAGCGTGCTCAGCTGCTGGCCGACCAGCAGGCCACCGGCATCTGCCTGGGTGGCGACCAGCTGAGCACGGCCCTCGGCAAAATCCAGCACCTGCAGCGCGCCCGGGTACTGGATCAGCCGGGCGATGTGCTGGGTGATGAGCTGTTCCGGGCTGATCAGCACGTCGATCGGCGAATGCTCGCGGCTGAACAGACTGGGGTAATCGGTGTAGGCGGCCGAGCGCACCCGCGCCACGCGGGTGGGGGTGTTGAACAGCGTGTACGCCACCTGGCAGGCGACCATGTTGACCTCGTCGGAATTGGTCACGGCGACCACCAGGTCGGCATCCTCGATACCCGCCCGCACCAGGATCTTCGGGTGCGAGGCATGGCCGTGGACCACGCGGATATCCAGGTGATCCTGCAGTTGTCGCAGTTGCTGCTGGTTGGTGTCGATAACGGTGATGTCGTTGTCTTCCGACGACAGGCTGTGGGCCACGGTGGAGCCGACCTGGCCGGCGCCCAGGATGACGATCTTCACGAAGCGGACTCGCTGGCGATGGTCTTGGGGTCAATCCCCAGTGACCGGAGTTTGCGGTACAGGTGCGTGCGCTCCATGCCGACCGCGTCTGACAGTTTACCGACGCTGCCGCCGGCCTTGCGCAGCTGGTAGACCAGGTATTCACGCTCGAATTGCTCGCGCGCTTCGCGCAGTGGCAGCTCGAAGGCGCTGGGCAGGGTCGTTGCCGGACCGCCGGAGGACTCCGTGGCCGGGTGCTTCAGTGCGTCCTCGATTTCCTGCACGCTGACCTCGCCTTCACCACCCATGATCAGCAGGCGCTGGACCACGTTGCGCAGTTCACGTTCGTTACCCGGCCAGCCATGGTTGCGCAGGCGGTTCAGTGCCGACACCGGGAAGGCGCGCCAGGCCAGGCCCTCGTTGTTGGAGAACCAGTCGGTGTACCAGCTGACCAGCTCGGGCACGTCCTGCGGGCGATCGCGCAACGCCGGCAGGTGCAGTGGCAGGACATTCAGCTGCAGGTAGAGCTGCTCAAGCAGGTCGCCATTGTCGATATGGGCCATGGGGTCGCCGGACACGCTGGCGATGACCCGGCAGCGCAGGGGCCGTGGACTGGCTTCACCCGGTCGCGACCACTGCCGCGCTTCCAGGATCGCGCTCAGCAGCACCTGGACCTCGCGGGTCAGCAGTGCCGCTTCCGGGATATAAAGCGTACCGGTGTCCGCCGCTTCCAGCGCGCCGGACTCCGCCCCATCACCGAACAGGCAAGCCACGGCATCATCGTTGACGCGCGTGGTGTCGAGCACCGTGAACGGTGAGTCGCCGCCGCCCAGGCGATGAATCCACGCGGCCAGTGTTTCCTTGCCGCTGCCTGCTTCGCCGGTGATGAAGATGGGCCGGTCGTGGCACGCGGCCTGCTCGGCCTTCTGGCGTAGCAACTGCATCTGCGGGCTGCTGCCCTGCGGCTCGGTATCCCCGCCCCTGGGGCCGGCGACTGGTCGCGGCGCGGCCTGGCGCTTGCCCAGGGCCTGCTTGACGGTGGCCAGCAGCTTGGCCAGTGAAAGGGGTTTCTGGACGAAGTCGACGGCGCCCAGCCGGGTCGCCTCAACCGCAGTTTCGAGTGTGCCGTGCCCGGAGATCATCACCACCGGGCAGTCCAGCCGGCCGCTGGCGGACCATTCCTTGAGCAGGGTGATACCGTCAACGTCCGGCATCCAGATGTCCAGCAGTACCAGGTCGGGCTCTTCTCGGTTAAACGCGGCGCGCGCCGTCTCACCGTTTTCCGCCGTTTCCACGACGTAGCCTTCGTCCTCGAGAATGTCACCCATCAGCTGGCGGATGTCGGGTTCGTCGTCGACCACCAGGATCCGTGTTTGGGCCATGCGGCTACTCACCTTCGCGTGGGCGGGTATCGCCCCGGTGTTGCAGGGAAACAACAGCAGAATAACGGAATTCAGCCCGTCATGACACCGTTTCGGGCGCCAGCGGAAGCGTAATGACGGCGCGGGCGCCGCCGTCGTGATTGACGATGGCAATCGTGCCGTCGTGGTCATCGATGATCTTGCGGCAGATGGCCAGCCCCAGGCCGCTGCCGTTGGGCTTGTGCGTGACATAGGGTTCGAACGGCTGGGCCAGCACCGAGTCGGGGAACCCCGGTCCGTTATCGTCCACGCGCAGTTCCAGGCGCGCTTCGTCGTCGTCATCAATGACCCGGGTGCGGATGCCGATGCGGGTCGGGCGGCCGTCAACGTTGGCCTCGATGGCGTTTCGGATCAGGTTGTGCAGCAGCTGCCTCAACTGGCCGGCATCCGCGGAAAGGCCCTCCGGGCCCTCACACATGTCAAGCTCGATCACCAGCCCGGGGTCGCCCTGCCGGTAGAGTTCCACGACATTGTTGACCAGGCGGTCCAGGCGCACCGGCACGCGCTCCAGGTCCGGCTCGCGGGCATAGTCGCCGAAGGCGTCGACCAGTTTTCGCAACGCCTCGACCTGGGCCACGATGGTGGTGGCCGAGCGGTCGAGCATCTCGGCGTCGCGCCCGTCCAGGCGGTCCATCAGCTTCATGCGCAGGCGCTCGGCGGCCAGGCGGATGGGCGTCAGCGGGTTCTTGACCTCGTGCGCCAGTCGCCGCGCGACTTCGGCCCAGGCGGCATCGCGCTGGGCGCGGTTGAGCACGGTGACGTCGTCGAACACCACCACGTGGCCATCGTTCGACTCGGTGGAGGCCAGCCTGGAGCCGCGGGCCAGCAGAACCAGCGGGCGGCCGTCACGTTCCAGCAGGATCTCCTCCTGCCAGCCGCCATGGCCGCGACCCAGGTGGCGGCCGATGGTGTCGGTCAGCGGTTGCAGGTCAGTTCCGCCGGCGGCCAGCTTTGCCAGGGGCTGGCCGACGCTGGCGCCGGCCGGCAGCCCGAGAATCTTCTCGGCGGCCCGGTTGACGCGGACCAGCCGACCTTCACCGTCGAGCGAGAATACGCCGGCGCTCAGGCTGCCGAGCACGGTCTCCAGGTACTCGCCCTGGGCCTGCAGCCTGGCGCGGCTGCTTTCCGCCTCGTCGCTGGCGCGCAGCAGGGCCTCGGTCATTTCATTGAACGACTGCGCCAGGAAGCCGATTTCATCGCGCCCGCCGGTTTCCACGGCTTGCCCCAGGTCGCCGGAGGCCACCCGGCGCGTGGCCAGCGCCAGGCTGGAGATCGGCGCGACCATTCGGCGCGCGGCGGTCAGCGCCGCCAGGATCGCCAGCAGCACCGTCAGGCCCAGGACCAGCGACAGGATCAGCAGGAAACTCTGCTTCAGCCAGCCACGCAGGTAGGCGATGTTCTGGTATCGGTGGTATTCCTGCTCGATATTGCTGGTGAGTGCGCTGATGGTCTCGGGCAGGGGGTACAGCGCCTGCAATAGGTAGACGCCGCCGCCAGAGCCGGTGTCAGGTAAGCGCTGCAGCACCCGGATGGTCAGGCTGCCATCGGCGCCGGGCTCCGCCGCGGCGTACTCGCCACGCTCCCGTGCCTGCAGCAGTGCGTAGTCTCCTGGCCGGTCGGGCAGGCTGGCCAGTGGGTCGAAGGCCGCGCTGGCCTCGATACGGCCGTTGGCCGACAGCACGCTGAGCTCCACCGGGCCGGCCGCCCTGACGCTGTCCAGCAGCACGCGCCGGATTGCATCGTTGTCGTCATCGGCCATATCGATGGCATTGCCCAGTTGGCGCACCTGGCCCCGGGCCTCGAAGGTGCGGCGGTCGAGGAACTCCTTGCCCAGGCGCAGGGAGTCGGCGAGGGCCGACTCGACCTCGACATCAAACCAGCTGTCCACGGTTTTGGAGAGAAACCACGCGGACACGAAATAGACGATCAGGGCCGGCGGCAACGACATGACGAGGAAGTTCCGGACCCAGCGGGCCGAGAGCCTTGCCCCTGGAACCTCGGCGCGAACGTTGCGGTAAAGGGCGACGAACCGGGACACGATGGCCAGGGCCAGCAGCGCAAGGGCAACGATGGTCAGTACCAGTACCCACAGGTAAACGCGGTTGTAGCCGCCGGCATCCTCGGGTACGTCACTGACCAGCACCAGCGAGACCAGCAGCACCAGCAGCGCGGCCAGCACCGGGGCAACACGGAACAGGCGTCGTCTCAGCCGCTTGTTTTCAATGGCCATTGCGTCCATCCGCTGTCGTGGTGCCAACGCCGGAACAGCAGCGCCGGCAACTGGATCGGCGCCGGCAGCGCGGACCGGTCAAGGCGGGCCCTGACCCGGAACTGGTAGTCGCCGGCCCGTAGTTCACCGGTGGGCAGGCGGTAGTCCAGCTTCCCGGTGGCGCGCAGGGCATGCCGCAGGCGGGGAAAGGTCTGCACGTCGTCCTGGCCCGGTCCCGTGAGCTGGAACTGCTCACTCAGTGGCAGGTAGCGCAGGGTCCAGTGGTCCCTGGCCGCCGTGACCAGGTCCCTGCTGTCGGCCTGGCGAAGCTCCGAATTCACCAGGATTTCCAGTGTCACGCCGCGCCACAGCGCCCTGCGTGCGGCATGGCTGAGTTCGATATTCAGTTGCAGGTCGACCCGGAGATCATCGCGCGCCGGGCGCAGGGTGGCGTTTCGAATTTCGAAACCATGCTCAACCGGCGCGCGCTCGCAGGCGCAAAGCAGCAGGGCGGTCAAGCTAAGCAGGCTTGCGAAGCGTCGCGTAGTAGAACCCGTCCATGCCCGTCTCGCCGGTAAGGACCTGCCGACCGGGCGATTCGTCGCCCGCCGGGTCGCTGTCCACGGACGCGGAAGGGTTGTCTTGAAGAAATCGCTGAATTTGCTGGCTATTTTCACGTTTCAGCACGGAGCAGGTCGCGTACACAAGGATACCGCCCGGCCGCAGCAGGGGCCAGAGCGCATCCAGCATCTTTGCCTGCAACGCCACCGCGGCGCCAACCTGCTCGGGGGTGCGCTGCCACTTGATTTCCGGGTGGCGGCGGATGACGCCGATGGCGCTGCACGGGGCGTCAAGGAGAATCCGGTCGAAGGGTTCGCCATCCCACCAGCCGGAAGGATCGGTGGCGTCGCCCACCTGTAGCCGGGCTTCCAGCCCCAGCCGCGCAAGGTTTTCGCGGACACGCCCCAGGCGGCGTTCATCGTTGTCCAGCGCGGTGAGCTGCAGGTTCGGCTCGCGCTCCAGCAGGTGGCAGGTCTTGCCGCCCGGGGCCGCGCAGGCATCCAGGATGCGGTCGCCGGGCCGTGGCGCCAGGTAGTGCGCCGCCAGTTGCGCGGCGGCATCCTGGACGCTCCAGTGTCCTTCGCTGAAGCCCGGGGCCTGTTCGACCGGGGCGGGTGGGTCGAGCCGCAGGGCCATATCCACTTCCGGATGCGAAGTGGCCTGGAAGCCGGCGTTGGTCAGCTGCATGGCCAGGGTGTCGCGCGTGATCCGCTGTCCGTTCGTGCGCAGCCACATGGGTGGCTGCTCGTTGTTGGCGTCGACGATCGACCGCCATTGGTCGGGCCAGTCTTTTTTCAACATCCCCAGCAGCCACGGCGGGTGCGACAGGGCCGCATCGCGGGATTCAAGCGCCGCCAGCCGCTCGTCGCGCTCGCGCAGGAAGCGGCGCAGCACGGCATTGACCAGGCCAACGGCCCAGGCCTTGCGCAGCGACCGCGCGACCTCGGCCGTGGCATGAACGGCGGCGTGTCCCGGCGTGTCTTCGCGCCAGAGCTGGTAGATGCCCAGCTGAAGCAACAGGGCGATATCCCGATCCCTGGGCTTGAGGGGGCGGTCCAGCAATTCACCGGCCAGTGCTTCGAGCGCACCGGACCAGCGCACCACGCCATTGGCCAGGCGACGGGCAAAGGCCCGCTCGCGGTCGTCGCGGGCCGACTCGAACAGGGCAGGGTCCGTCAGGGCGCCGTGATGGTTCATGACGGCGATGATGGCCCTGAGCGCGACACGCCGGGCATCTTCGCCCCTGGCGTTCTTCATTTCAGCTGCCCGGGTGCGGCCTGTGCGTTCAGCCAGTCGGTCACGCTGACGCGCCGACCGCCTTCGGCCTGCACTTCCAGCAGCCGCAGGCTGCCCTGGCCGGTGGCCACGTCGATGCCGTCGGCGCCGGCCGCAATGACCTGCCCGGGCGTGCCGGAACCGCTGTTGCGCGCCCGTGCGGACCACACCCGCAGTCGCTTGCCTTCGTGCTCACACCAGGCCACGGGCCAGGGGTTGAATGCCCGCACCTGGCGCTCGAGCGTCATGGCGTCGAGTTGCCAGTCCAGCCGGGCCTCGTCCTTGGTCAGCTTGTGGGCGTACACGGCGGCATCATCATCCTGGGGCACCGGCTCCGGTAGCGCTCCCCGGGCGAGCTGGCCCAGGCAGTGCGAAAGCGCGTCGGCGCCCAGTACCGCGAGCCGGTCATGCAGGCTCGCCCCGGTATCGTCGGGACCGATGGCGGTCGCCAGGTGGTGGAAGACGGGGCCGGTGTCCAGGCCGGGCGCCATCTGCATGATGCAGACGCCTGATTCTGTATCGCCGGCCTCGATGGCACGCTGGATGGGCGCCGCGCCACGCCAGCGCGGCAATAGCGAGGCATGGATGTTCCAGCAACCCAGGCGTGGGATGTCCAGCACCGCCTTCGGCAGGATCAGCCCATAGGCGGCTACGATCATCAGGTCGGCCTGCAGCGCTGCCAGAGGTGCATGCGCCTCGGGGTCGCGAAGGCTGGCGGGCTGCATCACCTCGACATCATGCGCAAGCGCCAGTTGCTTGACCGGGCTTTGCTGCATTTTCCGGCCACGGCCGGCACGACGGTCCGGCTGGGTCAGCACGGCCGCCACGTCCGCACCGGCCTCGAGCAGGCGGCGCAGGGGCGGGACGGCAAAGTCTGGCGTGCCCGCGTAGATGATACGCGGTGAAGGGATTCGCATTGTCAGGGGTGTCCTGCGGGTGTTCAGGCGCCGCCGGCCGGAACGGCTTGCCGGCGCGCCTTTTCGAGTTTCTTGCGGACCATCTGGCGCTTCAGCGGAGACAGGTAGTCGACGAAGAGCTTGCCCTGCAGGTGGTCCATTTCGTGCTGCAGGCAGACCGCGTCCAGGCCATCCAGGGTGGCCTCGAAGCGCTCGCCGTCGACGCCCTGGGCCTCGACCCGGATCGATTCGGCCCGCTCGACGTTGGCATAGATGCCGGGCACCGACAGGCAGCCTTCCTCGTAGACCTGGTGGCCGTCGGCCTCGATGATCTTCGGGTTGATGTACACGCGCGCTTCTTCGCGAGAATCGCTGGTGTCCATGACCAGCACTTGCTGGTGGACATCGACCTGGGTGGCGGCCAGTCCAATGCCTTTCTCGTTGTACATGGTCTCGAGCATGTCCCGGACCAGGTCGGCGAGGGCCTCGTCAAAGGTCTCCACCGCCTTGGCGATGGTTCGCAGGCGCGGGTCGGGGAATTCGAGGATTTCCATCAGGGCCATAGAAATACGTTCCGCTTAAATAATTTAGATGAACTTTCTGACAGCTTTAATTATGATAGCTAATGACGAACCATGTTCGCCACATGACAACGGCCGCACAGGTCAGCAGGCGGGACGCCTGGAAAAACGGGGAAAGGAAAGTGAAAAGGAAACTCATTTACCTCATCCTGGTGATGCTCCTGTCCGGGGCAGTGATGGCACAGGATGTGTCTGTCCGCACCGACCACCCGGATGAATACATTGTAGTTAAGGGGGACACGCTCTGGGACATTTCCGGGAAATTCCTGGATCATCCATGGCAATGGCCAGCCATCTGGCATGCCAACCAGCAGATTGAAAATCCTCACCTGATTTATCCCGGCGACAAGCTTCGCCTGGTTTATGTCGACGGCCAGCCGCGCCTGATGGTTGACCGTGGTCGTCCGACCGTACGGCTGAGCCCGGACGCGCGTGTGACCAATCGCGAGGCCGTGCCACCCATTCCGCACGAGGAGCTGGCTGGCCTGATTCGCAATATGCAGGTGGTCAGCGCCGAGCAGTTTGACGCGCTGCCCTACGTGGTCGCCAACAACGAGCAGCGCCTGCGCTCAATGCACAAGGACCGCACCTATGCGCGCGGTGTGCAGGGTAGCGTCGGCGACTATTACGCGGTCATGCGCCTGGGCAATATTTACGTGCGCCAGAAAGATGGCAACATCATCCGCGTTCGCGAGCCGGGTTATGGCCTGCATGCGCCGGTTGACCACGAGTATCACCCGGGTTTCTGGGAATCCACGGCGTATTTCAACAAGAACAAGGGTGACGTGATCGGCTTCGAACTGTACCAGGTCGCCGAAGTCATGCTGTCCAAGCAGGGCGACCCGGCCATCCTGACGATCGGCACTTCGCAAGGCGCCGTGCAGGAAGGCGACCGCATCATGCCTCTGGATCGCCTGGGTTACCCGGATGAGTATGTACCCCACGCCATGAGCGTTATTCCCGATGGCATGCGCGTGCTGGGGGTAGAGGGCAACAATCGCCTGGTCGGTCACCTGAAGATGGTGTCCATCAGTGGCGGTCGTGACCTGGGCGTCGAGCCGGGCCACGTGTTCTCGGCGTTCTCACCGGGCGCGGAAATCCGTGACCGTGTCAAATATCCTGCGGGCACGTGGACACTTCCTCCTACAGAAGGAGACAACTTTGTGACATTGCCGGACGAGTTCAATGCGCACATCATGGTGTTCCGCGTATTCGACGAAGTCAGCTACGCGCTGATCATGGCCGGTGACAAGGAAACGCTCGAGGATGACATTCTCAAGCACCCGGACGAGACGTTGTGACGCCTGGCTGATAAGCATTGTTTTCGCGGGGCGCCTCAGGGCGCCCCGTTTCGTTTAAGGCAGGAGTGACATGAGAGACTGGTTGGTGGCCCTGCGGGCGCCGGGCCTGGGACACCAGGGGCTGCGCCAGGCGCTGGAAAGGCTGGGCGATGTCCATACCCTGGTGCGTGCAGATTCGGCCACGCTGGAACGGGCTGGTATCGGCGCCGAAGCGATCGAGGCAATCCGGCACCCGGACGAGGCCCTGCTCGCCAGGGACCAGCGCTGGCTCGAGCACGAAGGGCATCACCTGCTGACCCTGGGCGACGAGGACTATCCGCCGCTGCTGCGCCGCATCGCGTCGCCACCGGCCGCGTTATGGGTGGCCGGCGACCCCGCCTTGCTGTGGACGCCGCAGGTGGCCATTGTTGGCAGTCGCAACCCGACCCGCGGTGGCTTCGACCACGCCGGTGATTTTTCCGCCACCCTGGGCGCGCATGGTTTCACCATCACCAGCGGCCTGGCCGCGGGCATCGATATCACCGCGCACCGGGCGGTGCTGGACCGGGGCCTGCCGACAATCGCGGTCATGGGTACGGGGCCGGACGTCGTGTATCCAGCCGCCCACCGCGATGACGCGGCGCGCATCGCCAGGCAGGGTGCGGTGGTCACGGAGTTCACGCCCGGCACGACGGCGCGGCCGTCGCACTTTCCCGGCCGCAACCGCATCATCGCCGGGCTGTCTCTGGGTGTCCTTGTGGTCGAGGCCGGCATGAAATCCGGCTCGCTGATCACGGCGCGCCTGGCGGCGGAGCAGGGCCGCGAGGTATTCGCGCTGCCGGGGTCTTTGCATAACCCGATGGCGAAAGGCTGCCACCGGCTGATCAAGCAGGGCGCGCGCCTGACCGAGGCCACGGAAGACATTGTCGAGGCGCTGGCACCGGTGGCCGCGGAACTCGCAGACGCGCTGCGCGAACGCCTGGGCGCGCCCGCATCCGTCCCGGCCAAAGCCGACGCGGCGGCGGCGCATGACGGTTTCGACGATGATCCCGACTACGCGCGACTACTGGAGGCCATTGGCCATGACCCGGTGGCGATTGACCGGGTGATCGAGAGCAGCGGCCTGCGCGCCCGCGAGGTCTCGTCGATGTTACTGATGCTTGAGCTGCGTGACCGTGTCGAACTGTTGCCGGGTGGCCGTGTTTGCCTGAGGGCGCCGACGACACCTTGATAACGGCATTTTTGCCGCCATTTCTTTCGACTTGTCGTACATTGCCCTGAAAACAGGAAAAATTTTTCGTTATCCATTGACGCGGGCGGCTATTTGTTGAAAGCTGGACGTGCTGGAGCTGAGAGGACTGGTCATCTGCCTGATAAAAAAAGATGACCTGCGACCAGAGGAAATAATGAAAGAAAACGTACTCGACGTACTGATGTTTCTGTTCGAGAAGTACTTCTATGACGAGCCCGAGCAAGAACCTGACCGGGCCGACATGGAAGACAACCTGCACCAGGCGGGATTCACCGCCGCCGAAATCGACAAGGCGTTTCACTGGCTGGATGGACTGGCTGAGCAACGGCATTTGCCGGAACTCAAGCTGCAGGCCGACCGCCCGATCCGCGTCTATGTTGATTCCGAGGTCAATCGCATCGAAACCGACAGCCGGGATTTCCTGATGTACCTGGAAAACATCGGCATTCTCGACGCGCAGCGCCGCGAGCTGGTCCTGGACCGGTTAATGGCCCTGGACGCCGAGGAAATCACGCTGGAAGACGTGAAGTGGGTGGTGCTGATGGTGCTGTTCAACCAGCCGGGCCAGGAAGCCAACTACGCCTGGATGGAAGACTTCATGTTTGACAGCGAACAGGAATATCGGCACTAATTAAAAAAGGGTCGCCTGGCCCGGGGTGCGACCAGTCGCCCATTCGAGGGTGACGGGATGTCGCCTGTGCTGATCATTCGGAAGCGTCAATCAAAGCTCGCGCGCTCCGTACCACGAGGAGAGCCCGCGGGTTCTTTCATATGGCAAAAAATCTGCTCATCGTAGAGTCGCCGGCCAAGGCGACTACCATCAACCGCTACCTCGGACCGGATTTCGAGGTGCTGGCGTCATACGGGCATATCCGTGACCTGCCGTCGAAGGACGGCGCGGTTGATATCGACAATGACTTCGCGATGCACTACGAGCTGTCCGATGGCAGCAAGAAGCACGTGGATCGCATTATCAAGGCCGCCAAAAAGGCCGAAGCCGTGTACCTCGCCACTGACCTTGATCGCGAAGGCGAGGCCATCTCCTGGCATATCTACGAGATCCTGCGTGAGAAGGGCCTGGTGGACGGCCGTGATTTCTACCGCGTCGAGTTCTCCGAAATTACCAAACGCGCCATCGAAGAGGCCGTCGCCAATCCGCGGGAGCTGTCGATGGACCTGGTCAACGCGCAGCAGGCCCGCCGCGCGCTGGACCACCTGGTGGGCTTCAACCTGTCACCGCTGCTGTGGCGCAAGATCAAGACCGGCCTGTCCGCCGGCCGTGTACAGAGCCCAGCGTTGCGCATGATCGTCGAGCGTGAGCGCGAGATCGAGGCCTTCGATCCGCAGGAATACTGGTCGTTCCACGCCGACATGCAAAAGGGCGACACACCGTTCGAGTCGCGCCTGGTGCAGCTCAACGGCAAGAAATACGAGCAGTTCGATATTACCGACGGCGACACGGCGGCCGGTGCGCGCGCCGCGCTGGCCGGCCACGCCGGTGTCGGCGGCACCGCGGATGCGCCCACGCCGGGCCGCCTGGTGGTCAACCGCGTCGACCGCAGCCAGCGCCAGCGCCGGCCGGCGGCGCCGTTCATCACCTCGACCCTGCAGATGGATGCCTCGCGCAAGCTGGGCTTCACCGCAAGGCGCACCATGCAGACCGCGCAGCAGTTGTACGAGGGCGTGGCCATCGATGGAGTCAACCAGGGCCTGATCACGTATATGCGTACCGACTCGGTGACGCTGTCCAACGATGCGCTGAATGACCTGCGTGGACAGATATCGCGACAGTTTGGCGCCGACTACCTGCCGGAAAAGCCGAACTTTTACGCCAACAAGTCGAAGAACGCCCAGGAGGCCCACGAGGCCATCCGCCCGACCATGGCCGACCTGACCCCGGACAAGGCGAAGCGTTACTTAAGCGAAGACCAGGCCAGGCTCTACGGCCTGATCTGGAAGCGCTCGGTGGCTTCACAGATGACGCCGGCAAAACTGGACCTGGTGGCGGTCGAATTCGATTGCGGCGCTGGTGCCACGTTCCGCGCCAACGGCTCGGTGGTGACCTTCCCCGGTTTCCTGGCGGCCTATGAAGAAAGCGCGGCCCAGGGCAAGGAAGAGAAAGAAGTACGGCTGCCGCAACTCGAGGAAGGCGACGAGGTGGTGGTCAACGACATCCGCGCCGACCAGCACTTCACCCAGCCGCCGCCCCGTTACTCGGAAGCGAGCCTGGTCAAGACGCTGGAGGAATATGGCATCGGCCGGCCGTCAACCTACGCCAGCATCATCCAGACGTTGCAGAACCGGCACTATGTCTACATCGACCGCCGCCGGTTTATCCCGACCGACACGGGTCGCGTGGTTGAGCGGTTCCTGGAAAACCATTTCGACGACTATGTCGATTACGAATTCACCGCGCGCCTGGAAGACGACCTGGACGCGGTCTCGCGCGGCGAACGCGACTGGAAGCCGTTGCTGACCGAGTTCTGGAAGCCATTCCACGAACGCATCGAGGAAAAGGCCGAGACGGTCAGCCGCGACGACGCGCGCCAGGCGCGCATCCTTGGCGACGATCCGAAGACCGGCAAACCCGTGTCGGTGCGCCTGGGTCGCTATGGCCCGCACGCGATGATCGGCACCCGCGATGACGACGACAAGCCGGCCTTCGCCGGGTTGCGCCCGGGCCAGAGCCTGGAAACCATCACGCTGGAAGAAGCCCTGGAGCTGTTCAAGCTGCCGCGTGACCTAGGCGAGACGGAAGACGGCGAGGACATCGCCGCCGGTATCGGCCGTTTCGGCCCGTTCATCCGTTACGGCAGCAAATTTGTTTCGCTGAAGGAAATCGACCCGCACGATGTCACCCTGGAGCAGGCGCTGGAGCTGATCGCGGCCAAGAAGCAGGCCGATCTGGACAAGATCCTGCGCACCTGGGAAGACAGCGAAATCCAGATCCTGAAAGGCCGCTGGGGGCCGTTCATCACGGACGGCCACAAGAACGTCCGCCTGCCGAAGGACCGCGAGCCGGAATCCTACACGTTGGAAGAATGCGAAGCGGTGCTGGAAGCCGCGCCGGAGCCCAAGCGCGGCCGGCGCAAGAAGGCCGCGAAAAAGAAGGCCAGGAAGAAGACCACGAAGAAGGCCGCGGGCAAGAAGACGTCAAAGAAGAAGGCGTCTAAGAAAAAGGCCACCAAGAAAAGCACCGCGAAGGTGCCGGCAAGCACCGAAGCCTGACACCCATGCGGCATACGCTGCTCACCCCGGAACAGGCGGCCGCCGTCATGCACGATGGCGGCGTCATCGCGTACCCCACCGAGGCCGTTTTCGGCCTGGGCTGTGATCCGCATAACGAAAAAGCGGTGCGCCGCATCCTGGCGCTCAAGCAGCGCGCGGAATCGATGGGGCTGATCCTGATCGGTAGCGACTTCACGCAGTTCAGTGGTTGGGTCGGCGATGCCAACCCGGAACCCGCGCTGGCGACCTGGCCCGGGCCGGTCACCTGGCTGTTCCCGAAAGCGGCCGACGCGCCACATTTCATTACCGGGGACCACCCCACCCAGGCCCTGCGCGTGACCGCGCACGAAGGCTGCCGGGCGCTGTGCGATGCCTTCGGCGGGCCGGTGGTGTCCACCAGCGCTAACCCCCACGGCACGCCGCCGGCGCGTTCGGCCGGCGAAGTCGAAACGTATTTCGGCGACTTCATTGATGGCATCGTTGCCGGCGCCTTGGGCGGTAAGGACAATTGCAGCGAGATTCGCGACCTGGCGACTGGCAAGATCCTGAGACCGGCATGACGACAGCCATTGAACTGAGCCCGCAGGGCATGCTCGTGCGCGACTACCTGCTGGACCTGCAGGACCGCATCTGCAACAGCCTGGCCGCTGCCGATGGCGGCGAAGGATTCGTCGAAGACGCCTGGGACCGGGCCGGCGGTGGCGGTGGCCGCACCCGCGTCATGGCGGACGGCCAGGTGTTCGAGCAGGGTGGCGTCAATTTTTCCCACGTGTTCGGCGACCAGTTGCCACCATCGGCCAGTAAGGCCCGCCCGGAACTGGCCGGGCGCGGTTTCCAGGCCATGGGCGTTTCACTGGTCATGCATCCCCGTAACCCCCACGTGCCGACGAGCCATGCCAACGTGCGCTATTTCGAGGCCAGTAACGGTGATGGCGAGCCGGTGTGGTGGTTCGGCGGTGGCTTCGACCTGACGCCGTACTACCCGGTGCTCGAAGACATCGTCCACTGGCACCAGGTCGCCAGTGACGCTTGCTGGCCCTGGGGCGAGCAGGTCTACGCGGAACACAAGGATTGGTGTGACCGGTACTTCCACAACCGCCATCGTGACGAGGCGCGTGGCGTGGGTGGCCTGTTTTTCGACGACCTGAACGAATGGGGTTTCGACCGCTGCTTCGGCTTCCTGCGCTCGGTCGGTGACGCCTACCTGGACGCCTACCTGCCCATTGTCGAGCGCCGACGCGACCAGCCCTGGTCGGAGCGCGAGCGCGCGTTCCAGCTCTATCGCCGTGGGCGCTACGTTGAGTTCAACCTGGTGTATGACCGCGGCACACTCTTTGGCCTGCAGTCCGGCGGTCGTACCGAGTCCATCCTGATGTCGATGCCGCCGCAAGCCGCGTGGCGCTACAACTGGCAGCCGGAGCCCGGTTCACCGGAGGCGGAACTGACCGACTATTTCCTGGTTCCGCGCGACTGGCTTTCGGTCAACGCAGAAGAACAACACGGAACCTAAACACCCCCCCGGTGGTCTGATTTAACGAGCCGCTTCCGTGGCTCGGTCCGCCTCCTCCCTGGGTGGACCTAAAACCGGGTTCGGTGCTTCCCCCAAAGCCGGAACCCTTCGTTAACCCCGGGCGCCCCGCGCCCGGGGTTTTTTGTTGGTGAGGAGTAATGAGAGAGGAGTGAGGAGTAAGGAGTGGGAGAGTTCTTGCTATTCACTCCTCTCTCCTCACTCCTCCCATCAATGGGCGTCGTCCCAGTTTGGGCCGTGGCCGGCGTCGACCACCAGCGGCACGTCCAACTCCGCCGCTGCTTCCATGCGCTCGATGATGCCGGCGCGGACCGTGTCCAGGTCGTCGACGGGGACTTCCAGGACCAGTTCATCGTGCACCTGCATGGTCAGGCGTGTCCGCGGCTGCTCGGAACGCAGCCAGCGATCGACGGTGATCATGGCGCGCTTGATGATGTCGGCCGCGGTGCCCTGCATGGGCGCGTTGATGGCGGCGCGCTCGGCGCCCTGGCGGCGCTGCTGGTTCGACGCGGTGATGTCCGGCAGGTACAGGCGACGGCCGAACAGCGTTTCCACGTAGCCCTGTTCCCGCGCCGTTTCGCGGGTGCGCTCCATGTAATCGCGCACCCCGGGGTAGCGGGCGAAATAGGTGTCCATGTAGTCCAGCGCCTCGCCGCGGGCGATATCCAGCTGTCGTGCCAGGCCGAAGGCCGACATGCCGTACATCAGCCCGAAGTTGATGGCCTTGGCGGCGCGGCGCTGGTCCGTGGTGACGGCTTCGGCATCCACGCCAAAGACCTCACCGGCCGTGGCACGGTGGACATCCACGCCGTCACGGAACGCGCGCAGCAGGCCCTCATCAGACGACAGGTGGGCCATGATCCGCAGTTCGATCTGCGAATAGTCGGCGGCGAGCACGCACATGCCCTCGGGGGCGATGAAGGCCTCGCGGATCCGCCGCCCGCGCGCGGTGCGGATCGGGATGTTCTGCAGGTTGGGATTGGACGACGACAGCCGCCCGGTTGCCGCCACTGCCTGGTGGTACGAGGTGTGCACGCGGCCGGTGTCCGGGTTGATCTCCTCCGGCAGCTTGTCGGTATAGGTGGACTTCAGCTTCGACAGCGAGCGGTATTCCAGGATCAGTTTCGGCAACTCGAAGTCCGCGGCCAGCTCGTGCAGCACGTCTTCGGCGGTCGACGGCTGGCCTTTCGGCGTGCGGCGCACCACCGGCAGTTCCAGCTTCTCGAACAGGATCTCCTGTAGTTGCTTGGGTGAACCCAGGTTGAATGGCTGGCCGGCGGCCTCGTGGGCGCGCTTCTCCAGGTCGATAATGTCCCTGGCCATCTCGCTGCTCTGCCGGCGCAGCAGCTCACCGTCGATCAGTACGCCGTGGCGCTCCATGCGCGCCAGAACCGGCACCAGGGGCATCTCGATGTCGCTGAACACGCTGGCCGGCGCGGCCTCTTCTGACAGCCTGGGCCACAGGTGCTGGTGCAGTTGCAGCGTGATGTCGGCGTCTTCGGCCGCGTAAGGGCCGGCCTCCTCCAGCGCCACCTGGTTGAAGGTGATCTGCTTCGCACCCTTGCCGGCGACATCTTCGTAGTGAATGGTGTTGCGACCCAGGTATTTCAGCGCCAGCGAATCCATGTCGTGGCGGCTGCCGGTGCTGTTGAAGACGTAGGACTCAAGCATGGTGTCGTAGGCCAGGCCATCGACCTCGATGCCGTAGCGGGCCAGGACGTTCATGTCGTATTTGAAGTGCTGGCCGACCAGGGCGTGGTCCGGGCTTTCGAGGATCGGGCGGAGCGCTTCAAGCACATCATCCATGGCCAGCTGTTTCGGCGCGCCGGGGTAGTCGTGGCCCAGGGGCAGGTAGGCGGCATGGCCGGGCTCGACCGCGAAGCTGAGGCCGACCAGGTTGGCGCGCATCGGGTCCAGGCTGTCGGTCTCGGTATCGAAAGCGATCAGCTCCGCGCCCCGCAGGCGCTCGACCCAGGCCTCGAACCCCGCCTGGTCGGTGACGGTGTCGTACCGGGCCTCGACCGGCGCGGTGGGTTCGTCGCCCAGTTCCTGCAGCCAGCTGTTGAACTCGTAACGCTGCAGGAACTCGCGCAGCGCCGATTCGTCGGTATCGCCCATGCGCAATGCGTCGGGCGCGCTGTCGAGCTCAACATTGTCGCGAATGGTCGCCAGTTCCCGCGATAAAGGCAGGGTCTCCAATGCGTCGCGCAGGTAGCCGCCAATTTTTCCGCCGATCTCGTCGGCGTGGGCCATGACGCCATCCAGGTCGCCCCAGGCCTGCAGCCACTTGGCCGCGGTCTTTGGCCCGCACTTTTCAACGCCCGGAATGTTGTCGGCCTTGTCGCCAGTCAGGGCCAGGAAATCGACGATACGCTCCGGTGGCACGCCAAACTTTTCCTCGACGCCGGCCCGGTCCATGCGGGTGTCGGACATGGTGTTGACCAGCGTGACCCGGTCGGTGACCAGCTGAGCCAGGTCCTTGTCGCCGGTGGAGACCACGCAGCCCAGGCCGTCAGCCTCGGCCCGGCGCGCGAGTGTGCCGATCACGTCGTCGGCTTCCACGCCCTCGACCTGGATGATCGGCAGTCCGAGCAGCTGGACCAGCTGGTGAATGGATTCGACCTGGGCGCGCAGTTCGCCGGGCATCGGCGGCCGATTGGCCTTGTAGTCAGCGTACAGTTCGTGGCGGAAGGTGGGCCCCTTGGCGTCGAACACTACGGCCACGCGGTCACTGCCGGCGTCGGTGGCTTCGCGGACCAGGCGGCGCAGCATGTTGGCCACGCCCAGCAGCGCGCCGGTGGGCTCACCCCCGGAATTGGTCAGGTTGGGCAGGGCGTGAAAGGCGCGGTACAGGTAGGACGAACCGTCCACCAGGTAGAGGGTCTTGGAATCAGGGCTGAGCATGGTTAGGGAAGCCGGGTTATGAGGTCTGCTATGCTCAGCATACTCAAACCCGGTGGGGGGATACAGGCATGATTCGACGAATCCACGAATGCGTTACTGCCAGGCTGGCCAGGTGGCCGGTGGCCCTGCTGTTGCTGGCACCTTTGCCGCTGGCCGCGCAGTCGGACGACCCGGCCGCGCCGCCGCCGATCCCGCCCATTGACGCGCCGGATCGCCCGGTCGAGGAACTGGACGAGGGCGTGCCCATCCCGCCAAAAGTGCAGGACGAAGATTCCCGCCTGGAGCCCACCGTTGATATCCGCCGCGACGAGGACGACAACCTGGTCGAGGAGTACCGCATGGACGGCCAGGTCTACATGGTGAAGATCACGCCGAAAAACGGCATTCCGTACTACTACGTCGACGACGACGGTGACGGCCGCCTGGAGTTGCGCGAGAGCGACCGCTCCGCCTACCCGGTCAAGCCGGTGTACTGGAAGATCAAGGAGTGGCATTGACCGGGACGGTCGAACGGGCCGTCGCCGTGCTGGGGCGGGCCGCGGCTTGGCTGACCCTGGCCATGGTGGTCGTGACCTTCGGTATCGTGGTGCTGCGCTACGGCCTTGATCGCGGCTGGATCTGGTTGCAGGAATCGGTCACCTGGATGCACGCGACCGTTTTCATGGTGGCCGCGGCCTGGACCTTGCAGGATGATGGTCATGTCCGCGTGGACATCTTCTATCGCCAGGCGTCACCGCGCCGGCAGGCTTGGGTCGACCTGCTGGGCACGCTGATTTTGCTGGCACCGTTCTGCATTTTCGTGCTGCTGGTCGGTTGGGATTACGTGGCCGCCTCGTGGCGAATGCGCGAGGCGTCCGGCGAGGCCGGCGGCCTGGCCGCGGTCTACCTGCTGAAGACCCTGGTCTTGGTCATGCCGCTGTTGCTCCTGGCCCAGGCCCTCGCGGCCCTGCCCCGGCAACTGGCGCACATTCGCGGCACCCAAGCGGCCGCATGACCCCGGAGCGGCTCGCGCGCCTGGACGGCGTGCTCAACCGGCGCCAGCCCGACCTGGCCATCCTGGCCGAGAACCTGCACAAGCCGCGCAACCTGTCGGCCGTGGTACGCACCTGCGACGCCGTCGGCATTCCCGAAGTCCACATCGTGCCGGGCAAGGACCGGCCCAGGCGTCACTGGCACACCTCCCAGGGGGCGGAAAAGTGGGTCACACCGGTCATTCATGACGACATCGACAGCGCCTGCGCGTCATTGAAGTCGGATGGCTTCACCATCCTTGGCGCGCACCTTTCCGACCGGGCTGTTGATTACCGGGATGTGGATTACACCGTGCCGACCGCGTTGCTGCTGGGTACCGAGGCCTTTGGCGTGACCGACGACGCGCTGGCGCGCGTGGATACCGAGATTGTCATCCCGATGATGGGCATGAGCCAGTCACTGAACGTATCGGTGGCCTGCGCAGTGGTCTTGTACGAGGCGCTGGCGCAGCGCCGTGCCGCGGGTTTGTACGAGAGCAGCCGGATGGCGCCCGCAAAACACCGGAAAACGCGGTTCGAATGGCTGCACCCGACGCTGGCGCGCTGGTGCCGCGACCACGATGTCGCCTATCCGGCCATCAACGCCGACGGTGACCTGCTTGAAGACCCGCGCAAGCGCTCGAAGCGCTAGCTTTCGCCGCGCAGAAACGCCATGACCGGCGCAGGATCGGGGCGCTTTCCGGTCCAGATCTCGAAGCTCACCACGGCCTGGCCGACCAGCATGCCCAGGCCATCGTGCGCGGCAATGTCGTTGGCCGCGCACCAGCCCAGGATGGGCGTTGCCGCGGCGCCATAGTTGAAGTCGTAACAGGTCGCGCCCGGCGCGAATAGCGCGTTTCGTAGCGGCGGCAGGTCGCCGTGGTGCCCCAGTGACGTCGCGTTCATGACCAGGTCCGCCGCCCGGGCCTGATCCAGCTGCCCGAAGCCGAACCCACGGACGTCCCCAAGGTCGGCATGGGCGCGTGCCAGGGCTTCTGCCGTGGCCGCGGTGCGGTTGTAGATGTCGATGCGCCGGGCGCCCGCGTCCAGCAGCGCCGCCAATGCGCCGCGCGTGGCGCCGCCGGCGCCCAGGATGATGATGGTCTTTCCGGCGGGTGCCAGGCCCAGCCGCTCCAGGTCGCTGACCAGGCCGGCGCCGTCGGTGTTCTCGGCATGCCAGCCGCCGTCGCGACGGACCAGGGTATTGGCGGCGCCGGCCAGTTCGACGCGCCTTGAACAGGTCGTCGCCAGCGCCCGGACTTCCTGCTTCAGCGGCGCGGTAATGTTGCCCCCCTGGCCACCCTCGGCGGCGAACGCGGCCAGCGCGTCGGCGAGGGTTCCCGCCGGGGCCTCTCGGGCGTCGTAGTGGATATCGATACCGAACTGGCGGCCGAACATCGGGTGAATCAGCGGTGATTTGGACTGCGCGACCGGCGAGCCGAAAATCGCCAGGCGCAGCGCTGGTCGCTCGCTCATCGTGCCAGCTTGAGCCAGGCCGCGGCCTGCGGGGCGAAGTAGGTGAGGATGGCGTCGGCGCCGGCGCGCTTGAAGGCCAGTAGCGACTCCATGACCACCGCCTGCTCGTCGAGCCAGCCGTTGGCCGCCGCGGCCTTGAGCATCGCGTACTCGCCGGAGACCTGGTAGACCAGCGTCGGCGCGCCGAACTCATCCTTCACCCGCCGGACGATGTCCAGGTACGGCATGCCGGGCTTGACCATGACCATGTCGGCGCCTTCGTCCAGGTCGAGGCCGGCCTCGGTGAGCGCCTCGTCGCCATTGGCCGGGTCCATCTGGTAGGTGTACTTGTTGCCGCCGCCCAGGTTGCCGGCAGAGCCGACCGCGTCGCGGAACGGGCCGTAGAACGATGACGCGTACTTGGCCGAGTAGGCCAGGATGCGGGTGTTCACATGGCCGGCGTCTTCCAGCGCGTTACGGATAGCGCCGACGCGCCCGTCCATCATGTCCGAAGGTGCGACCACGTCCGCACCGGCGGCGGCATGCGACAGCGCCTGCTTCACCAGCGCGTCGATGGTGGCGTCGTTGACCACGTACCCGTCGTCATCCAGCAGGCCGTCCTGGCCGTGCGTGGTGTACGGGTCCAGGGCGACGTCGGTGATCACACCCAGTTCCGGGTACGCGGCTTTAAGCGCAGCGACCGCGCGCTGCGCCAGGCCTTCGGGATTCCAGGCTTCGCGTCCGTCCGCGGATTTCGCGTCGGCGGCGGTGACCGGGAACAGCGCCAGCGCCGGGATACCCAGTGCGTGGGCCTCACCCGCGGCCACCAGCAGCCGGTCGATGGTCATACGCTCCACGCCGGGCATGGACGGCACCGCCTCGGCATGGTCGTCGCCGTCGAGGACGAAGACCGGCCAGACCAGGTCATCGACGGTCAGCCTGTTCTCTCGGGCCAGCCGGCGGCTGAAGTCGTCGGCGCGCATGCGGCGCATTCGGGTGATGGGGTAGCTCATTGGGGTGTCCGGTTCAGCATCGGGCGGAGGTGGGGCAGTTTAATCGACGCCATCCGGGCTGTCAGTGCCGTAGTCCATCCACGGCTTGATGGTCTCGACCCATTCTTCCAGCCCCTGCCGGCTGGTCGATGAAAATACCTGCGCCGTGGCGCCAGGGGGTAAGGCCTTGCGCACTTTCAGCAACGAGGCCTGCGCCGGGCCGCGCTTGAGCTTGTCGGCCTTGGTCAGCAGCACGTGCACGGGCAGGCCGGCGGCCGCGCTCCAGTTCAGCATCTGCTCGTCGAACGGCTTCAGCGGGTGGCGGATATCCATGACCAGGACCACGCCGCGCAGGCAGTGGCGGGTCTCCAGGTAGGTTTCCATGACCTGGGTCCAGTGCTGCTTGAGCTTCACCGGCACCTTGGCGTAGCCATAGCCGGGCAGGTCGGCGATGCGCCGCGAGATATCCAGCTCGAAAATTACGATCTGCTGCGTGCGTCCCGGGGTCTTGCTGGTTCGCGCCAGTGATTTCTGTCCTGTCAGGGTGTTCAAGGCGCTGGATTTGCCGGCATTTGAACGGCCGGCGATGGCGAATTCGAAGCCGGCGTCCGGTGGCAACTGGTGCAGGTGATGGGCGCTGGTCAGGTACTGGGCCTGTCGGAACGGGTTGTCGGCGGGCATGGTGTCGCTCCAGGCGGGCCGCCGCGCTGGTCACCAGCGCTGGAATGCGGCGATTGAAATCGGGATAATAGCGGGCCGTCCGGACCATTGTACCGACTTAGCATCCCATCGTGAGGGAACGGAGACACGAGCCATGATCGCAATTCGCTGGGCTGTAGCCAGCCTGTCCATCCTGATGAGCCTGACCGCCTTCGCCGAGGGCGACGCGGCCGCCGGGCAAAGCAAAGCTGCCACCTGCGCGGCCTGTCATGGCATTGACGGTAACAGCACCGTGGCCAACTGGCCGAAACTGGCCGGCCAGCACCCGGACTACCTGGTCCGCCAGACCACGCTGATTCGCGATGGCGAGCGCCCGGTGCCGGAAATGCAGGCCCTGGTCGCCAGCCTGGACGCGCAGGACATCGAAGACCTGGCCGCGTACTTCTCCGAGCAGGCCGCCAAGCCGGCCGCCGCCGACGAGGCGCTGGTCGCCGCCGGCGAAAAGCTCTACCGCGGTGGCAACGCCGATGAAGGCACGCCCGCCTGCCTGGCCTGCCATGGCGCGGCCGGTGAAGGCATCCCGCTCGCCGGTTACCCGAAACTGGCTGGCCAGCACGCCACCTACACGGCCAACATGCTGAAGAAATTCCGCGCCGGTGACACCTGGGGTGAAGACGACGCGCCCAGCCAGGTCATGACCGGCGTGGCCCGTTACCTGACCGACGCCGAAATCGACGCCGTCGCCAGCTACATCGAAGGCCTGCACGCCGCCGGCGAATAATTCCACGCCGCTGGACCCGCCGCGCGGAACCCCGCGCGGTTTGCGTGGTCACAGCCGGAAGCAATGGAGAGAGCCATGATCAAGACCCTGTTGACCGTAATCAGCCTGGCCGCTGCGTCCTTCCCCGCCTGGGCACAGTCCGGCGCGCCGTTTGAAGAAGGCAAGCACTACTTCACCATCGAACAGCCCGAGGGCTATCGCCCGATTGACGGCGTCAAGGTGACCGAGGTGTTCAGCTACCTGTGCAGCCACTGTGCCTCCTTCGAGCCGTACATCGAGAACTGGCACGCCAAGCAGCCGGAATCGGTGCAGTTTGACCGCATCCCGGTCGAGTTCGGCCGCGCCATCTGGTCGCTGTACGCCCGCGCCTATGTCACCGCGTCCGTGCTCGGTATCGAGAACGCCTCGCACAAGGCAATGATGGACATCATCTGGAAAGACAAGCGCCAGATGCGCAACATGGACGAGCTGGCCGAGTTCTACTCCCAGTTTGGCGTTGACGCCGAAAAGTTCGTCGCCACGTCGAAGTCGTTCGCCGTCGACATGCGCATGAAGCGTGAACAGCAGCAGGTGCGCCAGGCCGGTGTTAGCGGTACGCCGTCAATGCTGGTCAATGGCAAGTACCGTGTCAGCGCGGGTGGTGCCGTCAGCGGTTTCGACCAGATGCTGGCCGTTGTTGACTACCTGGTCGCGCAGGAAATGGCCACGGAGTCAGTGGCCCAGGTCGCCACCCCGGCGCAGTAACCACCCGGGTCTCAACGTGGGGCGCTATGCGCCCCACGCCATCCTGGCCGCCACGGCCAGCAGGCAGAATCCGAAAATCTTCCTGACCCGCGCTGGATCGGTGTGGTGCACCACGGCCGCGCCGATCGGTGCCGTCAATACGCCGGCGATGGCAATGCCGGCGAACGCCTGCAGGTCAACATAGCCGGTCACCCCCAGGCCCAGCTCGCGGCCAAGTACAACGAACGTCAATGCGCCGGCGACGGCGATCGGGTAGCCGCAGGCGGCCGCCGTGGCCACCGCGCGCTGGGGCAGGCTGCCATGCCACATCAGCCAGGGTGCCGTCAGGCTGCCACCACCGATGCCCACCATGCTCGATAACGCGCCGATGACCGTGGCCACCCCGGCCTGGATGGCTTTGCCCGGTTGCGGGCGTTGCTTTTCCGGCGTGCGCGCGACCAGCAACTGGATGCCCGCGGCGGTCACAAAGAGCGCAAAAACCAGCGCCAGCTGGCGGGTGTCCAGGTGGTCGGCGAGCACGGCGCCGATGGCCGCGCCAACCAGTAACCCCGGCACGAAACGCCCGACCTGTGGCCAGTCCACGGCCCGCCGCCGCGCGTGCGCGACGATGGAGCTGAGGGACGTGACCAGCATCACGGCCAACGAAGTCGCGACCGCCATGTGGGTGGCCAGGGGGGCGTATGCCGAGTCGCGGCTGAACAACAGGGTCAGCGCCGGCACGATCACGAGTCCCCCGCCGATGCCCAGGAATCCCGCCAGGAACCCGGCGATCGCGCCAATCACCACCAGGTCAACGGGGCTCAAGGCCGGCTCCCGTGGTGGTCGTATCCGCGTCGTGACGGGTCACGCTCGCTTGGGCGAAGTGGGCTTGTCGGCTGACCGGGCTTTGCCTATTGTGGAGGTCATGAACAGGGTGCATCTGACCAGCATAACCCAGGGCCTGGCGGCCGCGGCGCTGGCGTGCGCCCTATCGCTTTTGTCGGCGAACCAGGTATCGGCAAATCCGGCGGCGCAGGCTGTCGACCCGGCGCAACGTGCCTTGTTCATGCAGGCCTGGCAGTCGGCCAGGGCCGGCGACCGCTCGACCTTTGACGCCGCGGGCGAGCGCCTGAGCGACTACATCCTCTACCCCTATTGGCAATACGAAGATTTTCGTTACCGGCGTGCGGTGGCGGACCCGGACGAGGTCGCCGCCTTCCTCGACGCCCACGAGGACTGGGCCTTTGTCACCGCGTTGCGGCGATCGTGGCTGCGGGCGCTGGGCGAGCGCGGGCACTGGGCCGCGCTGCGGCGTTACGGGGCGACTGCGGATACCGACGAAAACCGCTGTTACCACGCCCGCGCGCGGCTGGCCGAAAACGATACCACCGGCCTGCTGGCGCAGGCGCGCGACCTGTGGGCGGTGGGCCACTCCCAGCCCGATGCCTGTGACCCGCTGTTCGCCTGGATGATGAAGCAGGGCGGCGTCGACGCCGAACTGGCCTGGACACGGATCAATCGCGCCATGGCTGAGGGCAATGCCTCGCTGACGGCCTACCTGGCCCGTTTCCTCGCCCCGGCTGACCAGGCCTGGCTCGATCGCTGGCGCCAGCTCGACCGCACCCGCTACCGCGGCCTGGACAAAGCGGCAGCCTGGCCCGATACGCCGGTCACGCGCCAGATCACCGATACATCGCTGCGCAAACTGCTGCGTCGTGACCCGGCCGAAGCCATGCGCGTGTTCACGGCGCTGGACGGCCATTTCAACTGGGGCGACCAGGCCCGTGGCGACCTGATGCGCGAAATCGCGCTGATGGCCACTGTCGACCTGGATCCGGGCGCGCGGGCCTTTATCGAGCAGGTGCCCGACGCCCACGTTGATGACCAGCTGACCCAGTGGTGGGCGCGCCTGCTGCTGGCGCAGTCCGACTGGCCGGCGCTGCTTCAGGTGATCGAGCGCATGGCGCCGGAGACCGCAGACGATGATCGCTGGCGCTACTGGAAGGGCCATGCGCTGGCGTCACTCGATGAGGGCGACCGGGCCGAAACCATTTTCTCGTCGCTGGCGCGCGAGACCAACTACTACGCATTCCTCGCTGCCGATGCCCTGCGCTGGCCCTACACGATCTGCGAAATACCGCCGGTGGTGCCTGACGATGTCGCCGGGGCGGTTGCCGGGCGCAACGACATCCGGCGGGCGCTGGAACTGCACCGCGTCGATCTGGAGAACTGGGCGCGCGCGGAATGGGGTCGCAGCATGCGGCGCCTGGATGTCGAAGAACTGCGCGCGGCTGCGGCCGTCGCCCGGGGTGAGGGCTGGTATGACCGCGCCATCTTCGCCCTTGGGGACAGTGGCGACCTGCGCTGGTACGAATGGCGATTCCCGGTGATGTTCGAGGAACCGGTGCTGGAGTCGGCGCGCCGCGAGCGGCTGGACGCCGCCTGGGTTTACGGCATCATGCGTTCCGAAAGCGCGATGATGGAGTCGGCGCGATCGTCCGCCAATGCGCTGGGCCTGATGCAGGTCACGCCAGCCACGGCCAGTACGCTGTCGCGGAAGCACGGCATCGGCTACCGCTCCAGCGCACAGTTGCTGGACGGGCCCACCAACATCCGCTTCGGCACCACCTACCTGCGTGACCTGCTGGATGACTACGCCGACAACCCGGTGCTGGTCTCCGGCGCATACAATGCCGGCCCCGGCGCGGTCGACCGCTGGCTGAAGTCCCGGCCGAAGGGCAATGCCGCGGCCTGGGTGGAAACGCTGCCGTATTACGAGACCCGGGACTACATCCCCCGGGTGCTGGCCTTCACGACCATCTACGAGTGGCGCCTGGGCCAGCCGGTGCGGCGGGTCAGCGCGCGTATGCCGGACATCGAATCCGGTAACATTGACCACGACGAAACGACCGAGGTGGTGTGCAGCGCCGGCCCGGCCGACATGGCCGCCGTCGCGCCCTGATCCGCAAATGAATCCCGTGGTTTACCTGGTGGGCGGCGCCGTCCGCGACGAACTGCTCGGCCTGCCCGTGCGCGAGCGCGACTGGGTCGTGACCGGCGCGTCGCCGGAGTGGCTGCTGGACCAGGGTTTCCGCCAGGTGGGCGCCGACTTTCCGGTGTTCCTGCACCCCGAAACCGGCGAGGAGTACGCGCTGGCCCGCACCGAGCGAAAGCGCGGCCACGGCTACCATGGCTTCACCGTGACGTTCGATCCCGGGGTCAGTATCGAGGACGACCTGGCCCGGCGCGACCTGACCATCAACGCCATCGCCCGCGCCGGGGACGGCAGCCTGGTCGACCCGCATGGCGGCCGTTCGGATCTGGACGCCCGTTGGTTGCGTCACGTGTCACCGGCATTTTCAGAAGACCCGCTGCGTGTACTGCGCGTGGCGCGATTCGCCGCGCGCTTGTCCCACCTGGGCTTCCGAGTGCACCCGGACACGCGGCAGCTGATGCGTGACATGGTCGCCAGTGGCGAGCTTGAACACCTGGTGCCGGAACGGGCCTGGGCGGAAATCAGTCGCGCCATGGGCGGTCCGCGGCCGCGCGTATTTATCGAGACCCTGCGCGACTGCGACGCGCTGGCGGTGCTGCTGCCGGAGCTCGACCGGCTGTTCGGCGTTCCACAGAACCCGGAGTATCACCCCGAGGTGGACACCGGCGAGCATGTCCTGATGGCGCTGGACATGGCCGAAGCCCTGGGCGGCTCTGCCGACGCGGTAACCGCGGTGTTACTGCACGACCTGGGCAAGGGCCTGACACCGGCCGAAGAGTGGCCGTCACACCGTGGCCATGAGCACCATGGTGCACCGCTGGTCGAAGCTGTCTGTGCCCGATTCCGATTGCCGAACCGTACCCGCGACCTGGCCGTTCGTGTCTGCCGCCACCACCTGCGCAGCCACCGCTTGCTGGAGGCGCGACCGGACACCGTGATGAAGCTGCTGGAGGCGCTGGACGCGTTCCGCCGCGATGACGTGGATGATTTCGTGCTGGCCTGCGAGGCCGATTATCGTGGCCGCGGTGGCGGCCTGGACCAACGGCCGTACCCGCAGGGGCAGCGGCTCCGCGCCGCGCTGGAGGCCGCGAAGGCCATCCATGCGCGTGATCTCGAGGGTGTCCCGCCGGGCCCGGAGATGGGCGTGGCGCTACGACGCGCCAGGGTCCAGGCGATCGCTGATCTGGCGGTCCAGCCAGGGGACGATATGCCGCGCGGGGGTCCACAGCAGTAGCAGGCCGGCGGCCACGCCGATGGTGTTGTAGATCATGTCGACCCAGTCCATGTGCCGGTAAGGCGTCAGCGACTGGGCCCACTCCAGGCCGCCACCCAGCGCCAGCATCGCCAGCGCCCAGGCCCATTTCCGACGCGGCTGGACCATGCCCCACCACCAGGTCATGGCGGTGTAGGCCAGCGTGTGCTGCACCTTGTCGATGCCGGTGACCGGCACCGGCGGGCCGACGTTGAACAGCGAGCCGGCGATGACGAAGGTCATCATGGCCGCGCCAAGCGCGAACCACCAGTGCAGCAGTCGCAGGCGGCCGGTGCCGCCGGCGGGCGCCGGAGACGTGTTGTTCAAAGGTATCCCCTCATGTCGGCCAGCCCGAAACCGCGCAAGGGCGTATCGAAATCGCGCGCCAGGGCCATGACCTGGAACTTCTCACCCATGGCGCCGGGCAGGGTCAGCATCCTCACTTCCCGGGCCAGGTCAAACCGCGCAGTGTCCGGCAGGTCCGCCATGCCCGCCAGCACGGATTCCATGCCGCAGCCGATCAGGAACTGCGCCTGCGGCGCGTAACCGGCGCAGTCCAGGCCACAGGCATCGCCGGCCTCGGCGATGGCGGTGAAGTCGACGAAGGCGGTCAGGTCCTGCAGGCCCGGCCAGAAGAACGGGTCGTCATGGGCGCGGTGACGGTAATGGCAGACCAGCGTGCCGTCACGACGTTCCGGGCGGTAGTACTCGTCGCGCGGGTGGCCGTAGTCGATCATCAGCGCCACGCCGCGCCGCAAAGTGGCCGTCACGGTGGCCAGCCAGCCCGGCAGGTCCAGGCAGAGTTCGGAAACATAGCCGTCTTCCAGGTGCCCCAGGCGCTCACCCAGGGCCGATTCGGCAGCCCCGGCCAGGCGTTCCGGCGCGTTCCGGGCATCCCAGGCGAAGCCGTCGCCGTCGATGCGCACACCCAACTGGCGGATCACGCCGTCGGCCAGCGTGAAGCGCTCTACCGCCAGGGCGTCGATGACCTCGTTGGCCAGGATGACGCCGTCCCATGGCGCGTCTGGCGGCGTGTCCAGCCACTCAACCCGATCCAGGTGCGCGGCGGCATGGGTAGCAATCGTGTCCTTCTGCACGGCACGAAGGTCGGCGCTGCGCTCGAGGATTCGATACCTTCCTGGGCCATCCTCGCCCAGCGCGTTCAGCACGCCGGCGGCCAGGCGGCCGCTGCCGGCGCCGATCTCCAGGATGTCCCACCGCCCGATTTCGTGGCCGATGTCGGCGGCCTGCGCCGCCAGGCAGCGCGAGAACACCCACCCCAGCTCGGGCGAGGTGACAAAATCGCCGTCGGCGCCAAACTTGGCCAGGCCGGCGCTGTAGTAGCCCAGCCCGGGCGTATACAGTGCGGCTTCCATGTAGTCCCGGAACGAAAGGAACCCGTCGGACTCAATGCGGGCCCGCAGTTGTCCGGTCAGCGCCCGGCTCACCTGCTTGAGCTCGTCGGGGGGTTCGGGCAGGATGGCGTTCGGTCGGACGTCAGGCATGGAGGGCAGTTTCTGTGAGCGATGCGGCAAAGTCCAGCGATGAATTCGCCCTGATCACCGGCGGCGCGCGGCGGATTGGCCGGGCCATTGTCCAGGCCCTGCACCGGCGTGGGCTGCGGGTCATCATCCATTGCCGTTCCAGCGTTGACGAGGCCAATACCCTGGCCCGCGAGCTGAACGACCGGCGGCCCGGCAGCGCCTTCGTCACGGTGGCCGACCTTGAACACCGGGATGGCCCGGACCAACTCGCGCGCTCGGTGATGGCGATCACGCCTGAGCTGGCGCTGCTGGTCAATAACGCCTCGCGGTTTCACCCGACCCCGGTAGGCGAGACGGAGTACGATGACTGGCGTGCCCTGATGGGCAGCAATGCGCGGGGTCCGTTCTTCCTTACCCAGGCACTGGCGCCATCGCTGGCCGGTGGCGCCATCGTCAACCTGCTGGATATCCATGGCCGCCGGCCGATGCGCCGCCATACTGTCTACGGCATGGCCAAGGCCGCACTGGAAATGATGACCCTGTCACTGGCCCGGGAGCTGGCGCCGGATATCCGCGTCAACGGCGTCGCGCCGGGCGCCATCCTGTGGCCAGAGGGTGAAGCGGACCCGGATACGGCGGCGAAGAACCAGGCGGCCATCCTCGAGCGCGTGCCGATGGGCCGCACCGGCACACCGGAAGACATCGCCGGCGCAGTGGCCTGGCTGGGGCTGGATGCGCCTTACGTGACCGGCCAGGTGCTGGCCGTTGATGGTGGGCGAAGCCTGTACGGCTAGCCCGGTGACGGATTCAGCGGCCGCCTAATCCCAGGCCAGGAACCCCGGGTCGATGGGTCGGAGCCCGGACTCGTCCAGCGCGATCCATTCCCTGAGCTCGGCGATGGTGCGCCCGTCCCCCGGGTAGGCCAGGTCGGGCGACAGGTCGGCAAGCGGTCGCAATACGTGCGCGAAACGAAGAATTTCGGGGCGCGGCAGGACCAGGTCCGGGTGGTTCATGATCGTGTCGTCATAGAGCAGGATGTCGACGTCGATCACGCGGTTGGAAAACTTCGGGCTGCCGCGGTCACGGCCCTGGTTGTCTTCAAGGTTGCGCAACCAGGTGCGCAGTTCCAGCGGCGTCATGGCCGTCTGCACGCCGGCCACCAGGTTAATGAAGTCCGCACCCTCGAAGCCGACCGCGCGGCTGCGGTAGAGCGGCGACAGTTCGATAACCGGGAACGCGGTTCGCAGCGCGTCGATGGCGTAGCGGACATTGCGCTCCGGGTCGACGTTGCTGCCAATGCCCAGCCAGGCGTGGTTCATGCCGTGCGCTCCCCGCGCTCGATGATCACGCCCACCGCGCTGGAGCCGCGAACGGCGCCGGGCTTGCTCAGCTTGAGTCGCAGCCAGCAGACCGGGAATTCCTCCAGCACGATACGGGCGCAATGCTCGGCCAGCGCTTCGACCAGCTGGAACTCGCTGCCCTCGACAAAGGCGATCAGGCGCTTGGCGACCGATTTGTAGTCCAGCGTGTCGGCAATATCATCCGAGCGCGCGGCGGCGCGGATATCGAAACCCATCTCCAGGTCCAGGCTGATGGTCTGGGTGATCTCGCGCTCCCAGTCGTAGACGCCGATGACCGTCTGGATACGCAGGTCCTCGATAAACACGCGGTCCATCACGCGGCCTCCCCGGGGGCGTCCAGCTGCTCCAGCGGCCAGCGCGCGCGGGCCTCGATCACGGGCCCGGTATGCTCACCGGCCAGCAGTCGCTGGCATCCCGCGAAGGCGATCATGGCGCCGTTGTCGGTGCAGAACGCCAGCCGCGGGTAGGACACCGCCCAGCCGTGTTTCTCGCCCTCGCGTTTGAGCGTGGCGCGCAGTTCCAGGTTGGCGCCGACGCCGCCGGCAATCACCAGCTGCCTGGCCCGGGTGGCGACCATCGCGCGCCGGCACTTGATCGCCATCGTGTCGACAACGGCGCGCTGGAACCCTGCCGCGATATCGGCCTGCGTGGCCGGGTCGTCGTCCTCGGCCAGGACCAGGTTCCGGGTATGGGTCTTCAGGCCGCTGAAGCTAAAGTCCAGCCCCGGCCGGTCCGTCATTGGCCGCGGAAAGCTGAAGCGGTTGGGGTCGCCCTTCTCGGCCAGGCGGGCCAGCGCGGGGCCGCCGGGGTAGCCCAGGTTCAGCAGCTTGGCGGTCTTGTCGAAGGCCTCGCCGGCGGCGTCATCCAGGGTTTCGCCCAGCAGCCGGTAGCGGCCGATACCCTTGACCTCGACCAGCATGGAATGGCCGCCGGACACCAGCAATGCCACGAAGGGGAAGGCGGGTGGCTCCGGCTCCAGCATGGGTGCCAGCAAGTGACCCTCCATGTGGTGGACGGCGATGGCCGGCTTATCCAGCGCCACGGCCAGTGCCCGCCCCGCCGATGCGCCCACGAGCAGCGCGCCGATCAACCCGGGCCCCGCGGTATAGGCGACACCGTCGATGTCGGAACGTTGCAACCCGGCCTGCGCCAGGCAATGTGAGGCCAGCGGCAGCAACTTGCGGACGTGATCACGCGAGGCGATCTCGGGGACCACGCCGCCGTACTCGGCATGCAGGTCGACCTGGCTGTGCAGCGCGTGCGCCAGCAGGCCCCGGTCGCTGTCATACAGCGCCACGCCGGTTTCATCGCAGGATGTTTCGATGCCCAGTACTCGCATGGAAGGAACGCGGCCGCGCCGCCCTGTCATTGATTCGCGGCCCATTGTAAATGAGCCCGGCGTGGGTGGGTTAACATGTGCCGCCCGCACCTTCTCGGAGACCACCATGCCAGGCACCTCGGGCATCGTCGCCTCGGGCCACCCGGACACATCGGATGCCGCACGGCAGGTGCTGGCGGACGGTGGCAACGCCTTCGACGCCGCCCTGGCCGCCCTGTGCGCGTCCACCGTGGCCGAGCCGTTGTTGTCCAGCCTGGGTGGCGGCGGTTTCCTGATGGCGCGGCCCGCCGGCGGTGAGCCGCAGGTCTTCGATTTCTTCGTCAACACACCCCTGCGGAAACGGCCCGAGGCGGAGCTGGACTTTCATCCCATCCTCGCGGACTTCGGTACCGCCGCGCAGGCGTTCCATATTGGCCTGGGAGCGATGGCGGTGCCGGGCGTCCCCGCCGGCATCGAGACGATCGCACGCGCGCTGGGGCGCTTGCCGCTGGCCGCGATCGTCGCGCCCGCGGCGCGGCTGGCCCGCGAGGGTGTCGTGGTCAACGAGCAGCAGCACCGCGTCAGCCGCATTTTGACGCCGATGCTGGAGAAGACGCCGGCGGCCATGGCCCTGCTCGCGGAACACGAAGACGCAACCCGGCCGGCGCCGGCGGGGGCAGTCGGCCGCAACCCTGCGCTGGCCGACACTTTGGAGGCCTTCGCCGCAGAAGGCGCGGCGTTGTTCTACCAGGGCGACATGGCGCGACAGCTGGCGGAGGATTGCGCCGCAATGGGTGGCCAACTGGCGGCGGAAGACCTTGCCGCCTACCGCGTGGAGCGCCGGCAGCCGATCGTCGTGGACGCGCTGGGCGCCCGGGCCTGGCTGAATCCGCCGCCGTCGCCCGGTGGCGCCTTGGTGGGCTGTTCGCTCAAGGCGCTGGAGAACACTGGACTGGCTGACTCGGCCTGGGGCAGCCGTGGCCACGCGCTGGCCCTGGCGCGCGCAATGGATTCGGCCAATCGTCGGCGGGCGAAAGAAACCGCGCTGTTCTCCCGCGGCACGACTCACCTGGGCGTGGCCGATGCAGAGGGCAATCTCGCCGCACTGACGGTGTCCAACGGCGAGGGCTGTGGCTACGTGTTGCCCGGCAGCGGTGTCCTGATGAATAACATGCTGGGCGAGGAAGACCTGAGCCCCGGTGGCTTCCACCGCTGGCCGACGGGTGTCCGGCTGGCCTCGATGATGTGCCCCACGATCGCCCGGCTTCCGGGTGGCACCGAGATCGCCCTGGGCTCGGGCGGCGCCAACCGCATCCGCGGGGCTGTGTTGCAGGTGCTGGTGAACACCACCGTGTTCGGCATGCCGCTGGCGCAGGCAATCGCCGCTCCGCGCATGCACCTGGAGGATCGCCTGCTGGGCCTGGAGGCCTGTCCGGGCGGTGGTCAAGCCTGGTCGGCGGACGCCATCAACGCGCTGGCCGCCGACTGGCCGGGGCTGGAAAGCTGGCCAGAGCCGAACCTGTTTTTCGGTGGGGTACATGCGGTCACGCGCGGACCGGTTGGACGCTTTGACGCCGTGGGCGACCCGCGCCGTGGCGGCGCGGTCAGCGCAAACGCGGATTAAACACACAGACCCTTTGCTTTCAGTGTCAGATGCGAGTTAAAATAACCGGCTACGCCCGATTTGGGCGGATAGTTGAATTGGAGTTGAAATGCCCAGCGTAAAAGTTCGCGAAAACGAGCCTTTCGAGTACGCCCTGCGTCGTTTCAAGCGGTCCTGCGAGAAGGCCGGAGTCCTGGCGGAAACCCGTCGCCGGGAGTTCTACGAAAAGCCGACCCAGGAACGCAAGCGCAAGGCTGCGGCCGCAGTGAAGCGCAATCTGCGCCGCCTGGCCCGCGAAGTCAATCGTCGCACCCGGCTGTACTGAACCTCATCGATCGCGCGGAGTCCCGCGCGTGACGGTCTCGTCGCGGAATCCCGCGGCGTTCGTGGTTGGCGGAGAGTTGTGCCATGTCACTGAAGACCCGGATATCTGAAGACGTCAAACAGGCCATGCGGGCCCGCGACAAGTCGCGCCTGTCCGTTTTGCGCCAGATCAGCGCCGCGATCAAGCAGATCGAGGTGGATGAGCGCATTGTTCTTGACGATGCCGGCGTCACCGCCGTGCTCGACAAGATGGCCAAGCAGCGGCGCGAGTCCCTGGAACAATACACTTCCGCGGGCCGTGACGACCTGGCCGCGCAGGAGCGCTTCGAGCTCGAGATCCTGGGTGAGTTCCTGCCTGAGCCACTGAGCGAGGAAGAACTCGCCGCCCTGATCGACGACGCGGTCACTTCCAGCGGCGCGTCCGGCATGCAGGACATGGGCCGGGTCATGGGTGAACTGAAGCCCCACGTGCAGGGTCGCGCCGACATGAAGGCGGTCTCGGCCGCGGTTCGCGCGCGCCTGAATGCCTGAGATGTCAGGACGGCTTCCCGACGCATTCATCGAAGAACTGCTCTCCCGGACAGATATCGTCGATGTCATCGAACGCCGCGTGTCGCTCAAGCGCGCCGGCAACGAATGGCACGCGCTGTGTCCGTTTCACGACGAAAAATCGCCCTCGTTCACCGTCAGCCCGACCAAGCAGTTCTATCACTGTTTTGGTTGCGGGGCTCATGGCTCGGCCATCGGCTTCATGATGCAGTTCGAGGGCCTGGAGTTCCGTGACGCGGTCGAGGACCTGGCCAAGGCGGCCGGCATGCAGGTGCCGCAGGCCGAAGGCGCACCGCGCCAGCGCCCGCGTACCGGGCTGTTCGAGATGATGGAGCGCGCCAGTGACTGGTTCCAGTCGCAGTTGAAGGCCCACCCGCCCGCGGTGGAGTACCTGAAGCAGCGCGGCCTGAACGGCGAGATCTGCGCCGAGTACGGCATCGGCTACGCCCCGGCCGGCTGGGACGGCCTGATGAAGGCCCTGGGTGGCGATGACACCCGCGACGGCCTGCTGCGGCGCGCAGGACTGCTGAGCGACGGCAACAAGGGCAGCTATGACAAGTTCCGCGACCGGGTCATTTTCCCGATCCACGACCGTCGTGGCCGGGTCATTGCCTTCGGTGGCCGCGCGATAAGCGACGACGGCCCGAAGTACCTGAACTCGCCGGAAACGGAACTGTTCCACAAGGGCCGCGAACTCTACGGCCTGTACCTGGCGCGCAAGCGCGGCCGCCTGGACTCGGTCCTGGTGGTCGAGGGCTACATGGATGTCGTGGCGCTGGCGCAGTTCGGCTTCGGCAATGCCGTGGCCACGCTGGGCACGGCGACCACGCCGGACCAGGCCGGGCTGCTACTGCGCGCGACCGATACCGTCGTCTACTGTTTCGACGGTGACGAGGCCGGGCGCAAGGCGGCCTGGAAGGCGCTTCGGGCCACGCTGCCCAGGCTGTCCGGCGGCAAGCAGGCGCGTTTCCTGTTCCTGCCGGACGGTGAGGACCCGGACAGCATGGTGCGCAAGCTGGGCCAGGAGAAGTTCGAGAAACTGCTGGGTTTCGCGCAGCCGCTGTCGGATTTCTTTTTCGACCACCTGACCGCGGAAGTGGACATGGAGAGCCTGGATGGGCGCGCGAAGCTGGTGCAGCTGGCGCGGCCCTACCTGGATACGCTGCCGGCCGGCGTGTTCAGGGACATGATGATGGAGCGACTGGAGTCACTGGCGCGCTATCACCTGCGCGATTCCGGTGCGGCGCGAAAAGCGCGACCGGATGCGCCTAAACCGCGTCCGGTCAAGGAGCAGGCGCGCACGCCGATGCGGTTGGCGCTGGCGCACCTGGTACAGAATCCGGCGCTTGGGCAGGCGGCCGGGGACCTGGCCGATTTGCTGGGATCTGACATGGCGGGAGCCGACCTGTTGCTTGAACTGGTTGACATCTGCCGCGAACGCCCCAATATGACGACTGCCCAGATGTTGGAATCACTACGCTCACATCCGTCCCATGATCACCTGGCCAAGTTGGCCATCTGGGACCTGCCCGGGGACGGAGAAACGTCGGCCCGCGAGTTTCTTGACGCGATCGACCGGTTGCGCCTGAAACGGGTGGAGGAAGCGTTGGCGGCGTTGCCGCGAATTATCGACCAGGACGATGGTCAAAAGGCAGATTACATGACCTTGCAGCGGCAGGCCGCCGCTCTCAAGGACCGGCTCCGGGGACGGGGCAAATGAAACGGGGAGGATGTCACGGATATCGTGTCGCCGTGGCGCTTCCCTTCGACTATATTTAGGCAGTTGACGGCTTGAAATCATGAATGAAAAGCAGACTTCGCAACTCAAAGAACTGATCACGCAGGGTAAGGAGCAGGGCTTCCTGACCTATGCACAGGTCAACGATCACCTGCCTGACGACATCGTCGATCCGGAGCAGATCGAAGACATCATCAACATGATCAACGACATGGGTATCCAGGTGCACGAGAAGGCACCGGATGCGGATTCGTTGATCCTGAATGACTCGGCCTCCAGCGATGCCGACGATGACACCGCCGCCGAGGAAGCCGCGGCCGCGCTGGCCGCCGTGGAGACCGAGATCGGCCGCACCACCGACCCGGTGCGCATGTACATGCGCGAGATGGGTACGGTCGAGCTGCTCACCCGCGAGGGCGAAATCGCCATCGCCAAGCGTATCGAGGAAGGCCTGAAGCAGGTCCACGCCTCGCTGGCGCGTTTCCCCGGCACCTACACCGTGCTGCTGGAGCAGTTCACCGATTACCAGGAAGGCAACCAGCGCCTGACCGAACTGTTCACCGATTTCATCGACCCGAACGCGGCCGACGAGCCCATCCCGCAGGCCAAGAAGCCCGGCGACAAGGATGACGACGACGATTCCGAAGAGGACAACACGCCGTCCGGCCCGGATATCGAGGAAGTGGTCGAGCGATTCACCAAGCTCGGCAAGCAGAACGACAAGTACCTGAAACTGGTCGACAAGCACGGCGCCGGTGACGACAAGGCACAGAAGGTGCTGGCCGAAATGGCCGACGAATTCATGCACTACAAGCTGCCGCCGAAGATGGTGGATCACCTGGTCGACCGCCTGCGATTTGCCGTGTCGCGCCAGCGCGACCTGGAGCGCATGATCGTGCAGATGGCCGTGGGCCAGGCGCGCATGCCCAAGCGCACCTTCATCGAAAGCTACAGTGGCAGCGAGGCCGACACCAAGTGGCTGACGCCGCTGCTGAAGGGCAAGCAGAAGTGGGCCACGGCGCTGAAAACGCATGAAAAGGAAATCAAGGCGATCCAGGCCAAGCTGGGCCAGATGGAGCTGGTGAACCGCATCACCATCGCCGAGCTGAAGGACATCAACCGCAAGATGTCCATCGGCGAGGCCAAGGCGCGCCGCGCCAAGAAGGAGATGGTCGAGGCCAACCTGCGCCTGGTGATCTCCATCGCCAAGAAATACACCAACCGCGGCCTGCAGTTCCTGGACCTGATCCAGGAGGGCAACATCGGCCTGATGAAGGCCGTCGACAAGTTCGAATACCGCCGCGGTTACAAGTTCTCGACCTACGCCACCTGGTGGATCCGGCAGGCCATTACGCGCTCGATCGCCGACCAGGCCCGCACCATCCGTATCCCGGTGCACATGATCGAGACCATCAACAAGCTGAACCGCATCTCGCGGCAGATGCTGCAGGAGATGGGCCGCGAGCCGACACCGGAAGAGCTGTCCGAGCGCATGGAAATGCCCGAAGACAAGGTCCGCAAGGTGCTGAAGATCGCCAAGGAGCCGATCTCCATGGAAACGCCCATCGGTGACGACGAAGATTCGCACCTGGGTGATTTCATCGAGGACGCGAACATTGCCTCGCCGATCGAGAGCGCCACGGGGTCCGGCCTGACCGGCACCGTGCAGGACGTGCTGTCCGGCCTGACGCCGCGCGAAGCCAAGGTGCTGCGCATGCGTTTCGGCATCGACATGAACACGGATCACACGCTGGAAGAGGTCGGCAAGCAGTTCGACGTCACCCGCGAGCGCATCCGCCAGATCGAGGCCAAGGCCCTGCGCAAGCTGCGTCACCCGACCCGCTCGGAGCAGCTGCGGAGCTTCCTCGACCTGGATTGAGGAGCGATGGGGTCAGAGTAAAGGGTCAGGGTAAATTTTACCCTGACCCTTTACTCTGACCCCACAGTTCCGCAGACTGGTTTGCCCGCTACGGCTGACCGAGGACGAATGGCCATGGAAAAGCCCGAACCGAAACTGGTGGTCAACCCCACCCTGGGCCCGGAAGAATTGCTGGAAGAACTGGCCGCGCGCCTGCAGCAGCTCTACGGCAGCCTGGACACCCTGGCGGTGCGCACCGAGAACGACGGCCTGGAACTGATCTACGATTCCCTGTGGGCCATGCTCGAAGACGTCTACCAGATCCAGTCCCTTCGCGACGCCCTGGAAGACCGACTGGGCGGCGCCGGCACGGCCATGTTTCCGGGCGACGGTCGGGATATGCGGCACTGATAACCCCGCTTGTAACCAAATGTTTGAAAATAGCCCGGTCATCCGGGCTTTTTTTGTGGGCAATTGCCTACTGGTTTTGTCGAAGTTTGCCCAATGACTGAGCAGCGTCAGGCCCAATATTATTATTGGCAGAAGTAGTTGTTTCATCTATAACCGGATATATTTCCGGATATATCGTATCAATGCAGGTAGAAACATGAGCCCGGCGCAGAAAAAAGCGGTAGAGCGCCATCGAAAAAAGTTGGCCAGCGAAGGTGTGCTTAGGCTCGAGGTCTCCGTTCCGAAAGATGACCGCGATCGCGTCCGGGAACTGGCCAAGGCTTTGCGCGAAGGCGGCCCCCGCGCCGAGCGTCTTCGATCGGCCATCCAGAACATCCTGGACTTTGATGGTCCGTACTCGTTTATCGAGTTTCTCCAGAGCGCTCCATTCGAGGACCTCGATCTGGAAGTCGAACGCCAGAAGGATCCGCCCCGGGATATCGGGTTTTGAATCTGCTGATTGATACCAACGTTCTTTCGGAGATTCGAAAGGGAAGCCGGGCAAACCCGCGGTTGCTTTCATGGTTGAAAACCATTGATGAGCGATCGATGTTCACCAGCGTTCTGACAATGGGGGAGATTCTCAAAGGTGTCGAATTGCTCAAGCACCGTGACCGGCGCCAATACAACGTACTAAGTCTTTGGCATCAGTCCCTGGTCAGGGTTTTTGAAGATCGCCTGGTACCCGTAACGCTGGAAGTGTCATCGCTGTGGGCGAGACTTCAATCCATTCGCACGCTACCTGTTATTGATGGCTATCTCGCCGCGACGGCTCTCACCCACGGGATGAGCCTGGTGACCAGGAACACCCGTGACTTCAAAGGAACCGGCGTGCCGCTCGTGAACCCCTTCAAACACAGCGCCAGCTGAGGCGTAATGCGTCACACCGCGATTCGCCTCGGTTACAATAGCCCTCGATCTATACCCCACCGGGCCCTTAGCTCAGTTGGTTAGAGCAGGCGACTCATAATCGCTTGGTCGCAGGTTCAAGTCCTGCAGGGCCCACCACTTCCAGCGTTACCCCACCCGCACCAGTATCCAGCGCGTCAGCAGCCCCACGATGATGGCCGCGGCAAAGCTCATCAGCGTTCCGATCAGGATGTATTCCGCCAGGCGGCGCTGGTCGGGTTCCTTCACCTCGCCAATTCTGAAGATGGACTTGGCGGCGGCCAGGAAGCCGATGCCCGTGGGCTCGCCGATGATGATGAACAGGAAGATCAGGCTGCGCTCGCCGATGCCGATCCAGTAACCGCCATTGGTCAGTCCACCCTCGGCCAGGCTGCGCGATTCGGCCAGGGCGTCGGTGCGTTGCTCGAGGTACTTGAGAAAGCGGCCGAGCAGGTGGCCGGCCAGCAGGGTGGCGGCGAGGCCGCCGGCCAGGATGACCAGCAGTTCAAGCGCGGTGGTGACGATGGTCTCAGTCATGGGCCAGATTCTGCAGCATCAGGCGTGCCGCGTCTTCTGCTTCGATGACTCGGTCGAAGCGAGCGGCGCGCAGGGCGCGGCTTACAGTCGAGGGCGCCACGTCCAGTTCGGCGGCCACATCGCTCTGGCGGCGGCCACGCGCGGCGGCGACATAGGTCGACTGGCGCTCGGTCCAATCGGCACGGATGGCGCCTGCCAGGTTCATCAGGGCGGTCAGCGGGACGGCGACTTCGTCGTCGATGCCGCGTGCTTCGAGCCAGGTGTCGCGGTGCTTGGCCGCGGCCAGTGCGGTGCGGGCCTGGTGGAAGCATGGGCCATCCATCATCGCGATGTCATCGACGATATCGGTCGCCAGCCCGCCGTAACCCAGTCCCCAGGAGAACCAGCCCGGTGTCGCGGCTTCGGACAGCGCGAGCAGCACGTCGAGGGTGTAGACCGGGTCGGTGGACAGGCCCTGGATCTCGTCGCCGGCGGTCAGGCGCAGCGCGGTGGTGGCCCGCCGGTCAGATTGGTTGAGCCTGTCTACGGCTGCTGTCAGCTGGCGTTGAACAGCGGCGCGTTGGTCCAGTTCTCGCGAGGCATCGAGGTCGCCGATGATGGCGAAGTAGCCCATGATGGCAGTTCCTGCGGCTCTAGTTGCATTAATTATAGCAAATGGTTCTAAATTGCATAATATTTAGCAATTACACCCTTATTGCATAAAATAATGCAACTCAACCGGCAGGGAATGCCTGGCTGGGTCAGGCGTTGCCGCCCTGGACTTCCTTCTTCTTCTGCGCCTGGATGTGTTCCAGGTTGCGGCGGTAGGTGGCCACGACCTTGTCGACACCCGTGTCATTCAGGGCGCCGGCATTGCCCGCAACGGAGAAGGTCGCGTAGATGCCGCTGGCGGACATCAGTGCGGCGCTGACGAGCTGGGGGTCCAGGCCCTCGTTCTTCATCTCGTTGGCCAGGGTAATGAATCGTTCGGTGCAGCGTTGGTGGTTTTCGCGGTCGCTCACGGCACTTCCGTCTGTGGATCAATGGGCTGCAGATTTTACCCGATTAGCGCGCGGGGGCGCATTCCAGGCCGTCCATCCGCGTTAACTGCTGCAGCGACAATGTGCCCGGCGCGAACCCTGGCTCAGTGCTGGTCCAGCTCGCCGTGCCGCCGTCACAGCCGAGTTCCAGCGTCAGCGTGCCCCAGGGCAGGTACTCCACCGTGGCCGGGTCGAAGTCGTCACCGAACACGCCGCCACGGCTGGTGAGCATCTCGGCGAACTCGAAGCGCCCGTCGACAATCCCGCCCAGGCCGAAGATCCAGCGCCGCTTGCCTTCCGGGTCGAAGCTGAACCAGTAGACGACCACCTGGTCGCCGCCCAGTACCTGCACCGTGAACCCCTCGCCGTCATGGGCCGGGTCGTACCAGGCGCCGCTGTATTGCGACTCCTGGCGAACCGGCGCCGCCAATGGCGGGCCGCAGTCGAGCCCCTGCAGGTGGGTGACCCGCTGGATGGCCTGCCGGCCCTGGCGGTTGCCGATATGCCAGTCCACGTGGCCGTTGTCGCAGCCGGAAAACAGGAACCCGACCTGGCCGACCGTCTCGCGGGTGACCTGTGCAGGGTCGAAGTCTTCACCAAAGACGCCACCACTGGTTTGCGTCAGTGCGTCGAACACCAGGCGGTTGCCGCGCTGCTGCCCGGCGCCGATATACCAGTCCTGGTTGCCGGATTCGTCGTAGGTGAACCAGTACAGCACGGCCTGGCCACCGCTGAGCATCTCGATGATGAAGCCTTCGCCGTCATGTTCCGGGTCATACCAGGCAGACGCGATGCCCGGCTCGAGTGTGAACGGCTCCGCCGCGCCCCCGGCCTGCACGCGCATGGTCAGGCTGTCATCCCAGCCGCCGATATCCGACTCGTTGTCGAAGGTGTCCTCGTACCGCACCCAGTGCCCGTCGAACCAGTCGACCACCGTGGCGGGGTCGCCGTCCAGGCCCTGGTAGGTCATGTCCCAGGCGCGGACACGCAGCGTGGCGTCGACGGGTGAGTCCAGCAGCGCGGTGTTTTCGACGGAGTCAGTGATCGTAAAGGGTATGGCGTAGGCGTCGGTGCGGTAGCGCAGGTATCCCTCCGTCGCGCCCGGCGGCGTGACGATCCACGCGGCATCGCCCCAGTCGATACCCAGCGGCGTATCCCCGGCCAGCAGTTCGATATCGACGTCCTGGTAGGCACTGCTGATGTGGCCCTGCAGCGCGGTCGCCATGCCGTTGTCATCCAGCCAGCGCATCGGCTTGTTGAACCCCAGCCAGAGCTGGTATTCACGCCCCGGCACCAGAATCTCCAGCTGCTCCCGGAACAGGTCGCGTGAATGCGGGCTGGTGACGGTCCATTGCGCCTCGAACACCGTGGCGCCCGTGGCGCCGTCCAGCACCCGGGCGACCTGGATGGCCGGTGGGCCCGACTGCCGGTAGTACGCCGCGACAAAAGTCTGTGCCAGTTCTTCACGCACCCGGCGGACTTCGGACTCGGGCAGGATGAAGCCGTCATGCACGTTGACGCCGGTGCCGCCATAGTCGCCGCCGCCGCCGGGCAGGGGCTGGTGATAGGGCTGGCCCCCCGTGGGCTCGGTCTCCAGGGTCCAGGCCGGAATCCGGTAGGTCGACATGAAGTACTCATCGGTCGCGCCAATACCGCGGTTAACCGGTACGTTGGCCGAGAATGCGTAGTGATAGCGCTTGCCGGCCGCGAAGGCCTGGTGGTGGTTGGAGAACATGCGCAACAGGCTCTGCGTCTGCGTGGCCAGCCGCGAACCGTCACCCAGCCGGCTCCAGAAGTGGACCTGTGAGTAGGAGTGCACGTCGGTGTACATCCGCAGGCGGTTTTCCGGGCCGAGCCCGGGCGCGGCGTGCAATGCCTGGGTTTCCGGCTCCGAGGCCGGGCCACTGCCGTGATAGACCAGTGAATCCGGGTCGTAGGACGAGCGCTGGCTGTTGCCGGCCCAGTAGGGCGGGTTGTTGCGGTTCAGGTCGACGCCACCCAGGTGGTCCGCGTCGGTCAGCAGGTCTTGGTCGGCATCGAGCAGGTTCTTGCGGCGCATCCGGCCGTCACGCGGTGAGCTGTCGGGGAAATCAGGGTCGCTGTCCAGGTAGTTCTGCGTCGGGTAGCGCTGGGTCTGCTGGAAACCGTCGACGTTCAGGACCGGGATCACGACCGCGTTCACGCTGTCGCGCAGGTAATCATGAATGTGGCCGTCGGCGGGCGCGGTCGCCAGTTGCTCCAGGATGCCGGTGACCACCTCCGGCGTGGACCATTCCCGCGCGTGGATACCGCCGTTGGTCAGTGTCGCCGGTTCCGGCAGGCCCCAGGGTGTTTCCAGGTCGCCGTCACCCAGCCGGTAGGCCCAGATGCTGCGGCCCTTGTGGGTCGTGCCGATGACGTGTGGGTGCACCCAGGGAGTGTCGTCAGCCAGGGCCTGGTGGCGGACGTGCAGCCCCGCGTAACTGCGGAATCCGTCAAAGGGCAGCGGCGTTTCGACCGGGATCGGCGGTGGGTAGCCGAGTGCGATCCTTGCCGGGTCATTGCCCGGGTTGGTTTCCACCCATTCTGCCAGCGTGCCGTTGTGGTTCGATTGTGTGCCGGGGCTCGGGGTCACTTTGGTGACCTGCTCGTGTTGGGCGGCGAGTGCCAGTTTAGCGGTCGCGCCCAGCAGTGGATCGTCGAGCAAGGATTCCAGGCGCGTGACCGCCTTGGCCGAGGACCGTGCGCCGGGTCCCAGTTGCGCGATGGACAGCGCGGCCAGGCGGGCGTGGTCATCGTCCGGCCTGTCTGGCCCCTCCTGTCCCTCGGGCCCGTCCAGCACGTCGAGCAACAGCGCCGCCTGTTGCGCCGCGGGCCAGCGTTGCGCCGCGGTGTAAAGCAACTGGCTGGTCGCCGGCCCGTCCAGGGCACGGAGCGCCCGCGCCAGTCCGTGGGCATCACCCCGCTGCAGGGCCACGTATCCCGCGAGTTCGGCCAGCGCCGGCTGCCGGTCCATTTCGCGCGCCAGCGATTTCGCCAGCACCGACACGGTCGGCGGGTTGGCCAGCGGCAGTGCGTCGATATAGCCGCGACGGGCTGCGGGGTCGCCCTGGTCCAGCCAGGCGGTGATCAGTTCGCCGGGCGCGTTGTTAGCCAGCCATTCACCGGCGTCCGCGGCGGCCTGCAGGCGTCGCTGCTCATGGCGGATGCCAGCGACAACCGCACGGATATTGAACAGCGGTACATTCGTGCGGGGATGGTCCTGGTGTCCGACCCAGGTCTGCGGCTCAAAAGCGGCCAGCCAGTCGAGCACGCGGGCATCCGGCGTGCCCATGGCGTTCATGCGCAAGCTGTTGGCGTAGCGCCACAGGGCGTAATCCCTGGCGGGTCCGGGCCAGTCGGCGCGTTGCGATAACGCCCCCAGCGCGTTGAGGGTTTCGGCGACGTCATCGACGGGGCTCAGTTCGGACAGCGAGCGCAAACCACTGTCGATGTCGACCGACTGTGCTGCCTGGCGCGCGGACTGCCGGTCCCAGGTCGGCGTGTCTGCCGCCTCAACCGGGCCGCAGGCGGACAGCAACAGCCACACCGCGCCCAGGCGCGCGATGCCGGTGGTGACGGGCCTGCGTGTCCGCAATCTCATACCCCGAGCCTACGCAATTGCCCGGCCCGGTTCATGTGCTATGTTTCCGGTTCCCGCCAGGACGAGTGAAATCAGGGATGAACAACCCAGGACCCGCAGCCGACACCATCGAATACCCCGGCGGCGTCATCGCCATCGACAGCGGCTTCGTGCGCCCCTTCATGGCGGCCTGTTACCTGCTCGAAGGCGAGAACGAGGTCGCCGTGATCGAGACGGGCACCCGGGCCTCGGTCGACCGGATCATGGCCACGCTGGCGGCGCGCGGTTGGGCGCCGGAGCAGGTGCGCCACGTCATCATCACCCATGTTCATCTCGATCACGCCGGCGGTGTCGGCACGCTGATGCAGCAGTTGCCGGCGGCGACCCTGCTGGTTCACCCGCGCGGTGCCCGGCACATGATTGATCCGTCCCGGCTCGAAGCCGGGGTACGCGCGGTGTATGGCGATGCGGTTTTCGAGCGCGATTATGGCGTGCTGGTACCGGTCGCGGCCGAGCGCGTGCGGGAAATGGACGATGGCAGCCGGGCCACGGTGGGGGGGCGCGAACTGCTGTTCCGCGACAGCCCCGGCCATGCCCGGCACCATTTCTGTGTCTGGGACGAGGCCACCCGCGGCTGGTTTACCGGCGATACCTTCGGGCTGTCCTACCGCGAGCTGGATACGGCGGCCGGGCCCTTCATTTTTCCGACCACGACACCAGTACAGTTCGACCCTGACGCCATGCACGCGTCACTGGAGATGTTGCTGGCCGCGCGGCCGCGCTGGATGTACCTGACGCATTTCGGCCGGGTGGGCGAGCCGCGGGCACTCGCCGCGACGCTGCACGAATGGATCGACACCTTTGTCGACCTGGCCGAGGGTCACAGTGCGTCCGAATACCGGGCCGATGCGCTCCGGCAGGGGATGCTGGCGCTGCTGTGGGATGCCGCGCTCGCGCATGGCTATTCCGGGTCGGATGATCAGTTCCGGGACGTGGTCTGGAATGACATCGTGCTCAACGTTCAGGGCCTGGAAGTCTGGTTGGACAGCCCGCCCAGGCCCTGAGCCGGTCACAAAAGTCGGCCCCGGCAGGTAGAGGGAACCTGCCGGGGCCTTTCAATGCCGCGCCGGGATCGTCGGTCAGACGATGATCAGGGAGAAATCGAGACCCCGGCCCGGCATTGAATCCAAATCGTGTTCGCCCTAGCTTTCCGCGATCAGCACCGACTGCCCGGGCTGCAGGCGCTCACCGCCGCGAACGATGACCCGGTCGCCATGGTCCAGGCCACCCAGCACCTCGACATGGGCGTCCAGGCCGATACCGGTGCTCACATCGACGCGCTCCACGGTGTTGTCCTCCTTCACCCGCATGACGAAGATGTCGTTGCCGCGCAGCACCAGGGCATCGCGGTGAATGGCGACCAGTTCGCGGGGTTCGCTGTTGGGCAGCGCCACGCGTACCGGGCTGCCGACGATCAGTGCCGTGTTGTTGACGGCCACGCGCACCTCGAACATGCGCGAACGCTGGTCGCCGACGGGAATGACATGACTGATCGGGCTCAACGATTCAGCGCCCTGGTGCTGGATGCTCAGCTCCATGCCTTCGCGCACCCAGCCGGCCACGGACAGCGGCGCCTGGGCGCGAATCTCACGGTTCTCGGTGTCCACCAGGCGGGCGACCTGCGCGCCGCGGTTGACGAACTCGCCCACCTGCACCAGTCGCTCGGCGACCACGCCTGAGAAGGGCGCCGGCACCTCCGACTGGCGGATGCGCCGCTCGATCTGGGCGATATTGACCTCGGCGCGCTTGATGGCCTGGTGTGTCATGTCGAGCTGTGAACTCGCCTCCTCGACCTGGTTGGTCGATGCGTTCGAGCTTGCCGCCAGGCGCTGCAGGCGTGACAGGTTGCCCTCCTGGAATGTCAGCTGCGCCTTCAGGCTCCCCAATTGGGCGCGGCTGTCGGCCAGGTCGAGCTCCAGGTCGCCGGCGTCGATACGGGCGATGGCGTCACCGGCGGTAATGCGGGTACCTTCACGGGCCACCCAGGTGATACGGCCGTCCGTTTCCGCGGCAATGCGCGCGTCGTTCAGGCTGACGACCGACCCGGACACCCACAGGGTTGCCGCGAAGGTGTCGCGCCTGGCCTCGTCGATCCGCACCGCTGCCGCCGGTGCTTCGCTGGGCTGGGCCACCGCCGTGACGGGTACGGTGGCGATGGACACGGTGGCCAAGAACAGGGCCATTGGGGTTGCGCGTTTCATGGTTGGTCTCCTCCTGGGCGGTCTCACGCCACGCTTTCCAGCGCGGGCGCGGTGGCCGCTGATGTGGCTTCATCGCTTGCTGGCTTTGCCTTGCCCAGTCGCAGCAGGGCCGGCAGCAGCAGCAGGGTGAAAAACAGGCTGAACACCATGCCGCCGACGATCGCCGCGGCCAGGCCTCGGTAGATCACGCTGCCCTGGCCGGGCAGCAACAACAGCGGCAGCATGCCGAAGATGCTGGTAAAGGTGCTCATGAAGATGGGCCGCAGGCGCATTTTCAGCGCCTCGGCCACGGCCTCGTCGCGGGCCATGCCTTCGCGTTCGGCGGCACGTGTGCGGTCAACCAGCAGGATGGCGTTGTTCACGACCAGGCCCAGCAGGATGATGAAGCCGATCATGGTCAGCAGGTCCATGGGCTGGAACGTGACCAGGTTCAGTGCCCGCAGCGCGACGATGCCGCCGACGCCGGCCAGCGGAATGGTCAGCACCACCAGGGCGCTGTCCTTCAGCGAACGGAACAGGCCGGCCATCAGCAGGAACAGGATGCCCAGCGCCATCAGGAAGTTCCGGCCCATGGTGCCGATGGCCTGGCTCAGGCTGTCGGCGCTGCCGCCGTACTGGATCGATCCGTCGGCGGGCAGTGCCGCGCGCATCCCGGGTTCGGCCTGGGCGCGGATGGTGGCAATGGCGGTTTCCAGCGACACATCTTCGGGCGGGCTCAGGTTGACGCTGATGGTGCGCCGGCCGTTTACGCGCCGGACCTGGCCGGGGCCGGTGGCGCGCGCCACCTGCACCAACTCGCCCAGTGGCACGACCTCGCCGCTGGGCGTGGTGACCGGTGTGGTCGCAAGCTGTTCCGGGGTTTCCCAGCCGCCGGCGCGCATGATGATGTCCTTGCGCGATTCGCCGTCAAAATGCTCGCCCAGCCACAGGCCGTTGCCGAGCATGCGCACCAGGCTGGCGACCTGCTGGCGGTCCATGCCGACCTCGTTGATACGGTCGTCGTTGGGCAGGATGCGCAACTCCGGCGAGGCCGTTTCGATTTCCGGCCGCGCCTGCACGTTGGCGCCCGGGAAGGTGTTGCGCAACTCGGTCTGCGCCTGGCCGGCTGCGGCATAGAGCCCGGCCTCGTCGGCCGACTGCAGGTGCACTGCAATGTCCCGCCCGCCGCCGAAGCCGCCAAACAGGTTGCCCTGCTGGGCGAAGCCGCGGAAATCGGGAATGCCGGTCAGCACCTCTTCGCGAACGATGGTCTCGAGTTCCCTGACCCGGTCCTGGTCCAGCACGCGCGCGCCGATGGTGCCGCCGCCGGGCCAGGTCAGGATGTAGTAGTTCTTCAGTGCCGGCTGCTTTTCACCGTCCATGTAGGGCTGCAGCCGCTCGACCAGGGTGTTCACCACTTCACGCTCGTTGGTTTCCACGTTCGATCCCGGGGGGAACTGCAGGAATGCGTCGACGGCGTCGCGCTTGACCGGCGGCAGGTAATCAAGTTGCGGGAACAGCGCCCAGGACACCAGCAGCGGCGCGCCGATCAGTGACGCAATCAGCACGACCCGGCGGGTGGGCGTGGCGCTGGTCTTCATCAGCCAGCCGGCCAGCCGGCCCCAGCGGCCGCCGTCGTTGTCGCGACTCAGGCGACGGGCTTTCAGCCAGTTGCCCGCGACCGTGGGCAGCACGGTGACGGCGACGACCAGGGAAATCACCACGGCGATGGCAATGGTCAGCGCCAGGTCAGCGAACAGCTGGCCCTCGACGTCTTCGAGGAACAGCACGGGCAGGAAAATGGCCACGGTGGTGGCCGTTGACGCGAGCAGGGCGCCCTTGACCTGCTGCGTGCCCAGCAGCGCGGCGGCGCCCGGCATTTCACCCCGCTCACGCAGGCGGACGATGTTCTCCGACACGACGATGGCGGCATCGAGCACCATGCCCACGGCGAACGCCAGGCCGGCCAGCGAAATGACATTCAGGCTTCGGCCGGTGAGCTTGAGCACGATAAACGTGGCCAGCAGGCTGATGGGGATGGCCGAGGCGATGAGCAGGGTTGCGCGGCGGTCGCGCAGGAACCACCACAGCACGCCGACGGCCAGCAGCACGCCCAGCAGCAGGTTGTTGCGGACCATGCCGACCGCGCGGTTGATGAACACGGAGGCATCGAACGACTGCTGGATATCCAGCCCCTTCGCCGCCAGCGGCCCGTCACGCAGCTCCGCGACCGCGGCCTTCACCTCGGTCAGCGTGGCCAGCACGTTGGCGCCGTTGGCGCGGTCGACGCGCAGGCCCATGGCCGGGTTGCCGTTCTGGATGGCGATGAACTGTTTCTTTCCACGGTCGATGCGCACATCGGCGATATCGCCCAGGCGGATGGGTCGGCCGTCACGCCATTCGAGCACCCGGTTCTTCAGCTGCTCGGGGTCGTAGCGGCCCTCGAAGCGCAGCGTGTACTGGCGCCGTCCGACGTCGACGAAGCCGCCGGACACATCGTTGGAACGGCCGGCCTGCGCGGCCACGGTGCCCAGTGGAATGCCAAACTCGGCGGCGCGATAGGGGTCGATGGTGATCTGCAGTTCTTCCGGCGCGCCGGCATTCAGTTCCACGCCGGCCACACCGGGGATGGACTCAAGCCGCGGCCGCACGGTGTCCTCGACATAGGCGGCATAGCGCTCGACCGGCCCTTCGGTTCCCGGCTTCAGTTGCACGAAGAACCAGCTCAGCGCCTGGTTGGCGTCACCGCCACCCATGTTGACGACGGGCGGATCGGCATCGGCCGGCAAGGGCGGCAGGCGGTTCAGGCGGCCGATGACATCCATCAGCGTGGCCTGCATGTCGGTGCCCAGGGCGAACTCCATGCCGATCCACGCGCCGCCGTTGAAGGCGTTGGATTCCATGATCTCGAGTCCGGGAAGGCCCTGCAGGACATCCTCCATCGGCTCGAGAATTTCCGATTCCACTTCCTTCGGCGAGGCCGCGCGCCAGTTGGCGTTAACGTTGATGCGCGGTGATTCGATCTCCGGGAATAACTGCAGCGGAAGCTGTGACAGGCAGAACAGGCCGAACAGGGCGACGATGGCCACGGCCACCGCCACGGCGGCGGGGTTGCGTACGGCTTTCTCTGTGATTCCCATCTCGCGCTTGTCTCCCGGTTCTGTGTTCTTTGACGCGGGAGGAGCCGAAAACGTTACCCGCGCGCTCATGGCGATGTGCCATTGGGCGCAAGCTTAGAGGGGCGACTTCAGGGAAAGTTGTGACTTTCGTCACCCGGTGAGGCGAGCGGAGCGGGCTTGGCGATGAGTCGAGCCGGGTTTCGCTTCGGCTCAGGTCAGGTACTTGAGTTTTTCCTTGTAGCTGCGCGACAGCTTGACCGTGTGGCCGCCTTCCAGGGTCAGGAAGTACTCGCCGTTGATATGCGATTGCATGGCGGTCACGCGGTTGACGTTGACGATGGTGGAGCGGTGGATGCGCTGCAGGAAATCGGCCTCGAGTTCGCTTTCGAGTTCCTTCATGGTCTTGCGCATGATGTGGGTCTCGCCGTCGGCGTGGACGCACATGTAGTCACCCGCGGCATCGATCCACTCGATGTCCTGCTGGCGCACCCAGGTGGTCTTGCCGCCGTCGCGGATCGCCAGCTTGGGCAACTCTTTCGGCTTCAGGCCGCCGGCCAGCGTGTCACCCAGGTCCTCGACCTGTGGAATCGGCTGGCCGGTGAGTTCACCCAGCAGCCGCAGCAACAGGTTCTTCTGCGACTGGGCCCGGCGCCGTCCCAGCCTGGAGCGAACTTTTTCCAGGGCCTGGTCCAGGCGTTCGTCATCAATGGGCTTGAGCAGGTAATCGACGGCGTTTACCTCGAAAGCGTCGATGGCGTATTCGTCGTAGGCGGTCACGAACAGGATGGCGGGCAGGTCGTCGTTGCGCAGTTCGCGGATGACCTCGAAACCGTTCATGCCCGGCATCTGGATGTCGAGAAACACGACATCGGGGTGGGACTGGCGAATCTTCTCGACGGCTTCGCGGCCATTGCGGGCCTCGCCGATGATCTGGATGCCGTCGCGCTTGTCCAGGCGATGCCTGAGACCACGCCGTGCGAGCGCCTCGTCGTCGACGATCAGGGCATCCAGCGTTCGGGTTGCAGCGTCAGTCATCGGGATAACGTGGCCTCGTATCCGGAATCACGGTACCCGGGCTTCCCCCCCGGGGGTGCGCCGCGTACACAACGGCGCGGAGGCAAAGCTTACCACTTTCGAAATCTTCTGCGCAGTTGGATGGCTTCGGCCAGGTGCGCGTCGGATATTTCCGCCGCGTCTTCCAGGTCGGCCACGGTGCGCGCCACCTTGACCACCCGCAGGCAGGCACGCGGTGACAGCCGCAGCTGGCCGGCGGCTTCCTCCAGCAATCGCTTGGCCCGTGCCGGCAGCGCGCAGAAGCGCCTGACGTCCGGTGCCGCCAGGTGCGCGTTGGGCCCGGCACCCCGTTTGAGCTGACGCTCGCGCGCGGTGATCACGCGTTCGCGGACGGCGGCCGACGGCTCGCCCCGTTGGCGACCGGGTGGGGCGGGGCCGGTTTCGCCGATGCCGATGACGGGTCGCTCGGGTTGCGGGACATCGACACACAGGTCGATTCGGTCGAGTAGCGGGCCGGACACCCGGGCTCGGTAGCGCGCCACCTGGTCGGCGCTGCAACGACATGCCCCCGAGGGGTCGCCGGCGTGGCCGCAGGGGCAGGGGTTCATCGCGCACAGCAACTGGAACCGGGCCGGAAACTCGGACTGTCGCGTGGACCGGGAAATGACAATGCGACCGGACTCCAGCGGTTCGCGCAGGACCTCGAGCGCGTGGCGGTTGAACTCCGGCAGTTCGTCCAGGAACAGCACGCCGTTGTGGGCCAGCGAGGCCTCGCCGGGGCGCGGTACCGGTCCGCCGCCCACCAGCGCGATGCCGCTGCAGGTGTGGTGCGGCGCCCGGAAGGGGCGCTGCCGCCAGCGTTCGGGGTCAAGCCCCGCGCCGCTGATGGACGCCAGTGCCGCCGTCTCCAGGGCTTCCGCCGTGGTCATTGGCGGCAGGATGCCGGGTAGCCGGCTGGCCAGCATGGTCTTGCCGGTGCCGGGCGGGCCGGTCAGCAGCAGGCTGTGCATGCCGGCGGCTGCGATCTCCAGCGCACGGCGGGCGCCGGGCTGGCCCTCCACGTCGGCCAGGTCCGGATGAATGACCGGGTTCGACGCGCTAGCGGGGCGAACATCGCGGAGCTTGCCGCGGCCGGCCAGCCACAACGACACGTCGGTCAGCGACGACGCCTGCAGCCGGGTGCCCCGGTCGAGCAGGGCGACTTCGGCGGCATTGGCGCCCGGTGCGACGATGGCATGACCGGCGTCCACGGCGCGCAGCGCGGCCGGCAGCGCCCCGCGAACCGCGCGCAGTTCGCCGCCCAGGGACAGTTCACCGATGAACTCGGTCTGCTCCAGCCGGGTCGCGGGCAGCTGCCTGGAGGCGACCAGGATGCCGATGGCAATGGGCAGGTCGTAGCCGCCACCACTCTTGGGCAACTCGGCAGGAGCAAGCGAGATGGTCACCCGGCGCTGCGGCATGTCGAAACCGGAGTTGCCGATGGCGGCACGCACGCGGTCGCGGGACTCGCGCACGGCGGCCTGTGGCAGGCCAACAACGGATACGCCGGGCAGCCCCCCGGCAAGGTGGACTTCGACGCAGACTCCCGGGGCGCGGATATCCGCGCTGGCCCGGGTGATGACTCGGGCAAGGCTCATGGCGCCCAGCATGCCCGTTCGGCCGCGCGGCGACGATGGGCGTCTGCCCCGTTGGCTTGTAGGAAAGCGCCGCGTTCGCGCGGCGCCGGTGGTCAGCTGTCCTTCTGGCTTTCCAGCGCCGCCAGTCGCTGCTCCAGAGATGCCAGCTCGGCTTTCGCCCGGTCCAGCGCGGCCTTCTGGATATCGAACTCCTCGCGCGTGACCAGGTCCATCGCGCCCAGGCCCTTGCTCAACACGCCACGAAACTGCTTCTCCAGGTCATCGCGCATGCGCCGTGCGCCGGGGGGCAGGGCGTCGCCGAGTTTGCGGGCCAGTTCATCAATTTTCTGCATGTCGATCATGGGGTCTCCAGGCCGGGTTCCGGCGCGACCGCTTGCCCAGCGGCGGGGGGCGCATTAAAGTCCGAGGCATCCTTAGGCAATGGGGCCCACGGGGGTTCGTATCAATGAAGATGATAACCGCGATCATCAAGCCGTTTAAGCTCGATGACGTTCGTGACGCGCTGGGAGAGATCGGCGTTCAGGGCATGACCGTGACCGAAGTCCGGGGTTTCGGGCGACAGAAGGGTCACACCGAGCTGTACCGGGGCGCCGAGTACGTGGTCGATTTCCTGCCCAAGCTGAAGCTGGAAGTCGCGATCGCTGACGAGCAGGTCGAGGCGGTGATCGAGGCGATTGCCGAGTCCGCGGCATCGGGGCGTATCGGCGACGGCAAGATCTTTGTCACTGACCTGGAACGGGTGCTGCGCATCCGTACCGGCGAAGAAGGCGACCAGGCCCTGTAGGCGCGCCGGGCCGATGGCCGGCATTCGTTTCGTCGACGGATGCGGCCAATTCAGCCGAACGGTGGTCGTTTCCGCCAAGTTTCTACCGATTCGCAGAAACTATTTCCGTCCCCGAAGCGTCTAGTACCCGTAGTGGCCCTGGTCCGGCCCCGCCCGGGCCTGGCTGGCACGACATTTGTATAAACTTCGATCAATGACAGGACAGTGAAGAGGACAGCGTGACCCAACCGGCCGACGACGGCCAGGGAACGGTTCACCGGAAACGGTTTATGGGGGATCAACAATCATTTTTCTCGGCGGTGATGGGCGAACTGACCCGCCGGAAAGTGCTCCGCACCATGGGTGGCTACGCGGTTGCCGTGTTCGTTGTGCTGCAGCTGATGGACGCCGCGGTGGAGCCGCTTCGGCTGCCGGAATGGTTTCCGACGCTGGTCGTGCTGGCGCTGATCCTGGGTTTCCCCATCGTGTTCGTCCTGGCCTGGCAGTTCGACCTGACCGGCAAGGGCGTGCGCATGACCGAGTCCGCGCGGTTGCTGCGGCCGGGCCAGACACTGGCGCTGTTCAGCTTTATGCTGGTGGCCACCGGTGCGCTGGGGCTGGGCTTCTACCAGTATTATTCCGGCGTGTTCGAAGATGCGACCTCCGCACCGGCGGCGGAAACGCAGGTCGCGCATGACTACAGCGCACCGGAAAACTCCATCGCCGTGTTGCCGTTTGTCGACATGTCGGCCGGTGGCGACCAGGCCTACCTGTCCGATGGCATGGCCGAGGAAATCCTCAACCTGCTGGCCGGGGTGGAAGGTCTTCGCGTGGCCGCCAGGACCTCGTCTTTCGCGTTCCGCGGCGCCGAAGAAGATATCTCCAGGATTGGCCGTGCCCTCAATGTACGTTCGGTGCTGGAGGGCAGCATCCGGACATCAGGCAACAAGATCCGCCTGACCGCCCAGCTCATCGATGTCGAAAGCGGATTTCACATCTGGTCGAAGAACTACGACGCCGAGCTCGATGATGTGTTCGCCATGCAGGATGAAGTGGCCAGCGCGATTGCCGGCGAGCTGGTGGATTCATTCGACGGCCTGGCGGTAAGCCCGGCCACGCGGCCCACCAACCTGGCCGCCTTCGAGGCCTATCGCACCGGCCGCCTGCACTGGTGGCGCCGGTCGCCTTCCGAACTGCAGCAGGCCATCCAGCTGTTCGCTGACGCGCTCGCGCAGGACGCGCAGTTTGCGCCCGCCTACGCGGGCATGGCCGATTCCTACATCCTGTTGTCGATGTACGGCAACCTGGACCCCATCGAGGCGGTCGAAACCGCGCTGGGTTATATCGACAAGGCGCTGGCCATCGACCCGGAATCGGCAGAGGCCTTTGCCGCCCTGGGGCTGGCGCGGTCCGAGATCGACCAGCTGGATGCCGCGGAGTCGGCATTGCGCCAGGCCATCCGCCTGGACGAGGACTACATCCCCGCACGCCTGTGGCTGTCCACGCTGTTGGGCCAGCAGGGCCGGGTGCAGGAGCAGAGCGTTGTCCTGCGCGAGGCCATGACGCTGGACCCGCTGAACGAATTGCTGGTGCTGAACTACGCGTTCAACCTGGACAAGCTGGGACGCGCCGACGAGGCGCTCGAGGTGGTCGGCAGCCTGCTGCAGATTCGCCCGGATTCCACCACCCTGCTGCGCTCGCTGTCCGGGCTGGCCATGGGCAACGGCCGGCTGGTCGAGGCCTGGGAGTATGCCAGCCGGGCGTATGACCTTGATCCGGACAACCCGGTCATCGCCCAGCAGTTGGCGTCCACGTGGATTGAGCTGGGTGAGACCGATCGTGCCGAGGCGCTGTTGCAGGAGGCGATGTCGGCCGCGGCCGACAACATGGACCTGAAGGCCCAGTACCTGAACCTGCTGTATATCGAGCATCGGCTGGAAGAGGCCGAACGCGTGGTGCAGGAAATGTTCGGCCCGGAAGTCGACCAGTTGCCGGAAAACTTCCAGCGCCAGTACCACTTCCAGATGGGCCTGATCCGCATGATCGCCGACGACATGGATCGCGCGCTGGCCGAGTTCGAGCAGGCCCTGGCGCCGGATACCGGGCACCTGTCCGATGGCGATGAGTTGTTCACGCTGGGGATGGTCGCCTACCTGCAACAACTGGCCGGCAACGAGGCCGAGGCCAACCGCCGGGTCGAGCAGGCCGAGCGCTGGGCGCGTCGTGCGCGGATCAATGGCCTGGATGGCTCCAACCTGTATTACAGCGAATCGATCCTGAGCCTGCTTCGCGGCAACGAGGAGCAGGCCATCACCAGCCTGGAAGAGGCCTACAACCGCGGCTGGCGCCAGGCCTGGGTGCTGGACCTCGATGGCCGCCTGGATCCGCTGCGGCAGCACGCGGGCTTCATTGCGCTTGCGCAGCGCATCCGAGATGACGTGGCGTCGGCGCGGCGCGAAGTGCTCGACCTGGCCATGCCGCTGGTGTCGTCCTGAGTGCGGCGGCCGCCGCGGTCGTTGCTCAGTCCCGGGTGTACCGGCTGTCCACCCATCGCCGGTCGGCGATGCTGGCGACATCGTCGTAGGCGTTCGAGCGATCGATATCCGGAAGGTCGGGCAGGTCAGTTGCCGGCGCCTGGTAGTCGAACAGCGAGAGCAGGTGCGAGATGCAGTTCAGGCGCGCTTCTTCCTTGACGTTTGAATCGACGATGTACCACGGCGCGTGGTCGGTATCGGTATGCTCGAAAATGTCATCGCGGGCGCGCGAATAGTCGTACCACTGGCGGTGGCCCGCGGTATCCATCGGGCTGAGTTTCCAGTGCTTGCGCGGGTCCTCGATGCGTTCTTCCAGCCGTTCGCGCTGGGTCTCCTGGGAAATCTCCAGCCAGTACTTGACCAGGTGGATGCCGGAATCGGTGACCGCGCGCTCGAATTCGGCGCACTCGCGCAGGAACAGCTTGATCCGGTCTTCCTCGGTAAACTTCATCACCCGTTCCACGCCGGCACGGTTGTACCAGCTGCGGTCAAACAGCGTCACCTCGCCGGCGGCCGGGAAGTGCGGAATGTAGCGCTGCGGATACCATTGCGTGGCTTCGCGGTCGGAGGGTTTTGGTAACGCGACGGTCTGAAACACGCGCTGGCTGACGCGCTCGGTGATGGTCGCGATCATGCCGCCCTTGCCGGCGGAATCCCGGCCCTCGAAGACCACGATCACGCGCTCGCCCGTTGCTTTCAGCCAGGACTGGAAGCGGCACAGTTCGACCTGCAGGTCGTAGATCAGGTGCTTGTACTTTTCGCCATTGAGTTCCATGCGCCGATGGTAGCAGAAGCCGTTCAGACCCCGGCGAATTCCGTGGCGTCGCCCACCCAGCGCCGGACCAGGCCGTTGACCTGGTGAGGATGGTTGTCCAGCAGTCCGTCGGCGATCTCCTGCACCGTGTTGAGCAGGCCGGCGTCGCGGCCCAGGTCGGCCACGCGGAACTGCAGCATGCCAGTCTGCCGTGTCCCCAGGACATCGCCCGGCCCGCGCAGTTCGAGATCCTTCTCGGCGATACGGAAGCCGTCTGTCGATTCACGCATGATGTCCAGTCGTTGCCGCGCCAGGTCGCCCAGGGGAGGGTCATAGATCAGCACGCAGGACGACTGTTTCGCGCCCCGACCCACGCGGCCCCGTAGCTGGTGCAGCTGTGACAGCCCCAGCCGTTCCGCGTTCTCGATGATCATCAGGGTGGCGTTGGGGACGTCCACGCCCACCTCGATGACCGTGGTGGCGACCAGCAGGTCGATCTCTCCCGCCTTGAACGCCAGCATCCGGGCCTGCTTGTCGGCGGCCTTCTTGCGCCCGTGCACCAGGCCGACCCGTAACCCGCCCAGCGCATCGCGCAGTTCCAGTGCCACGGCTTCGGCGGCCTGGGCCTGCACGGCGTCGGATTCCTCGATCAGCGTGCATACCCAGTAGGCCTGCCGGCCGGACTCGCAGGCGGCGGCGACCCGGCGGATGATTTCGCCGCGCCGTTCCGCCGACAGCACGGCCGTGGTCACCGGTGTGCGGCCGGGTGGCAACTCGTCGATCACCGACACTTCCATGCCGGCGTAGGCGGTCATGGCCAGCGTACGGGGGATGGGCGTGGCGGTCATGATCAGCTGGTGCGGGCGCAGCGCGCCAGCCTCGCCCTTGCGCATCAGCGCCATGCGCTGGTGGACGCCGAAGCGGTGCTGCTCATCGACGATGACCAGGCCCAGACGGGCATACTCGACGCCGTCCTGCATCAGGGCGTGGGTGCCCACCACCAGCGGCGCGCCGGCGGCGATCGCTTCCAGCACGCTGGCGCGCGCCTTGCCCGTGACCTTTCCACTCAGCCACGCGGGCTCAATTCCCAGTGGCCGCAGCCAGTCGCCGAACACGCGCAGGTGCTGCTCCGCCAGCAGTTCGGTCGGTGCCATGACCGCCACCTGGTAACCGTTGACGATGGCGCGCAGCGCCGCCAGCGCGGCCACGACCGTTTTGCCCGAGCCGACATCGCCATGCACCAGCCGCAGCATGGGGTGACGGCCGGCCAGGTCGGCGCGGATCTCTTCGCAGACCCTTGCCTGGGCCCGGGTCGGTTCGAACGGCAGTGCGGCCAGGAATTGCCGCTCCAGCTCACCGTCCTGGTCGAGCCGGGGCGCATCGTGGGCACGCTTGCGGCGGTTCAGCAGGCGCATGGCCAGGTGATGCGCCAGCAGTTCTTCGATCGCCAGCCGTTGCTGCGCCGGGTGACGGCGTTCCACCAGGGCGGCGACGTCGGCATCCGGGGGTGGGCGGTGGATGTAGTTCAGCGCTGACTCCAGCGACATCGGCCGCTGGCCGGTCATGGCGTTTTCGGGCAGCAGTTCCTGCAGCGCCAGCTTGCCTTCCGCCAGTTGGGCCAGGGCCTGGTCGGTCAGCCGGGTCCAGGTGGACTGGCCAATGCCCTCGGTGCTGGGGTAAATGGACGTGAGCCGGTCGGCCAGCGGTTTGCTTTGGCCTTCCCGTAAAAGGCTGTACGTGGGGTGGACCATTTCCAGGCCCTGGAAGCCGCCACGCGCTTCGCCGTAGCAGCGCACGGTCGCTCCGGTCGCGAACTGTTGCTTCTGGCGGGCGGTGAAATGGAAAAACCGCAGGGTCAGGCGGCCGGTGCCGTCACTGATCGACACCACCAGCATGCTGCGCCGTCCGCGCACGATGGCGGCATGGTCCACGCGCCCTTCCACCTGGGCCGGCGCGCCGGGCAGCAGCTCGCCGATGGCCCGCAGGCGGGTGCGGTCTTCATAGCGCAGCGGCAGGTGAAACAGCAGGTCGCGGACCTGGTGCAGGCCCAGGTTCGCGAGCCGCTCGGCCATTTTCGGCCCGACCCCGGCCAGGGCCGTCAGGTCATCCGCTTCAGGCATTCGCCGCGAGTACGGCTTCCATCTCCACGACCACGCCGCGCGGCAGTGCCGCCACGCCCACGGCGGCGCGCGCCGGGTAGGGCTGGGTGAAGTACTCGCCCATGATCTCGTTGACCACCGGGAAATCACCCATGTCGGTCAGGAACACGTTCAGCTTGAGGATGTTGTCCAGCCCGCCACCGGCCGCCTCGCAGACGGCGGACAGGTTGTCGAACACGCGCCGGACCTGCGCGGCGATGCCGCCGTCGACGACCTCCATGGTGGCGGGGTCCAGCGGGATCTGGCCGGACAGGAATACCAGGTCGCCGTGACGGACGGCCTGGGAGTAGGTGCCAATGGCCGCCGGCGCGGCAGCGGTATGGATGACGGTCTTCATGCGATGATTCGGCTCACTTTGAGGACATTACGGTTGCGGCGCAGGCGACGCATCACCCGGGCCATGTGGTCGCGGTCTTCAACGCTGATGGTGAAGTTCAGGGTGGCGGTTTCCGGGTTCGACTCGGGTTGTTCCACCCGTTCGATGTTGGTGCCGGCCTCGTTCAGCGTGGCGGTCAGGCTGGCCAGCACGCCAGGGACATTGCGTGTGACCAGGCGCAGTGCCACGCGGTACATGCCATGAGTCAGCGGCGCCCACTGCACCACCAGGCAGCGGTCCGGATGCTTGCGCAGTTCACGCATGTTGCGGCAGTTGGCGCGATGGACGACCACGCCCTTGCCCGCCGAAACGAAGCCGACGATGGGGTCGCCCGGCACCGGGTAACAGCAGGCGGCGAATTCAACGGCGCTGCCTTCAAGGCCGGCGATGGTCAGCGCCTCGGCGGCGCCGTCGGTGCTGGTCGAATCCGGGGCCAGCTTGGCCGCCACCACGCCGGCCAGCAGGTTGCCCAGGGCCAGGTTCGTGTACAGGTCTTCGTGACGCTCGAAATGGTTGTCCGCGACCAGGCCGTCGATCAGGTTCTGCGGGACATCCGTCACCGAGGTGCCGCGCGCATTCAGTGCGGTCTCCAGCAGGTGCATGCCCAGCGCCACGGTGTCTTTCTGCTCCAGGCTGCGGATGTAGTGCCTGATGGCGGTGCGCGCCTTGGCAGTGGCGACGAAGTCGAGCCACTCGGGCACCGGGTGGGCGTCGGCGCTGGTGACCACCTCGACGGTCTGGCCATGCGCCAGGTGTGTCGACAGCGGCACTTCGACCTTGTCCACCAGGATCGCGCTGGTGTGGTTGCCGACGTCCGTGTGGATGGCGTAGGCAAAGTCCAGCGCCGTGGCGTTACGGCGCAGGTCGATGATCTTGCCTTTCGGCGTGAACACGAAGATATCGTCCGGGAACAGGTCCGACTTGGCGCCGTCCAGGAACTCCATGGAATCGCCGGTATGGCGCTGCACGTCGACCAGCTGCATCAGCCACTCGCGGGCGCGCACCTGGGCCGAAACGGAACTGCTCTCGCCGGACTTGTACTGCCAGTGCGCGGCCGCGCCCTTCTCGGCGGTGATGTCCATTTCCTCGGTGCGGATCTGGATCTCCACCGGCAGGCCGTACGGGCTCGACAGCACCGTGTGCAGCGACTGGTAGCCATTGGCCTTGGGCAGGGCGATGTAGTCCTTGAAACGCCCGGGCTTGGGCTGGTGCAGCGCGTGCGCCGCACCCAGGGCCATGTAGCAGTGTGGCTCGGAGTGCGTGATCACGCGAAAGCCGTACACATCCGTGACTTCCGAGAACGACAGGTCGCGCGACTGCATCTTGCGGTAAATGCTGTACGGCGTCTTCTCGCGCCCGAGCACGCGGCAGGGCACGCCGACCTCGCTCATCTTGCGCTTCAGCGCCTTGCGGATGGTCTCGATCACCTCGCGACGGTCGCCGGTGACCTCCTGGACATGCTCGGCGATGGTGCGGTGGCGCCATGGGTGCCGGTGTGCGAATCCCAGGTCTTCGAGCTCCGACTTGAGCGTGTTCATGCCCAGCCGGTCGGCGATGGGGGCGTAAATGTCCAGGGTCTCGCGGGCGATGCGGCGGCGCGAGTCCGGCGACATCGAGCCCAGGGTGCGCATGTTGTGCAGGCGGTCGGCCAGCTTGATGAAGATCACGCGCAGGTCGCGCGACATGGCCAGCAGCATTTTGCGGAAGCTCTCCGCGTCCGCCTCGTGGCGGGTGCGGAACTTCATCTTGTCGAGCTTGGTGACACCGTCGACCAGGGCGGCGATCTCGTCGCCAAACTGGTCGGCGATCTCACCCTTGGTCAGCGGCGTGTCTTCGATGGTGTCATGCAGGATGGCCGCGGCCACGCTCTGGTGGTCCATGCGCAGGTTGGCGAGGATTCTCGCCACCGCCACGGGGTGCATGATGTACGGCTCGCCCGTCTTGCGGGTCTGCCCTTCGTGGGCGCGGGCCCCCACTTCGAAGGCCCGGAGTATGACGGCGACCCGGTCGGGTTCCAGGTAGGTATTCAGCAGGTCCCTGAGTTCGAGGACCGATTCCGGAAAGCTCGAGGTCGCCAGCACGTTACGGATCAGTCACTCAGAGAGTGGGATCCTCGTCGGTATCGACCGCCTCGAATACCTGGGCCGCCTCGATTTCCGCCTGCAGCACGTCCACCTTTTCGGCGTCCATCTGGCCGCCGGCGATTTCGCGCAGCGCGATCACGGTGGGTTTGTCGTTTTCTTCCTCGACCATCGGCTCCGCGCCGTGGGCGATCTGGCGCGCGCGACGGGTCGCGGTCAGCACCAGTTCAAAGCGGTTATCGACGTTGTCGAGACAGTCTTCTACGGTAATTCTTGCCATGGGTCTTTCCTGATACGGTGATTTGCGCACAAAACGCAGGGTCGAATCGGTCAATTTTATCCGTTTTCAAGCAGTTCCGCCAGCAATGCCTCGTGGCGCGGTCCGCCCGGCGGATGGCCGTGCCGGCAGGCCTCGATTATCGTGCCCAGTTCCGCCAGCGCGGCGTCGAAATCATCGTTGACGACGACGAAATCGAACTCGCCGCAATGCGAGATTTCCGCGCGGGCTTTCTCCATGCGCCCGGCGATGACTTCGGCGCTGTCCTGGCCGCGCCGGCCCAGGCGCTCACGCAGCGCCGCCAGTGACGGCGGCAGGATAAATATGCCGTGACAGCCGGGGAAGCGCTCGCGCACCTGGCGGGCGCCCTGCCAGTCGATTTCCAGGATCACGTCGCGGCCGCTGTCGAGTACGGCACGGGTCGTGCCTTCGTGGGTGCCGTAGCAGTTGCCGAAGACATTCGCCCACTCCAGGAACTCGCCCGCCTCGACCATGCGCGCAAAGGCCTCCGGCGCGGTGAAGTGATAGTGCCTGCCGTCGACTTCGCCGGGCCGGGCCGGGCGGGTGGTGTAGGACACCGAGAGCGCGAGTTGTTCGTCGCTGTCGACCAGCGCGTTCACCAGGCTGGTCTTGCCGGCGCCGGATGGCGCGGCGACCACGAACAGCTCACCGCTACTCGACATTCTGGACCTGCTCGCGCATCTGATCGACCAGCACCTTCAGCTCCACGGCGGCCTGGGTGGTGCGCGGGTCGACGGACTTGGAGCTCAGCGTGTTCGATTCGCGGTTGAATTCCTGCATCAGGAAATCCAGGCGGCGACCCACCGGGTCGTCCTGGCCCAGGGTGCGGGTGGTCTCGGACACGTGGGCATCCAGGCGGTCGAGTTCCTCGTCGACGTCCATCTTCTGCGCCAGCACCGCGACTTCCTGCTCCAGGCGGTCGGCGTCGATGTTCTGTGCCAGTTCGGCCACGCGGTCGCGCATGCGCGACCGCAGCGCGTCGCGGATGTCCGGCAGCCAGGAACGGATCTCGCCGGTCCAGTGGGCGATGCCGTCCAGGCGCTCGCGCAACATGCCGTCAATCTGGGCGCCCTCGCGCTCGCGGGCCGACCGCAGCTTGACCGCGGCTTCCTCGAGCAGTTCAAGGGCGGCGGCCTGCAGTGGTGCCGGGTCGGGCAGTTGCTCGGTGACCAGCCCCGGCCAGCGCATCAGCGCGCTCAGGTCCGGCGCCTGGTCCAGGCCCGCCGAGGCGGCCAGGTCGGCATGCATTTTCAGCAGGCCCGCGGCCATGTCACCGTTCAGCTCCAGGCGCGCGCCGCTGCTTCCCGGGGCCTCGTGGTAGCGCAGGGTGACGTCGATCTTGCCGCGCCCGACATGTTTGGCCAGGCACTCGCGTACCTTGGGTTCGAGCACCCGGAACTCCTCGGGCAGGCGCATGCCGAACTCCAGGTAACGGTGGTTTACGCTGCGCAGTTCCCAGCTCAGCCGTCCGAAAGGGTAGTGGCGTTCCAGGCTGGCAAAGCCGGTCATGCTCCTGATCATGGTGGTGTCCGCTTGGTCGGGGGTGGCACAATGTTACCGGCGCGCCGCGTGGCGGGGAACCCGCAATGGTCCGGCCCGATGAGCGCGCTTCCTGAATCACAGCACCTGGAGGCCCCATGAGACCCAGCGGCAGAGCGGCGGACGAGCTGCGTTCCGTCAGTATTGAGCGAAACTTCACCATGCATGCCGAGGGCTCAGTCCTGATCAGCTGCGGAAACACGCGGGTGCTGTGCACCGCCTCGGTGGAAGAGAAGGTGCCGCCGTGGCTGCGTGGCAAGAACGAAGGCTGGGTGACTGCGGAGTACGGCATGTTGCCGCGCTCCACCGGCAGCCGCATGCGCCGCGAGGCCACCGCCGGCAAGCAGGGCGGCCGGACGCTGGAGATCCAGCGCCTGATCGGCCGTTCGCTGCGCGCGGTGGTGGACCGTCGCGCGCTGGGTGAGCGCACCATCACGCTCGACTGCGATGTGCTGCAGGCCGATGGTGGTACCCGTACCGCGGCCATCACCGGTGCCTACGTGGCCCTGGTGGATGCCTGCAACGGCCTGGTGCAGAAAGGGCGGCTGAAATCCAGCCCGGTGCACGGTCAGGTGGCGGCGGTCTCGGTCGGCATCTTTGGTGACACGCCCGTACTTGACCTGGATTACCCGGAAGATTCTGGCGCGGAAACCGACATGAACGTGGTGATGAACGACGGCGGCGGTTTCATCGAGTTGCAGGGCACGGCGGAGGGACATGCATTCCGGCGTGACGAACTCGACGCGCTGGTCGACCTGGCCGAGAAGGGTATCCGCGAACTGATGGTCGCGCAGGATGAGGCGCTGGCGTGAGCGATGGCGCCGCAACGCCGGTGGAGCTGGTGCTCGCCAGCGGCAACGCCGGCAAGCTGAAGGAACTGGCGGCCATGCTGGCGCCACTGGGCTACCACCTGCGCGCGCAGTCGGACTGGGATACCCCGGAAGCGCCGGAAGACGCGCCCACGTTCATCGAAAATGCCCTGCTGAAGGCCCGTAACGCTTCGCGCCATACCGGTCGCGCGGCAATTGCCGACGACTCCGGCCTGGTGGTTCCCGCGCTGGGCGGCGAGCCCGGTATCTTCTCCGCGCGCTACGCCGGCGCCCATGGCGACGATGCGGCCAACAATGCGCGCCTGCTCGAGAACATGAACGGCCTGGCGGGCGACGACCGCGCGGCCTACTTCTTCTGCGCCGTGGTGCTGACGCGTTCGGCATCTGACCCGGCCCCGGTGCTGGCGACGGCGCGCTGGCACGGCCATATCCTGGCCGCGCCACGGGGCAAGGGCGGCTTCGGCTACGACCCGCTGTTCCGCGTGGGCGGGCGAGACGAGACCTCGGCCGAGCTCGACCCGGCGGAAAAGAACCGGCTCAGCCATCGCGGCCAGGCCGTGCGCGCCCTGGTGGCCGCGCTGGATGCCTGAAACCGCGTGTCCGCCGGTCTCTCCCTTCCGCCGTTGGGCCTGTACGTGCACCTGCCCTGGTGCGTGCGCAAGTGCCCTTACTGCGACTTCAATTCCCACGCCCTGAAGGGGGAGCTGCCCGCGGAAGACTACATCCGCGCCCTGCTGGATGACCTGGAACAGGACCTGCCGCTGGCCTGGGGCCGGCCGGTGTCGAGCGTGTTCTTCGGCGGCGGCACGCCCAGCCTGTTCAACGCAGCGCAGATGGATGAGCTGCTATCGGGCATCCGCGCCCGCATTGCCCTGGCACCCGGCTGCGAGGTGACACTGGAGGCCAACCCGGGCACCGTCGAGCACGACCGTTTCAGCGCCTACCGCGACGCCGGCATCAACCGCGTGTCGCTGGGGGTGCAGAGCTTTAACGATGCCCACCTGAATAAACTGGGCCGCATCCACGGCTCGGCCGAGGTCGATCGCGCCATCGGGTCGCTGCACGACGCCGGCCTGGACAACTTCAACATCGACCTGATGTACGCCCTGCCGGGGCAGACCGTGGTGCAGGCGCTCGAAGATATCGATCGTGCCGTGGCGGCGGCGCCGGCCCACGTGTCCCATTACCAGTTAACCCTGGAGCCGAACACCGCGTTCGCCGCGGCGCCGCCACGTGGCATTCCCGACGACGACACCAGCTGGGACATGCAGGAGCAAAGCGCGGCCCGGCTGGTCGAGGGTGGGTTTGCGCAATACGAGGTGTCGGCCTGGGCCAGGCCCGGGCAGTCGAGCCGCCATAACCTGAATTACTGGCGCTTTGGCGACTACCTGGGCATCGGCGCCGGCGCGCACGCCAAGCTCACCGACCCCGCCGGCGGGCGTATCCTGCGACTGGCCAAGTCGCGGCACCCGAAGCGCTATCTCGCCGGTGACCGGCTGGCCGAAACCCGTGAAATCGACGTGGAAGAGCGCGTTTTCGAGTTCTTCCTGAACGGCCTGCGCCTGCGTGACGGCTTCGCCCGCGATGCATTCGAGGCCCGGACCGGGCTGGGCTGGGAGACCGTTGCCGATCGCGTCGGGCAGGCGGTCGAACGCGGCCTGCTTGAGCCTGGCGGCGCGGGTTATGCGCCGTCCGCGCTGGGCTGGCGTTTCGTCAACGACCTGCAGGCGCTTTTCCTGCCCGGAAAGGACTGATCATGGGCGTGGAAAATGCTTGTGTCGGGTGGCGTTTGCCGTTAATATGCCCGGCTCTCTGAAACCCGCGATTGCAGGAATGACGTCATGAAAGCTGGCATTCACCCTGAATATCGTAAGGTGGTCTTCCAGGACGTGTCTTCGGACTTCTCGTTCCTGACCCGCTCTACGATGAACACGAACGAAACCATCAAGTGGGAAGATGGCGAGGAATACCCCCTGATCAAGGTGGATATTTCCAGTGCATCCCACCCGTTCTACACCGGCAAGCACAAGGTGCTGGATTCCGGCGGTCGAGTCGACCGCTTCAAGCGCCGGTACCAGAAGTAAGGTTCCGATCACGCAAAAGCCCGGCATGGCCACCGCCTGCCGGGCTTTTTTAAGTTAATTTGCAGGAGTTGTCCGTGTCCGACAAGCCCGTCATTCTCACCGATGAAGCTTCCGGTAAGTCCGTCGAACTGCCCGTTATCCGTGGTGCCGAAGGCGAACCCACGCTGGCCATCAAGGGCGTGCCGAAAGAACTGGGGTATTTCACCTACGACCCCGGTTTCACCGCCACCGCCAGTTGCTCCAGCGCCATCACCTTCATCGACGGCGGCAACGGCATCCTGCGTTACCGTGGTTACCCCATCGAACAGCTGGCCAAGCAGTCCAGCTTTATCGAGGTGGCGTACCTGCTACTGAACGGCGAGCTGCCCAACCGTGCGGAGTTCACCGAGTTCCGCAAGGACATCACGTACCACACGATGGTGCACGAGAAGCTGAACAACTTCATGGCCGGCTTCCATTACGACGCGCACCCGATGGCGATGATGTCCGGCGTGGTGGGCTCGCTGGCGTCGTTCTACCACGACCGCCTGGACATGCGTGATCCCGAACAGCGGATGCTGGCGGCCAAGCGCCTGATCGCCAAGATGCCGACCATCGCGGCGGCCTGTTACCGCCACCACATGGGCTGGCCGTCGTCCTACCCGCAGAACCGCCTGGGTTACACCGAGCGCTTCCTGGACATGATGTTCAGCGTGCCGGCCGAGGACTACCAGGTCAGCGAAGTGGCCGCCCGTGCCATGGACCTGCTGTTCATCCTGCACGCCGACCACGAGCAGAACGCCAGCACCTCGACGGTGCGCCTGGTGGGCTCCACCGGAGCCAACCCGTACGCCTGCGTGGCCTCCGGCATCGCCGCCCTGTGGGGCCCGGCGCACGGCGGCGCCAACGAGGCGGTGCTGACCATGCTGGAACAGATCGGCGATGTCTCGCAGATCGGCAAGTACATCAACAAGGCCAAGGACAAGAACGACCCGTTCCGCCTGATGGGCTTCGGTCACCGCGTGTACAAGAACTTTGACCCGCGCGCGGCCATCATCCGCGAAGCGGCGCATGCCGTGCTCGACGACCTGGGCGTGTCCGATCCGCTGATGGACCTGGCCCGCGAGCTGGAGCAGATCGCGCTGAAGGACGACTACTTCGTCGAGCGCAAGTTGTACCCGAACGTCGACTTCTACTCGGGCATCATCTACAAGGCGCTGGGTATTCCCACCAGCATGTTCACGGTGATGTTCGCGATCGCGCGCACCACGGGCTGGGTGGCGCACTGGCTGGAACAGAGTGCCAACCCCACGCCCATCGGCCGCCCGCGCCAGGTGTACACCGGCGCGACCGAGCGCAACTACGTGGGTATCGACAACCGTTGATGCCCCGCCGGTGGCCTGGGCAGGTGATGCTCAGGCCGCCAGCAGTTCTTCCACTTCCGGCAGGCCCGCACGTTTTTGCGGGCGCCCGTCCACGGGGCTGGGTGGCGCCTGGCGCAGGTCCACGGTGCCAAACAGCGCCAGTTCGACCGACACCCCTTCAAACTCGGTGACCAGCAACTCGATGTCGCGGAAGCTGCCATCGTGCCAGCGGATTCGCCGCTGTTCCTGGTGAAACGGCACGCCGATTTCCAGCAGGTAGAGAATGACCATGTCCGGCGGGTCGTTGAACAGCTGCAGGGAAATCCTCGAATGACTGTCGGCCGTGCCATCGAGCACGGGGCCTACCAGCCTGGGCCGGTAGCTTTCCAGGTTGCGCATCAGCCCGGCTGCGGTCGCGCGCAGGGACTGTAATTGCTCTGAGTGGGATTCTCCGCCATAGAAGCCCTGGTAGGCGCGCAGGGCTTCCTCGACCTCGATGTTGCTGGGCAGGGCAACGCGCGGATTGACGCCGATGCGTTCGGCGGCCTTGCGCTTGGCCATCTTGAAGTTGTGCTGGCCCTCGGTGGCCATGATGCGGGCCGCCTCGATGGCGACGTCGCGGCGCAGCATCTGCAGTTTCCGCATGCTGCGGGAGACACGGGCGCCGCCGTTGTCCTGGCGGTCAATAGATGTCGTACGGGTCCTCTTCCTGCGCGGCATCCTGACGGACTCCTTGCTGGTGATCTTCCATGTCGGGAAGATGCCCTGCCTCGAATACTTCCATGATTCCACCCGGACTTTCAAGTGCCGCGAGCAAACCGGTATCCGGATTGATCTTGGCCTGCACCAGGCCGGGTGGCAGCGGTGCCGGTGTATCAGGGACACCCTCGAGCGCCACGCGCATGAAATCGATCCAGATGGGCAGGGCGGCGCGGCCGCCCACTTCGGCCCGGCCCAGCGGGTCGTGACTGTCGAAGCCGACCCAGACGGTCGTGACCAGTTCGCTGTTGTAACCCGAGAACCAGGCGTCGCGCTGGTCGTTGGTGGTGCCGGTCTTGCCGGCCAGGTCGTTGCGCCCCAGTTCCATGGCCTTCTTGCCGGTGCCGCGGCGGATCACGTCCATCATCATCGAGCGCACCAGGTAGGCGTTCTGCTCGGATATCGCGCGCGGCGCCGGTTCGATGGGCAGGTTGTCGGGCACTTCCGGCCAGGCCTCGGGCGCCAGGTCGTCATCGAGTTCGTCTTCGCCGGTCACCGCGGCTTCCAGCGGGCGGTAGTCCGGCGTCGGGTCGATGGCGGCCGCGTTGCCGTCCGCGTCTTCGTGGCCGGTATCGGCGGGCTCGGCGAGCGGCGCCGCGGCCAGCGCATCGGCCATGGCCTTTTCGCAATCCGGGCAGACGGTGGGCGGGTTGGCGCGGTAGATCACGCGGCCATCGTCATCCTCGATGGTGTCGACAAAGTACGGGTCGACGCGATAGCCGCCGTTGGCAAACACGGCGTAGCCGCGGGCCATGGACAGCGGCGGCAGGTCCGCAGTGCCCAGCGCCATCGACAGGTTGGCCGGCAGGGCGCCGACATCGAAGCCGAATTCGCTGATGTATTCGCGCGCGTAACTGATGCCGATATCGCGCAACAGGCGAATGGAAACCAGGTTGCGTGAGTTCACCATGGCCTCGCGCAGCCGGGTGGGGCCGAAAAACTTCTCGCTGAAGTTCTGCGGCTTCCAGGTGCGCTCCAGTTCCGTGTCTTCGAACACGATGGGCGCGTCGTTGATCAGGCTGGCGGTGGTGAAGCCGCGCTCCAGCGCCGCCGAGTAAACGAACGGCTTGAACGACGAGCCCGGTTGGCGGACGCTCTGGGTAATGCGGTTGAACTTGCTGCGCGAAAAATCGAAACCGCCGACCAGTGCGCGAATCGCGCCGTCGTCCGGGTCGATGGACACCAGTGCCGCTTCCGCGTCGGGAACCTGGCCCAGCTGCCAGCGGCCGTCGTCCTGGCGCCGAACCCGCACGATGTCACCCGGCTGGACCACTTCGTCGACCGTTTTCGGATCCACGCCATAACGGTCACGGCTGATGAATTTTTTCGCCCAGGCCATGTCTTCCAGCGCCAGGGCCACGGTCTGCCCGTCGGCCAGGTAGACCAGCGCCGATTCGGCGTCGGCCTCGGTGACCAGACCGGGCACCAGGCCCGCGACCGCGCGGTAGGGACTGAGGGCCTCGTCCCAGGCGGCCGGCCCGGTGGCCGTGCCCAGGTCGATGCGCGCTTCTGCGCCGCGGTAGCCGTGGCGGTGGTCGTAGTCTTCCAGCCCGGCACGGATGGCCTCGTTGGCCGCCGCCTGCATGTCCGACCGCACCGTGGTGAAGACCCGGTAGCCACCGGTGTAGGCCTCTTCGCCCATGCGCCCGTAGACTTCGGCGCGGACCATTTCGGCCAGGTAGGGCGCGCTGACCTCGGTGGTGGCGCCGTGGTAGAAGGCGTTGTCGGCTTCGGCCACGGCGGCGTCGTGCTCAGCCTGGCTGATGTAGTCCAGTTCCAGCATCCGCGACAGCACGTAATTGCGCCGTTCCAGCGCACGCTCGGGCGAGGTAATGGGGTTGATCCTCGAGGGCGCCTTGGGCAGCGCGGCGATCATCGCGCTCTGCGCCAGCGTCAACTGGTCCAGGGTCTTGCCGTAATAGACATCGGCCGCGGCACCGACACCGTAGGCGCGGTGCCCCAGCAGGATCTTGTTCAGGAACAGCTCGAGAATCTCGTCCTTGGTAAATTCGCGCTCGATCTTCAGCGCAAGGAAGATTTCCTTGGTCTTTCGGGTAAAGGTTTTTTCCAGCGTCAGGAAGTAATTCCGCGCCAGCATCTGCGTGATGGTACTGCCGCCGATGGATTTTTCACCCGTGGTCGCCAGTGTCCACACGGCCCGGGTCAGGCCCTGCCAGTCGACACCCGGGTGCTCGAAAAAGCGCGCGTCTTCGCCAGCGATAAAGGCGTACTTCAGGTTGTCCGGGACGTCTTCAATGCGAACCGGGATGCGGCGTTTCTCGCCGAAGACATTGATCAGCTTGCCGTCGGCGCTGTACACCCGCAAAGGGACCTGCAGGCGAACGTCCCTGAGGGCTTCGACGTCGGGCAGGGTGGGCGCGATGGTGTAATAGACCGCGCCCAGCGCGATGGCGCCGACCACGATTCCGAGCACACCCAGCCGGAAAATCCATTTCAATAGTTTCTTCAATCCGTTAACCTGCTATGCTAGAGACGCGATGAACAGGAAGTTCTCGCGGTCATTGTGCCCTCTGGGGCGCTGAGATGACAGTCGAAACGGGCACAGTCGAAGGATAAGGATGTCATTGGGGGATAATCGTGTGCTGCTCACCTGAACACATTCTTAGACTCCAAGTCGGCGCCAGGTTCCGTCATGCGGAACTTAACCCGTGGCATGCCCGTGCGGCACAAAATTCATGCAGCGGGCATTGAGAATAACGGGGCTTTCTGTTAAAAACGATTTAAGAAAGTTTCAATAAACCATTGGGCCTAAAGCCTTATGGCACAAAATTAAGGGATTAAAGCGTTGAAACTGTTCGGGAACAAAAAGGCGCCAGTGATTGGGCTGGACATCGGATCTTCCTTTGTTCGTGCCCTGCAGCTGTCGGAAACGGGGGGTGGATTCCGGGTCGAGCACTTCGGCATGGAGCCACTGCGGGAAGGTGTTGTCGTCGACAAGTCCGTACAGGACATCGAGGCGATATCCAATGCCATTGAGCGCGCCGTACGCAATTCCGGTACGCGGACCAAGGTCTGCGCTATTGCCGTATCCGGCCCCGCGGTATTCACCAAGACCATCTCACTGCCTTCCGACCTGGCCGAGTCCGATGTCGAAAGCCAGGTGCAGATCGAGGCCAACCAGTATGTCCCCTACCCGCTCGACGAAGTGAGCCTGGACTTCAATGTCCTGGGCCCGTCGGCGCGTAACCCGGACCTGGTCGATATCCTGCTGGCCGCGAGCAAGAGCGAAAACGTCGAGAGCCGCCAGGACGCCCTCGAGTCCGCCGGCCTGGTCGCCCGGGTCGTCGATGTCGAGGCCTTCGCCATCGCCAATGCCTTTGACCTGATCCGCGAGCGTGACCACCTGAGCAAAAACGAAGCGGTCGGTATTTTCGATATCGGTCGCGACCTGACGACGCTGCTGGTGATTCGCGGCGGTCGCGTCATTTACACGCGTGAGCATCCCTTCGGCGGTCACCAGCTGCTGGAAGAGGCCATGCGCCGCTATGACATGACGCCGGAGCAGGCCAGCTTCTTCGAGCGGGGTGAAGATGGCCCGGAAGACTTCGAAAGCGAAGTGCTCGAGCCGTTCCAGCTGAACATCGTCCACCAGGTCAGCCGCGCACTGCAGTTCTTCGCTTCGAGCAACGAATACTCACCCATCAGCACCATCTACCTCGCGGGCGGCACCGCTTCGCTGAAGGGGCTGGCGCCGATGGTCCAACAGGAATTGGGCCTGACCACCCGCGTGGCTGACCCACTCTCCGGAATGGATATCGCGCCGTCGGTGGCCGTGTCCGCGCTCAAGCGCAACACGCCCAGCCTGATGGTCGCGCTTGGCCTGGCACTGCGGGGGTTTGACTGATGGCAAGAATCAATCTCTTACCGTGGCGCGAGGAACAGCGGCAGGAGCGCCAGAAGAAATTCATGGTCTCCGCGCTGATGACGGCCATCCTGGGCGTGGTCCTGGTGTTCATCGTCGGCATGTTCTTCGACCAGCGCATTGCCCACCAGGAAATGCGTAACCGCACCATCCAGGCGGAGATCGCCCGCCTCGAAAGCCAGATTCGCAAGATCGAACAGCTCGAACAGACCCGCGCACGGCTGCTGTCACGCAAGCGCATTATCGAGCGCCTGCAGGCCAGCCGCTCACTCACCGTGGAGTTGCTTGACCAGCTGGCCAAGACCATCCCGGTGGGCATTACGCTGAATTCGATTACCCAGCAGGGCATGGCCGTGTCGCTGGCCGGCACCAGCCAGTCCAACGCCCGCGTCTCCGCCTACCTGCAATCGCTCGCGGACAACGACCTGTTTGTCGAGCCTGACCTTTCAATTGTTCGCGCGGCGGATCGGCCGGCCAGTTCGGTCGAGCCCTACGATTTTGAGATCCGCGTGAAACTGCGGCCCATCGCCGAGGAAGAAGACGTTGCCGTCGGCGCCGGCACAGGGGGGGCGCAGTAATGTTGGAAGATCTTCGCAATACCGATTTTTCGGATATTGGCAGCGCGACGCCCGCGGTACGCGCGTTCCTGCTGGTATTGATCCTGGTTGTCCTGCTGGTGGCGGGTTATTTCCTCCTGGTCAAGGAGAAGACCGAGGTGCTCGAGCGTGTCGAGCAGCAGGAATTCGCCTTGCGCTCCGACTTCGAGGAGAAACAACGTAAGGCGGCTAACCTGCCGGACTACGAGCAGCAGCTCGAAGAAATGCAGGAGTTGCTGGAAACCATGTTCCGGCAGCTTCCGGGCAAAACCGAGATGGACAAGTTGCTGGTCGATATCTCGCAGACCGCGCTGGCGGCCGGTATCGATGTCCAGCTGTTCGAGCCGCTGGCAGAAGTGCAGCAGGACTTCTACGCCGAACGGCCAATCTCCATTCGCATGATGGGTAATTTTCATGAGTTTGGTGAGTTCGTCAGCGGTGTGGCCGGCCTGCCCCGAGTGGTCATCCTGACGATGCACAATGTTTCGCTGCGTCGGGCCACGGGTTCCGCCGCCGCCGAAGGACGCCTGATCCTCGAGGGCCAGGTGAAGACCTACCGATACCTGGATGAAAACGAGATTAGCCAGGCCCAGGCCGGAGGTGCGCAATGAAGTCCGTCAACCGCACCATGACCCGGGCGCTGCTTGTGATCACCGCGACCACGGTTCTTGCTTCGTGCAGCCGCGACATGGGCGAGCTTGAACAGTACATCGCCGAGGTCAAGGCGCGACCAGCGCAGCCGATTCCGCCGATTCCGCCGGTGAAGACCTACAAGCCGTACGCCTACGAAGGCACCAATGGCCGCGACCCGTTCCAGTCGTCAACCAGCCAGGGCCGTGAATCAGCCGCGGCATCGAGCGGCGACGCCGATGGTCCGAAGCCCGACTTCGACCGGCCCAAGGAATACCTTGAACGCTATGAACTCGATACGCTCACCATGGTGGGCACGTTCAGCCGCGACAACGCGTACTGGGGACTGGTTCGTGATCCGGATGGCGTGGTTCATCGCGTGACCGTGAACGATTACATGGGCAAGAACCACGGCCGGATCGTCCAGATCACGGAAGCGGCTATCGACTTGTCCGAATTTATCCCGAACGGGGACAGCGGATGGCTGGTGCGCGAAGCATCCATCGCGCTTGAAGGGAACTGAACAGCAGGGAAGCGCTGATAACGCGTGGCCCGAAATGAGGGTAATGCAATGACCAATAACAGGATCGCGGCAGCAACATCGCCGACCGACATGTGGGGAAGGACCATGAGCACGATCAAGACCGGTTACCGCACCGCCTGGTGCCTTGCGTTGACGCTGTTCGCGTCGTCGGCGCTGGCGCAGACCCAGGTGACTTCGACGGACTACAGCACGGGTGATGACGGCACTGTCACCATCACCATGCAGACCTCGGGGAGCGAGCCGGCGGTCAGCGTGTTCGCGACCGACAGCCCGCCGCGCATCGTGCTCGACATGTCGGATACCACCAGCACGGTCGACTCGACCCCTGTGCAGGTCAATTCCGGAAACGTTTCCTCGTATTCGACGCTGTCTGCCGGTGGGCGGACCCGCGTACTGGTTGAACTCAGCCAGTCAGCCGAGTTCGATTACAGCACCTCGGGCGGGCGAGTGAGCCTGACCGTCGCCAACGGCCAGGCCGTGGCCGCCGCTGCATCGACGGAAGCACGCCGCAGCCTGGGTAGCTACAACGTCAACGCCATCGACTTCCGTCGTGGCGAAGACGGCCAGAGCCGGGTTATCGTCGGCCTGGACGGCGAGGGCGCAAGCGTGGCCGTGAATGCCGGCGCCGGCACCCTCAACGTCGAAATCTTCAATTCCGACCTGCCGGAGAACCTGAACCAGGTCCTGGACGTGGTCGACTTTGCGACGCCGGTGCAGATTATCGACGTCAGCCAGCGCAATGAATCCGTGCGCCTGGAAATGATGGTGGCCGGTGTCTACGAGCACCTGGCGTACCAGTCAGGCAACGACGTGATTATCGAAGTGCAGGCAGTTGAGCCGCTGTCACAGTCCGGTCCGGAAGAAGTGCAACTGTATGAAGATCGCGAGTACACCGGTGCCCGCGTGACCTTCAACTTCCAGGATATCCCGGTCCGCTCGGTACTGCAGCTGATTGCCGACGTGTCCGACCTGAACATCGTGGTCGCCGACAACGTGTCCGGCAACCTGACCCTGCGCCTGACCAACGTGCCCTGGGACCAGGCGCTGGACATCATTCTCGACGCCCGCAACCTGGACAAGCGCGAGAACGGCAACGTGATCTGGATCGCGCCGACGTCCGATATCGCCGCGCGTGAGCAGGAACTGCTGCAGGCGCAGCAGGACCGCCGCGAGCTGGAGCCGCTGGTGACCGCCATGCTGAGCGTCAGCTACGCCACCGCGGAGGACATGAAGCTGCTGATCGAGGAGTCTTCTCAGTCCGGCGGTCCGGGCGGACCCGGCCTGGGACAGAACCTGGACGACCGCGGCCTGCTGTCGACCCGTGGCTCGGTGTCCATCGACCCGCGGACCAACACGCTGCTGATCACCGATACCCAGGACCGCATCGAAGCGATCCAGAACCTGGTCACCGAGCTCGACCGCCCGGTCCGCCAGGTGCAGATCGAATCGCGCATCGTGATTGCTTCCAGCGACTTCAGCCATGAGCTGGGTGTCCGCTTCGGTGTCAACGCGCTGCACGACGGCAGCAACATCCTGGCCATCGGCGGTGACGGCGATGCCGCCGATCTGATCAACCCGGCCACCAACCCGCGGGATGACGGCCTGATCGACATTCCGGGCACGCCGGATCGCTACAACGTCAACCTGCCGGTGACGACCAGCGGGGCCGGCACCATCGGCCTGTCGTTCCTGACCGGTAACTTCCTGATCGACCTTGAGCTGTCGGCACTGGAAGCCGAGGGCGAGGGTGAGGTGATCTCGACCCCGCGCGTGGTGACCGCCAACCAGGCGGAAGCCTTCATCCAGCAGGGTGTCGAGATTCCGTACGAAGAATCAACGTCTTCAGGTGCGAGCTCGGTGCAGTTCAAGGAAGCCGTGCTGGAGCTGCGTGTGACGCCGCTGATTACACCGGACAACCGCGTCCAGCTGGACCTGAACGTCAAGCAGGACACGGTGGGTGAGATCTTCCAGACCGGCCGCGGCGGTTCCGTACCGTCCATCGATACCCGTGAGCTGGGCACCAGCGTCCTGGTCAACAACGGCGAGACGGTGGTCCTGGGTGGTATCTTCCAGGATGAGCGTTCGCGCAGCACGGACAAGGTGCCTTACCTGGCGGATATCCCCGGCGTCGGCAACCTGTTCAAGCGCCGCTCGAACAGCACGCAGAAGCGTGAGCTGCTGATCTTCGTGTCACCGACCATCGTCGAGGACCGGCCGCTGGTGAACTGATCAGCCCCGATCCATTGCGAGTCACAGAGGCGGCCCGGTTTTCCGGGCCGCCTTTTTTTGTGGCTACCGGTGACTTCACGGCGCGGTCGAAAACACGTTAGGCTTCTGGCCAATTCAGCGAAGAGAACGACATGACGCTGTTCAAGCTGCAGCCGGGTACGACCCCCCTGCTGGTCAACGTGCCGCATTCGGGCACGGTCCTGCCCGAAGCCATCGCCGCGCGGATGACGCCGCTGGCACGGACCCTGCCGGATACCGACTGGTACGTCGACCGGCTCTACGATTTCGCCACGGCCATGGGCGCCGGGATGCTGGTGGCCAGTCACTCCCGTTACGTGGTCGACCTGAACCGGCCACCGGACGATGCCGCGTTGTACAACACGCGCACGACCGGCCTGGTGCCGGTGGAAACCTTCGACGGTGAAGCCCTTTACCGTCCCGGCCAGGCGCCGGATGCGGACGAGATTGCCGAGCGCAGGGACCGCTACTGGGCGCCCGTACATGACGCGCTGGCAGCGGAACTGGCGCGGCTCCGAGCGCAACACGGCTATGCCATCCTGCTGGACGCGCACTCAATCCGCGGCGAGGTGCCCGCGCTGTTCGACGGTGTCCTGGCCGACCTGAACCTGGGCAGTCACGGCGGGCGCAGCGCCGCGCCCGGGCTGGTGGACCTGTCCATGGACGTGTTCAGGCAGTCCGCGAGTCACACGGCCGTCCTGGATGGCCGCTTCAAGGGCGGCTACAACACCCGGCACTACGGGCAACCCGGGCAGGGCATCCACGCGTTGCAGATGGAAATGCCCCAGCGGCTTTACATGAGCGAGGCGCCACCGGCCTGGGAAGACGCGCGCGCAGCTGGTGTCGTGCCGTTGTTGCGGCAATGGCTGCAGGCCCTGTTGGACTGGAGGCCGGAGGAATGAAACCCGGCGCGGTCGTCTGCGCGCACGCGCTGCTACCCGATGGCTGGGCCAGGGACGTCCGGCTGACCCTGGACGCAAACGGCATGATCGAGCAGGTCGAGACGGGCCTGCCAGCCGGAGGCGGTCGAACGGACGACGTGCGCCTTGACGGCGTCGTCATACCCGGCATGCCCAATCTTCACAGCCACGCCTTCCAGCGCCTGATGGCCGGGTTGAGCCATGCCGGCCAGCCGGGCCAGCAGGACAGCTTCTGGACCTGGCGGGAGACCATGTACGCGATGGCCCTGCGGGTGAGCCCCGGGCAGCTGCAGGCCTGTGCGGCCGGGCTCTACGTCGAGATGCTGAAGGCTGGCTACACGGCCTGCGCGGAGTTTCATTACCTCCACCATGCCCCAGATGGCCAGCCCTACGATGACCCGGCCGAACTGGGGCACCGGGTGCTGGCCGCGGCGCAGGACAGCGGTATCGGGCTGACCCTGTTGCCGGTGTTCTACCGGCGTTCCGGCTTCGAGGCGGAAGAGGTCAATCCGCGCCAGCGGCGGTTTCGAAACACGGTTGACGGCTTCACGCGAATGTTCGACTCGCTGGCAGGGCACACCAGGGGCCGGCCCAACACGGTTTTGGGGCTTGCCCCGCATTCACTGCGCGCCGCCAGCGCCGACGACATCAACGCCATCGTGTCGCTTGCGCCCTCGGGGCCGGTGCATATCCATATCGCCGAGCAGCGCCAGGAGGTGGAAGACTGCCAGCGGGTGCTGGGCGCCCGCCCGATTCGCTGGTTGCTGGACCAGTTCGACGTCGACCGGCGCTGGTGCCTGGTGCATGCCACCCACGGCGACGCCGGCGAACTGGCCGATGCGGCCCGCTCGGGCGCGGTGGCGGGGCTGTGCCCGACCACCGAGGCCGACCTGGGAGACGGCATCTTCGCCGCGGCCGACTGGCGCGCCGCGGGTGGCGCGCTTGGCATCGGCTCCGACAGTAACCTGCGAATCTGTCCGGCCGAGGAACTCAGGCTGCTTGAATACACGCAGCGCCTGGTCAGTGGCCGGCGCAACGTGATGGCGGAGGCCGGTGCCAGTACCGGACGATGGCTCTGGTCTCGCGCGGCCATGGGCGGTGCACAGGCCCTGGCCCAGCCAGTCGGCCAGATCGCGCCCGGCTACCGCGCAGACCTTGTCGAACTGGATCGCGAACATCCCCGCCTGCGCGACCTTGAGGGCGATACGGTGCTCGACAGTTACGTCTTCAGTGGCGGCCAGGACATGATTGCGTCGGTCTCCGTGGCTGGTGAGCGCGTGGTCGAGCAGGGGGTTCATCGCGATGAGTCCGCACTGCTCACCGCCTTCAACGCGACGTTGCGTCAGTTGAGAGCCTCAACATGAGCCATGCCGACCTGCCGTTTGCACCGGCCAGCGAACGAAACCGCGTACCCATACTCGATGCCGTCGGCCCCCGGCTGGGTGCGCCTGCGCGCCTGCTGGAAATCGGCGCCGGTACCGGCCAGCACGCCGTGTACATGGCCGCGGCCCTGCCGCATATCGACTGGTGGCCAACCGATCGCTCCGACGCATTACCCGGCCTGCAGGCGCGGCTGGACTTCGAGGCGCCTGCCAACGTCCACGCGGCCCAGGCACTGGATGTGTTGGCCGACCCCTGGCCGGAAGGCCCGTTCGACATCGTCTACAGCGCCAATACCGCACATATCATGCCGTGGGCGGGTGTCGAGGCCATGGCGGCCGGAATCGATAATGTGCTGGCCTCCGATGGGCGTTTTTTCCTGTACGGGCCATTCAATATTGACGGTGCTTACACCTCGGACGGCAATCGAGATTTCGACCGTGATCTGCGCCGCCGCGACCCAAACATGGGCATTCGCGATGTCGAGGCGCTTGAAACCCTGCTCGGTGGCTACCAGATGGCATTGACGGAACGGCTACCCATGCCAGCGAACAACCAGCTCCTGGTGTTCAGCCGCTTAAGGAATTCATCATGAACGAAGCTGACTACGCGTCATTACTGGCCCAGGCCCGCGGACTGCTGTCCACCTATCCGCACCGCATCGCCAGCGCGGCCAACCTGGCTGCGTTGCTGTACGAGGCGCTGGAGGATGTGAACTGGGCGGGGTTCTATTTCCTCGAGGGTGACACCCTGGTGCTGGGGCCATTCCAGGGCAAGCCCGCCTGCGTGACCATCCCCGTCGGGCGGGGTGTCTGCGGCATGGCGGTGGCACAGAACGCCATCCAGCGTATTGCCGATGTGCATGCCTTCGACGGTCACATCGCCTGCGACGCGGCTTCGCGTTCCGAGTTGGTGATTCCGCTATCGATCAACGGCGAAACAGTGGGCGTGCTGGATATCGACAGCCCGGTCCCGGACCGTTTCAGCGCCGTCGACGAGGCGGGAATCGCCGCGCTGGCGCGCGCCTGGGAAGCGTCCCTGGCCTGAACGGGCCGGTCGCCGGCTACAGATCCTTGCGCGTGACCCAGTGGGCCAGCCGCCCGTCATGCTCGCCGCCGTCGAAACCAGCAGCGAAATCGAACACGCCCAGTGTGCCGGTGGCCATGCGCTGGTGCCTGCGGTAATCCGCGTCACTCATCAGCCCCAGTGACAGGCTCTCGAAGCCCGGGTTGTGGCCGACCAGCAACGCGCTGTCGGCGCCCGCCAGCGCCTCGGTGGCCAGGTGGTGTATCTGCCCGGTGCTGGCATGGTAGAGGCTGTCCAGGTAGCTGACGGCCGGTGCATCGTCGCCCCAGGCCCGCAGCAGCGGCGCCAGTGTCTCCACCGTCCTGGCGGCGGTCGAACACAGCACGCGCTCCGGTACGGCCACGTTGTCGGTCATCCAGGCCGCCAGCTTCTGCATGTGCCGCTGGCCCTTTTCGGCCAGTACGCGGCTGAAATCGTCGCAGCCCGGCTCCCAGGTCACGGCTTTCGCGTGTCGAAGGAGCATCAGTCGCTGGGTCATGCGGGGCCTCCATTGTCTTCAGTGCCCGTGGCGCCAGTGCCCGGCTGGGGCTCTTCAAGCCAGGGAAACAGTGCCGGGTCGTAATTGCCACCACTGAGAATGACACCGACCGAGCGGCCGCGAAACACCTCGGGATGGCTCGCGATCACCGCGAGGGTGACCGCGGCGGAGGGCTCCACGCGCAGCCCGGTGGTCTCGAACAACAGTCGCATGGCGGCGACGATGGCCTCGTCATCGGCCAGCAGCACCTGGTCCACCTTGTCGCTGATGATGGCGTAGTTCGACGCGCCAACCAGCGCGCGCAGGCCATCGGCGACGGTATCGGGAGACCAGCTTTCAACACGGTGGCCATCGGCCACGCTGGCGTTCGTATCAGCGGCGCCGGCGGGTTCGGCGCCGATGACGGCCGTGCCGGGGCGCAAAGCGCGCGCGGCAATGGCCGTTCCAGCCAGCAACCCACCGCCACCCACCGGGGTCATGATGATGTCGAGCGAATCCACCTGCTCGAACAGTTCCATGGCCGCGGTACCCTGGCCGGCGATGATATCGGCATGGTCGTACGGCGGAATGGGCACCTTGCCCTCGGCCACCAGCGCCGCCAGGCCCTGCTCACGGGGTGCCTGGCCGGGCTCGCAACTGATCACGGTTCCGCCCTCGTTTTCGACCGACCGGACCTTGCGCCCAACAGCGTTGCTGGGCATGACGATATAGGCCTTGCGGCCATCAAGGCGCGCGGCGCGGGCCAGCGCGGCGCCGTGGTTGCCGCTGGAGTGCGTGGCCACATCGCGCGTATCACCCGCCTCGCGCAATCGCGTCACCGAGTTGGTGGCCCCGCGCACCTTGAACGCGCCGGTGGGTTGCAGTTGCTCGCATTTCAGCCACACGTGGCAGCCGAGAGCGGCATCCAGCGCGTCGTGATGGGCAACGGGGGTCTCCAGGACCTTGCCGCGCACACGCTCGCGTGCGGCCTGCAGGTCATTGATGTCGGGTAGGGTCATGTCCATGGCAACGGTATAATACGGAACTTTTGCATGGGCCGGTGGCCTATGGTCGAGGAATGATAATGAGCAAGGGCCAGCGCCCCCAGTCCGTCCAGCGCGCGGACTACACACCCTACCCGTGGCGGCTTGACCAGGTCGAACTGCACGTTGGCGTGCATGACGACCATACCCTGGTGCAGGCCGCGATCGACTTCGAATCCGTGTCCGGCGAGCCGGGCGATATCGCCCTGGATGCCGTCGACCTGGAGATTATTGCCATAGAACTCGATGGTGAAGTGGTCGCCGAAGATCGTATCACCCGGGAGGGCGAGCGCCTGGTCATCCACGACGCGCCGGCGCGCTGCCGCGTGGTCACGAAGCAACGCATCCACCCCGAGGCCAATACCGCACTGGAAGGGCTGTATGGTGCCGGCCGTCATTTCCTGACCCAGTGCGAGCCCGAGGGCTTTCGCAAGATTGCCTGTTTCCCGGACCGCCCGGACGTCATGGCGCGTTACACCGTGACCATCGAGGCCAACCGTGAGCGTTTCCCGGTGTTGCTGTCGAACGGCAACCTGGTGGCCGAGGGTGACGCCGGCAACGGCCGCCACTGGTGCCGCTGGGAGGACCCGTTCCCCAAGCCGTCCTACCTGTTCGCACTGGTGGCCGGTGATTTTGTCTTCACCGAGGACCACTTCACCACCTGCAGCGGTCGCGAGGTCACGCTGCGGATCTATGTCGAAGACGGCAACCTGGACCGCTGTGACTACGCGATGGCGTCGCTGATCAATGCCATGCGCTGGGACGAGGAGCGGTTTGGGCTGGAATACGACCTGGACATCTACAACATCGTCGCCACCAGCGAATTCAACATGGGCGCGATGGAGAACAAGTCGCTCAATATCTTCAATACCCGGTACGTGCTCGCGCGCCCGGATACCGCCACCGACATCGACTACCAGGGTATCGAGGGTGTCATCGGTCACGAATACTTCCACAACTGGACCGGTAACCGTGTCACCTGCCGGGACTGGTTCCAGCTCACGCTCAAGGAAGGCCTGACCGTATTCCGGGACGAGGAGTTTTCCGCCGACATGCAGTCCCGCGCGGTCAAGCGCATCCAGGATATCCGCGACCTGCGCCTGCGCCAGTTCCCGGAAGACGCGGGCCCGATGTCGCACCCGATCCGCCCGGATCACTACGTCGAGATCAACAATTTCTACACCGCCACCGTCTACCAGAAAGGCGCCACGGTCATTCGCATGTACCACACCCTGCTGGGTGAGGAAGGCTTCCAGGAGGGCATGCGGCTGTATTTTGAGCGCCACGACGGCCAGGCCGTGACCTGCGACGACTTCCTGGCCGCGATGGCGGATGCCAATGACGTCGACCTGTCGGCCTTTTCCCGCTGGTACGCCCAGTCCGGCACGCCCGTGGTCACGGTGGACACGACATGGGACGCCGCAGCGGGCACGCTGCGCGTGACGCTGGAGCAACAGACCCCGGCCACCCACGACCAGGCCGACAAGCAGCCCCTGGTGATCCCGTTCGCCATCGGCCTGCTGTCACGGGCCGGCGAACCGCTGGCGCTTACCGTCGACGGTGAGGCGGTGGACGGCGACACCGCCGTGTTGCTGCTCGAAAAAGCGCGCCAGTCGTACGAATTCAGTGGCCTGGCCGAGGCACCGGTGCCCTCGTTGTTGCGTGACTTCTCCGCGCCGGTGAAGGTCCGCTACGACTACACCGAGGCCGAGCTGGCGACGCTGATCGCCCATGACAGCGACCACTTCGCCCGCTGGGAGGCGGCCCAGCGCCTTGCGGCCGGCACCATTCTCGACCAGGTCGCGGTACTCGCGGCCGGGGGTGAGCTGAACCCGCCCAGGGCGCTGGACACGGCATTTGCCGGGCTGCTGGATGATTCCGATGCCGACCCGGCACTGGTCGCCGAGGCTCTGACCCTGCCCACCGAGGAAGGGCTGGGAGAGATGATGGAAGGCCAGGTCGACGTCGACGGCATCCACGCTGCACGGCAGTTCACCCGCCGCTCGCTGGCACAATCGCTGGGGCCGCGCCTGCGGGAGCGCTATACCGCCCTGGATGACGGTGCGTCTTACAACTATGGAAGCGATTCGATCGCCCGGCGTTCGCTGAAGAATGTCTGCCTGTCCTACCTGGCCCTGACCGACCGCGGCGTCGGCCTGGTCCACCGACAGCTGGAGCACTGCGACAACATGACCGACAGCCTGGCCGCACTGCGCTCCCTGGTCATCGATGACCTGCCCGGGGCGCCGGAGGCATTGGCGGATTTCGCCGAGCGTTGGGATGCCGATGCCCTGGTCATGGACAAGTGGTTCGTGATCCAGGCCATACGCCCGGGTCACGATACCGTTGGCACGGTCCGAGATTTGATGGGCCACCCGCGTTTCAGCCTGCGCAACCCGAACAAGGTGCGCGCGCTGATCGGCGCCTTCGCCATGCTCAACCCCACCGGGTTTCACGCACCGGACGGCGAAGGTTACCGGTTCCTCGCCGACCAGGTCATCGCACTCGATCGCATCAATCCCCAGGTCGCCGCACGCCTGGCCGGCTCGTTCAATCGCTGGCCGCGTTACGACGCGCCCCGGCGCGAACGGATGAAGGCCGAGCTGGCACGCATCGCCGATACCGATGGCCTGTCCAATGACGTCTATGAAATCGTCAGCAACGCGCTTGATTGAGCCATGAGGCGCGCGAGGGCTATCCTTTGTGGCCTGCTTGCCGCGGTGCTGCTGGCCGGTTGCGCGGCTCAGGGCCAGGTCGAGGAGGCCGGTGAGCTCTACATCAACGGGCTGACGTTCGAGAACCGCGCCCGCTCGTACATCACGGCCATCCGGCTGGTCGTGCCCGAAACCGGTGGCTTCGTGTCCTGCGGCAACATCGCGCCGGGAAACACCTGTTCGACCACGTTTCCGCACCGGGTCTGGCAGGGGCTGCCGATTGAAGTGACCTGGAGCCAGAACGGCCAGATCTGGTCGACGGGGTTGATGAACGTGAACCCATCCGCCGAGGTGTTCGAGCACGGAGAGGCCGAGGTGAAGGTGATCATTCCGGCGCCGGGATCCGCCAGTGTGACGCTGTTGCCGTTCGATGGCTGAATGGATGCCGCGGCGCCGTTCAGCTTACGTTCAAACTTCACGTGCTAGTCTGTTCACCATGTCATCGTGTGCCCCGGTTGGGGCCGGGATCCGAAACATGTTCCGAATAAGCCTGCTGTTGATTGCTGCCGCCCTGTCCGGGGGCTGCGTCACGTATCACTACCCGGTGCCCGCCCCGGGCGAGGCCGTCCAGGGTGAAGCGGAGTATTCGGGTTACTACAACGACTACGCGCCGGTGACCACGACCGTCACCTACGCTTCGGCACCGTATTACCCCTACTGGTCCATGGACTACTTCTACCTGGGTTATGGCTACGGCAACACGACCATTTCCGTGGGCTTCGGTGGTGCGTGGTCGCCCTGGTACAGCGGCTATCGCTGGCCGTATTACGGTGGCTGGGCCTACCCTTACCCGGCTTACTACCCCGTGTACTACCCGGTCTACCGTCCATGGCCACGTCACTACTGGGCCGGCAACGACTACTACTGGCGCCACAAGTGGGACCGGCATGACCGCCACCCGCCGCCGCGCCATTCCGGCCCGGGCAACCCCGGCCGCCCCGGTGGCCCGCCGGGCCACAACGCGCCCGGTCAGGCGGACTACGCGCCGTATCGCGACCAGGATCCCGGTCGCCGGGGACCCGGCGCGTTCACCAGCGCCGACAGGGGCCGTCAGGTGCTCGAAACCAGTGGTGACGGCGATTGGCGTCCGGGCACGTCCCGAAGTGTCGAAGGTGTCGCCACCAATGTGCGCAGTGCCGGCAATGCCAAGCCCGGTCGATCACGCACGCACCCGGTGTCCGTGGCGCGGCCGGTCGAAAGCAGCCCGGTGCAGATTTCGCGCTCGCCGACACGGGTGATTTCGACGAGCCGCAAGCCGGTGAGCGTTGCGCCGTCCAACCCCGTCCGCAACCCGGGCGTGGTCACGCGGCGAACCTCGGGTAGTCCGGTGTCGGTGGCCGGAGATGTCCGCTCACGGTCGGCCACCAAGCCGACCTCGTCCAGGACCCAGCCCGTCAGCCGGGCGCCGGTCATTCGCAGCCAGCCCGTGGGCCGCGCGCCGGTGTCGCGTAGTTCATCGGGGGTGAAATTCAAGAGCCCGGCCGGTAACGCCCGGTCGTCGGGTCCGTCGAACTCGCGACAGGTCAGTTCGCGCCCGTCGAAGAGTTCAGGGTCCAGCCGCTCGCCCAGTCGCGGCAGCGTCAGCCTGGATCGCGACTAGGCAAGCCGGTATGGCCAGGGCCTGGCGTCAACACGCCAGGCTCCCTTTTTTCGTTGTTTTTCATTACAATACGCGCCCTTCGAGTCTGAGGCAGTAGCAGCAGTGAGCAGCGCGAATTTCGACGTTATCGTGATCGGTGGTGGTCACGCCGGTACCGAGGCCGCACTGGCCGCGGCGCGGACCGGTGCGCGTACGCTGTTGCTGACCCACAGCATCGAAACCATCGGGCAGATGAGCTGCAACCCGGCCATCGGCGGCATCGGCAAGGGACACCTGGTGCGCGAGATCGACGCCCTGGGCGGTGTCATGGCGCAAGCCGCCGACGCCGCGGGTATCCAGCTGCGTACCCTTAACGCCCGCAAGGGCCCCGCCGTACGCGCCACGCGCGCGCAGTGCGACCGCAACCTGTACCGGGCCTTTATCCGCCAGGCCGTGGAAAACCAGCCCAACCTCTCGATATTCCAGCAGGCCGTCGATGACCTGTTGATCGAGGGGGACCGGGTCACCGCCTGCCGCACCGCCGGCGGCATGGTATTCCACGCGCCCGCCATTGTGCTGACCACGGGGACCTTCCTGGGCGGGCGGATTCACGTGGGGGAGGTGTCACGCCCGGGAGGCCGCGCCGGCGATCCACCGTCGGTCACGCTGGCCGAGCGGCTGCGCGAACTGCCGCTGGATGTCGGCCGCCTGAAGACAGGTACGCCACCGCGCATCGACGGCAAGTCAGTCGATTTCAGCCACCTGGCCGAGCAACCGGGGGATGACCCCATGCCGGTGTTCTCCTACCTGGGCAGCGTGGCCGACCACCCCGAGCAGGTGTGTTGCTGGATTACGCACACCAGCGAGCGGACCCACGACATCATCCGCGGTGCGTTGCATCGCTCGCCGATGTACGCCGGGGCCATCGAGGGCTCAGGGCCGCGCTACTGCCCCTCCATCGAGGACAAGGTGGTTCGTTTTGCCGACCGCGATTCGCACCAGATCTTCATCGAGCCCGAAGGCCTGCACACGCGCGAGCTCTACCCCAACGGCATTTCCACCAGCCTGCCCTACGATGTGCAGCAGGCCTTCGTGCATAGCATTCCCGGTTTCGAGAACGCGCATATCACCCGCCCGGGATACGCGATCGAGTACGACTTTTTCGACCCGCGCGGCCTGCACGCCAGCCTGGAAACGAAAGCCGTGAGCGGCCTGTTCTTCGCCGGCCAGATCAACGGCACCACGGGCTACGAAGAGGCCGCCGCTCAGGGGCTGCTGGCCGGCGTCAACGCTGCCCGCCAGGCCCGCGGCGATGCGCCGTGGACGCCGCGCCGCGACCAGGCTTACATGGGCGTTCTCGTCGATGACCTGGTCACCCAGGGCACGCGTGAGCCCTACCGGATGTTCACCAGCCGCGCCGAGTACCGGTTGGCGCTGCGCGAAGACAATGCCGACCTGCGCCTGACTGACACCGGCCGCGAACTGGGCCTGGTCGACGACGCCCGCTGGACCGCGTTCAATCGCAAGCGCGATGCCATCGAGGCCGAGCGCGCCCGGCTCGCCGATATCTGGGTGGCGCCGGGGAACGCCCTTGGCAAGGCCATTGTCGAGCGCTTCGACCTGTCGCTGGGCCGGGAGTGCAAGGCACTGGACCTGCTCAAGCGGCCGGAGCTGGACTACGACGCGCTGGTGTCCGTCGCGGGTATCGGCCCCGGCGTTGATGACGCGCGCGTCGCCGAGCAGGTCGAGGTGCAGGTGCGCTACGCCGGCTACCTCGACCGCCAGGCCGGCGAGATCGAGCGCAATCGCCGCAATGAAGACCGCGAGATCCCCGACGGTTTTGATTACGATGCCGTGCGCGGCTTGTCGTCCGAGGCGCGGGAAAAGCTGCGCGCCATCCAGCCCGGCACGCTGGGCCAGGCGCTGCGCATTCCGGGCATGACGCCGGCCGCGGTCAGCCTGCTGCTGATTCACCTGAAAAAGCAGTCCGGAGAGAGAAAAACCGCCTGACGTCAGTCAGTTGCGTCGCGTTACGATAAACCAACAGCCGGTTTACCTGAATTTAACCGCCCATGGCTATGCTTTGAACTGCAAGTTGACTGTGCCTAGTGCATCGCACCTCTGTACAGGCAGTCCCCACACTTCTATGCCTAAGGCGATGCACCATTAGACCCCGGCCGCGAGCCGGGGTTTTTTTTGCCCGCCCGTTGACCCTTACGGGACAGACGGCTACGCGGGTGCGTCGTGGCGGTGGGGGACTCACGGGACACGCTCAAGTCCGTCCATGGATCGCTTGGACGTGGCCATCCATGGCCACGTACAGTCCCGTGAGTCCCCCA